>NZ_JBWQXL010000012.1:0-213803 GCF_056620565.1 Nostoc sp. LEGE 12454
ATATGATAACTATTTTTTATATAATTAGTATTACATAATACTTGCTTCTCTGTACTCATTTCTTGATGATATCTCCTGTATCACTAGTGGTTCGACCTTTTAGGAAAACTTTTTGGTTTACTGATTATCGTTCAATTCCTGGTTTTCAAGAATATATCATGATTGACCAGTATAGTTTTGCTGTCGAACAATTTATCAAGCAAACAAAAGGACAATGGATTTTTAAGGAATATGAAGGTGAAGATGCAGTTTTAGTCTTAGATTCTATCGAATTTCAAATTACCTTGCGTGATATTTATGAGCGAGTTGATTTTGAGTTGATTGAGGAATAAAACTGCGATCGTGTGATGCTTGCGGCGGGCTACGCCTACACTAAACATGGGCATCATTCACCGTGAATGATGCCTGCTTGTTGCTCATTACGCCGTCTGTGTAGCAGCCGCTTTTGAGTCTGCGGTGGATTTTAACCGGGCGATAGTGGCTTTACGAATGCGATCGCTTTTGCGTACTCCGCCTATCATCTCGTATTCCCGGCTGTCTTTGCCATACTTCAAGACTACACCACTGACTAAGCGCTCTGAAGTTTCGCGGATAGTCTTTTCAAGGGTTTCTATTTGTTCCTTTGCAGTGTCAATGGCAGTTAGCATCATATTATACTGGTCAATCTGGTTGCGGAGTTGCCCGGTTAACTCGGTTAAATGGTTTAAGCTGATCGAATCACCAAAGTCGAGGCTGGAATTAATCGATTTAAATCCTATTACTCTCTGTTCGGTTTTTTCTAGCACGGTAGAGTTTCTTTTTTGGCGTTGAGCGATTTGATAATTGCTACAAAGTTATCTGGAAGTGCGCCCAAAGTATGCCCTATCCAGCTTTTTATCAAGCTTGGCATCAACAAGAGAAAGTGAAAGATGGAGAGTAGGAAAGAAAAATACTTCCTCCAGCCAAAACATAAGCGAAATGTAGAAGCAGCAATCCCTTGTAAAGACGCGATTCGTGCTGTATCGTAAGCGTCTCGTAAATCTATCGCGTCGGATCTTTCCGCAATCCAGGGAATGCGATCGCACCTAGTAAAACAGACATTGTAAACAGAATGGCAATGCGTAGGCGTAGCCCGCCGCAGGCATCGTTTTTGCGATCGCCGCAATGAATTGATTAAGCGATCGCCTTTACGGTTTATATACCTCACTGCGATGAGCGATTGCCACAACAAGTACTTGCACAACTTCATCGTCTATAGAATAAATGACCCTGTAATCCCCGATTCGGTAGCGATAGTAACCTGCATAATCTCCCTTCAGGACTTTAATGTTGGGGTGCGATCGAGGAGTTTGTTCTAGCTGCTGCAAACATCGGGCAATTTTCTTAGCAAAAGCTTTGTCAGCATTGACATAAACTTCTTGGACATCGGGATGAAGAATAACTTCATACATCAGAGCGAAGAGTTCTCCAAGCGGTGTATTGGGCTTTAGGCGTTACTTGATTTTGCTTAACTCGCTCTAACAATCCAGGAATTGCCAAAAGTTCTTGGGTTGCAGTTTCGCTTTCAGCATTTGCCAAATAAGCAGCAAAATCAGTCAGCACCCGTAATCGCTCTGGAGATAGTTGCTGGAGTAAGTCATTAAGCTGTTGCTGTAACTCTGCGACAGAGATCAAATCTGCTGATGATCCATCATCCATCGGAGAATTATCGGTAGTATTCATTGCCTACTTCATAATTTCAAGGTTTAGTTTTTATTATGCATCAAATCTTCCAGGTGCTTTGGTTATCTTAGGGGAAACTGTGGCAAAGGCGATCGCCCCTAGTGAAACAGATATTGTAAACAGAATGGGAATGCGATCGCAAAAACGATCGCGCCCCTTGTAGAGACGCGATTCATCGCGTCTTCTTCCTTATTTCCCATCATTTACATAGCACAAATAATTCCGAGTTTTTTGGGTTGGCAATTACATCAATGCAAAGCAATAATTGCATAAATTTTTGTATCAATCAAAGATGTAATCATGAATCATTCCGATCCTCAACCAGAAAACAACAAACCTAAATACAAAGGTAAATATCGAATTGATTCAACACGTTTACCAGCATGGAGTTATGCTAGCAATGCTGGATATTTCGTTACCATTTGCACCGACAGTAAAAAATGCTTTTTTGGTGAGGTTGTGCAAGGAGAAATGCAGCGATCGCTAATTGGAGAAATTGCTCATAAATTGTGGTGCGAGATTCCTAATCATTTTTCTAATTGCCAGATAGATTCGTTTTGCGTCATGCCTAATCATATTCATGGGATTTTGGTTATTAATCAAACACGAGAAGACGCGATGAATCGACGAACACGGGAAGAAGACGCGATTCATCGCGTCTCTACAAGGGGGAACGATCAACGGGGTGGGGTTACTGGGTTATTTAATCCGATGTTGTCTAACAATTCCCTTTCTAAAATTATTAGGTGGTACAAAGGACGATGTACATTTGAAATTAATCAAATATATGAAGGTTTTGGATGGCAAGAAAGGTTTCATGACAACATAATTCGCGATCAATTTGCCCTCGATCAAATTAGACAATATATTATCAATAACCCAATCAATTGGGAACGCGATCGCGAACAACCACCCCATTCCCCCTTGTAGAGACGCGATTCATCGCGTCTTCTTCCTGATTCATCATCGCATTTTTTATTGACGCGTATAACGATGTTTCACACCAATTGGGAAATATTCAAAATCACCCATTGGCGCTAATGTAACTTGTGGTGTTTGATATTCTGCGGGAACATAATTAGCAAACTCGCTATTGAGACGTAGCAATTGTGAAAGAATAGAAGATGCGATCGCATCTCTTCGATCTTCACTATCCTCTACCCCTGTTCCTAACTCCACAACCACAGATAAAAATCGATTCTTATCTGCATCTTCCTTCACCTGCAACACAAATTTACCCGTCACCCATTCTTGAATTCCTGGTTGTTCTAATCCCACCGTCACATTTTCGGGATAAATATTTGCACCAAAGTAAGAAACTGTAAAATTAGAACGACCGAAGACATAAACAAAAGGTAGCTGATGAATACCTCTAGGTGATTCTTGAGCGTCAGAACGAAGATTTTCAAGCGGGTTAAATCCCCATTCTGCTAAAAATTGCAGCATGGCATCATAACTAATTATCCCGCCAGTATCTAAAATGTCATAACGCACTAAGGGAATACCGTTATCTCCCGAAAACAGCAATCCGCCATCTTGAACTTCAAAAAAGCGAGTGAAGGGATCGTATTGTACTAATGTGGGTAAACGCGATTCCCCAAATAAAGCTCTAGCTGCATCGGGATTTATTGCCAAAAAACGGCGAATACAGATACTTAACGGTGTTTCATTACCCAAAACTCCCGCATCCGCAGTGCCGTAAAGTGATGCAAAATCATAACAAGGATTTCGCGAACCAACTCGTTCGCCAACCAAACTCCGCCATTCTTCACTAAAGACTTCTCCCGCCATCACTAATTTAATCTGATATTGCTGCCACTCCACACCACGAGCGATACCAGTATCAATCACATCTTTCAAAAATGGCGGGTATCCTAGTAACACCACTTGTTCAAAACTTGAACCTAATTCCTGCACAACTCGCAATATTTCTTCTTTGTTGTTACCAGGAGTAATTACAGTGATGGGATAACCTTTGCTAGCAAGATAACGACAGCAATTAGTAGTAAACATTCCACCTACCCAAGTGCCTAAAGTGAAACAAATCACTGCTAAGGTACGTCTGCTATCTGTATAGAAACTATCGTGAAAAATCTGTTCAAAGCGTGTGGCGATTTGGAGTTCATCTGTGAAAAAACGAGGCCAAAATGTCGGTTTACCACTAGAACCTGATGAAGCAGCTATCATGTCGCACTCTTGGAGTTGTCCGTTGTGACACAAGTCAGCTAACGGATAACGCAGTATATAATTTTGTTTAGCGATCGCTGGTAGTTTCTGAAACTCCTCTAAGGTTTGAATAGTGGCGGGATCAATTTCCCTTTCTGCTAAAAAAGCCTTGTAGGCAGGTACATTAGCCGCTACATCGTGAAATAAACTCAAAGCTGCCGAAGTTTGAGTGTTGAGATGCCTTTGCAGTATCGTTTCTAGGGGGGTAGACAAAAAATTTTCAAATGCTTTAATTACTTGCTGCTGTCTTGATTTTGGGTTCATGACACTTATTGTTTATCCTGAAAAGAAAATCAACACCGTTAAAATAATTCTTAATTCGTAGAATATCCGAAAATGAGGGTATGCGCGTTGTAGTCATTCAATAAAACCTTAATTTATCCTTCAGCACCATGCAGCTCTATTGCAGTAAACAACACACAAATAATGGTAGTAACCGCTTTTGCACCCATTGTGGTGAACCATTACCTCTTGCTGTGGGACAGGTTGTGGATAATCGCTATCAAATTATTCGTCATCTAGGACAAGGCGGCTTTGGACGCACCTATTTGGCGGAAGATATCAATAAATCCCATCAAACCTGTGTGCTGAAGGAATTTGCGCCCCAAGTACAAGAAAATCAAGATTTACAAAAAGCTAAAGAGTTATTTGAGAGAGAAGCGAATGTCCTAAAAAAACTCCAGCATCCACAGATTCCGCGTTTTCACGCCTCGCTACAAGTGAAGATAGGCACTAAAGATTTTTTCTTTTTAGTGCAAGATTATGTGGATGGTGACAATTACTACCAGTTATTAGAACAGCGTGAAACTCAAGGAAAAATCTTTAGTGAAGAGGAAGTAATCACCCTCCTACAACAGATTTTACCTGTGTTATCCTACATCCACTCACGAGATGTAATTCACCGTGATATCTCTCCCGATAATCTAATCTGGCGGCGTTCTGATAATCTACCAGTGCTGATTGATTTTGGTGGCGTTAAACAATTGCCAGCTTCTCAAGGTTTTTGGCGCACCAAGTTGGTTGGAAATAACACTCTGTTAGGTAAAAAGGGCTACGCTCCAGAAGAACAGCTACGGCAGGGAAAAGCATTTTTTAGTAGTGATTTATACTCTTTGGCGGTGACAACATTAGTGTTGCTCACAGGTCAAGAACCGCAGAAACTATACGATAGTTATCAGGGAATTTGGGGATGGGGAAAGGAAATCCGAGTTAGTCCTCAACTGGAAACAGTGTTAAAAAAGATGCTGGCTTATCGACCGAGCGATCGCTACCAACGAGCCGAGCAAATCCTCAGAGATTTACCATCGCCAACTGCAACTAAATCTTCAGGCAATTATATTACCACCAAGATCAAGACGATGGTAGTTGCTCCGGGAAGACAACGCGCCAGTGCTGTTATGAGCAGATTTCAGAGGCAAACACAAGCAATTGCTAAACCGGCATCTTTCCCTGTTTGGATTCGCCCTTTTGTGATGAGTCTAGGGGGGACGGCTTTAGTTGTCTTAACTGGCGCTGGTGCATGGGCGGTAGTAAATGCAGTGATTAAGAGTGTAACTTCAATTACTATCCCGTCAATTTCATTACCGCAAATTCCCCAGTTTCCCAATCCCAGCGGTAAACCAGCAGGCGACAAAGGAAAAAATAGCGACCTCCAGAAAATTATCAGTCGTCGTCAAGAGTTAGAAATTACTGAAGGATTTTTTATTCGCACAGTAGACGATTTATTTTATACAAAAAAACCAGAATTAAAGGGACGTAGCCTGACATCTAAACCTGAAGATGCTGGTTTACGAGATGAATGGTCTGATATTGCCGATAATTTATTGGATAAACTAGAACAGGCTGACCTCAGTACAGCAGCTCGTCGGAAATTGGGGAATTATAGTCAAAAAGATTACGATACATGGAGACAACAAGCGCGATCGGGGCAGTTTGGCAACTATACAATCGATCAATTGACTAAAGACACCAATGAAAAATTCGATCGCTTGTTTCCCGATCGCGATCGTAAGAAACTCAATCAACAGACTTTCGGTCAAATTTGGTATGCGATCGCAGCCGATCGAGTCAGTAAACTACAATCTGGCAAATAAGGCGACTGGGGAAGAGTAACTTAATAACAAATGACAAATGACAAATGACAAATGACAAAAATATATTGTTCTAAAGGACATGAAAATTCCCCAGGTAGTCGCTTTTGTCTCCAGTGTGGCGAAAATTTGTTGGATACGCCCATGAGTTATAGTATCCAACCAGGAATGACTTTAGGCGATCGCTATGCGATCGTGCGTCAAATTGGCCAAGGTGGCTTCGGACGCACTTATTTAGCTGAAGATGTCAATCGTTTCCGCGAACTTTGCGTTTTAAAAGAATTTTCCCCCCAAGTTCAAACCGCTTACGTTGTCCAAAAAGCTGAAGAACTGTTCGAGAGAGAAGCGAGTGTTCTTTATAAACTGCAACATCCCCAAATTCCCCGCTTCCGGGAACTGCTGCGGCTGAATTTAGGGGGCAAAGAATATCTATTTTTGGTGCAAGATTATGTAGAAGGGGAAACTTACAATTCTTTGTTAAATACCCGGATACAACAGGGTTTGCGCTTTACAGAGGCGGAAATACGCCAATTGTTCCAGCAAATTTTACCAGTGTTGGAATACATTCACTCACTAGGAGTAATTCATCGAGATATTTCTCCAGATAATTTAATGCTTCGGACTGTTGATAAACTGCCAGTTTTAATTGATTTTGGTGGTGTAAAACAAGTAGTAGCAACTGTGGCTTCCGAATATTACCAACCCGGTATGGTTGCACCTCCGCCAGCACCAACCTTATTAGGCAAAATCGGATTTGCACCTCCAGAACAAATGCAAACTGGGTTAGTATCTCCCCACAGCGACTTGTATGCTTTAGCAGCAACAATGTTGGTTTTACTGACAGGAAAACAACCCCAAGAATTAATTGATACCTATACTCTCAGTTGGCAATGGCGACGGGAAGTTAATCTGAGTCAAAATTTGGCACAGGTATTAGATAAAATGCTATCTGCCAGACCAAGCGATCGCTATCAATCAGCCCGTCAAGTACTCCAAGCCCTCAACTCACCGCCAGCGAACTATCCGCCAACTCAATATCCCACTCCACCACAACCCACATCCGCCACCGTCGCCGTCTCTCCACCTCCCCCACCTTCGCCAACCCCTGCATATCCCTCATATCCCTCATCTTCCCCCTCTTCCTCCTGGTGGACGCCAACAAAAACCTTCCTGGTGGCGGCGCTAGTTGCTGGTAGTGTGGGATTAATTTGGTGGGGATTGAATGGCAGACGAGATGTCGGGCAAGTCGATCCTAATCCTACAGCCAGCCCCATTCCAACTAGCGAACAACCAACCGATCCTTTAGCGCAATATTCGCCAGCAGAACGAGAACGCAAAGAAAGATTAAGCGATCGCCGCCAACAGTTGGGTATTGACTCTAACTTTTATGTAAACTTGGTGAATCAAGTTTTTTGGGATAGAAATCCCAGTTTACGGGGACGCACTCTCAGCAATGGCCCTGAAGATGAGAGTTTGCGCGCAGAGTGGGATAAAACAGCTTCAGAATTACTAGAAAAGCTTGCACCACTGAGTAATAATGCCCGCCAAAAGCTGGGAACTTATACAACTGCTGAACGCGATCGCTGGAAAGCGGAAGTCAACAAAATCAACGTTGGTAGCCGTTCTTTGTATGATTTGGGAGATACTGCATTCTTAAGTGTATTTCCTGAGCAGCGGGGTAAAAGTTTCCAAGGTCAGCCCATTGGACAAGTTTGGTATGGATTTGTTAGCGATCGACTCAGTGCAATCCTTGGCGGTAACGCTTTCCAAAAGCTTGTCTTCGATCCGGGGGCTACTGGCAAAACAGTCAGCGGTACTCTGCAACCTGGTGGTGGTAAGGTATTCATTGCTGGACTTGCCAAAGAGCAATCTCTGGACTTGAAGCTAGAAGCAAATTCCCAAGTCTTGTTATCAGTCTATTCACCCTCTGGCAAAATTCGATTTTTAGAAGATTCTACCAAGCGTAGTTTGTCAACTAAATTACCAGAAAATGGATTTTATGAGTTTGTCGTAGTTTCCACAGCAACGAAACCAGTAGATTATCAACTCACTATTACAGCCGAAAATCCCACCGCTCCCCCATTACCAATACCAACGCCCACGGAAACATCCACGTCGACACCAATTCCCACGCCAACGCCGACACCTACGCCGACACCTACTCCCACGCCTACTGAAACCTCCACACCTGAACCTGAACCTACACCAATACCAACTCCTGAGACAACGCCTTAGTACCGCAAGGCGGAATTAAAAATTAAAAATTAAAAATTAAAAATGTTGGGGAAAGGTTAAAGGTTAAGGGAAAATTCCATACCTTTACCCTTTCCCCCACAATGCCAAAAAGTTTATTGTAGTAGTGTCTTTCAATCTGTCTGCACTACACCTAAACCTTTCTTGAGCAATAGTGAAACTCAACAAAATCAAGGATTATTGGTGTTGGGTTTCGTTCATCAACCCAACCTACGCATAGATTTATAAAAACTTATTACTACAAATGTTTCTAATTTTTATCTCGTGAGAGCCATAAATAAAACAGCGCTAATCAAAGTCTGTCGGTAAATCTGGTTGGCGATAATGTTGAAAAAGTCGATTGATTTGTGCTGGTGTCACACGTCCCAGAGAAAGTTCTGGTAACGCACCTTCAGGGAAAAAACCTACTTCTTCAGTTTCAATACTTGATGATGGAGAACCACCAATAAGTTCGCAGTGAAAAAACAACTTGTAGACATAAAAGGGTAATGGTGGATGTCCTTGTTTGTTTCTGTCATAGACTGCTAGAAGTTTGATAGCGCGTGCTTGATATCCAGATTCTTCATATATTTCTTTCACAACTGCCTCACTGGAAGACTCGCCAACATCAGCCCATCCACCAGGTAAAGTCCAGCAACCGTCTACTCGCTCCTTGACTAACAATATAGTATCGTCACGAAAAATTGCTCCTCGCACATCAATTTTGGGAGTTGCATATCCGAGTTCACGGCTAAATAAATCGAGGACATAGCTATGTTCTACATTTGAGTAACTCGCCATGATTTCTGTGGCGATCGCTCGTAATTGTTTGTAACGTTCGATATCAAAAGGGTTTTCAGAATAAGTCAAACCATTTTGAGCGATCGCTTGTAACTTCTGTGCCCATTCCAGCCATTTGGTTTCCACAGTTTTTTCTCCTATCTCACACTAGAGGCGCACATCTGTGCGCCCCTAACGATGGTTTAATTACCTGAAAATTGCTGTAACGTCTGTATTACGCATCATCTAAAGCTGCAATTCCAGGCAATACCTTGCCTTCAAGTAACTCCAAGCTAGCGCCGCCGCCGGTGGAGATGTGGCTCATTTGATCGGCTAAACCAACCTTTTCCACAGCCGCTACCGAGTCACCGCCGCCGATAATGGTAGTTGTGCCAGTTTTACCGATTTCGGCAAGAGTATGAGCGATCGCTTCCGTACCTTTGGCAAACTTATCAAACTCAAACACACCCATCGGCCCGTTCCAAATTACCGTTTTGGTATCTGCAAGGGCTTCTTGGAAAAATTTCACCGAGTCTGGCCCAATATCCAAACCCATCCAACCATCGGGGATATTCTCAATACTAACGGTTTGAGAATTGGCATCAGGAGCAAAGTTATCTGCCAATATCACATCTGTGGGAAGCAATAAAGCAACGCCACGTTCTTTAGCCTTAGCTTCCAAAGACTTAGCTAGTTCCAGCTTGTCTTCTTCCACCAAAGACTTACCAACATTCAAACCACGGGCTTTGTAGAAAGTGAAAATCATCCCACCGCCAATGATCAGCTTGTCGCACTTCTCTAGCAATGTTTCAATTACGCCAATTTTGCTAGAAACTTTGGAACCGCCAATAATTGCCGCCAAAGGACGTTGGGGATTTTCAATGGCGTTTTGCAGATATTGCAATTCCTTCTCAACCAAATATCCAGCCACAGAAGGACTGAGGAATTTAGTCACACCTTCAGTAGAAGCATGGGCGCGGTGTGCAGTACCAAAAGCATCATTTACATAAAAATCAGCATTAGCCGCCAATTTTTGCGCAAATTCTGAGTCGTTTTTCTCTTCTTCTTTGTAAAAACGGACATTTTCGAGTAACAGCACTTGGCCATTTTGCAACGCGCCAACTTTAGCTGCAACTTCATCGCCAATGGAATCATCAGTTTTAATGACTTCTTGCCCCAGTAACTCAGACAGACGCTTGGCAACGGGAGTTAGGCGTAATTTGTCATCCACACCCTTGGGACGGCCAAAATGGCTGGCGAGAATGACCTTAGCTCCCTTCTGCGTCAAATCTTGGATGGTTGGTAGAGCGGCGCGAATGCGAGTATCGTCAGTAATGTTGCCTTGGTCGTCCACAGGCACATTAAAGTCAACCCGCACTAAGGCACGTTTCCCAGAGATATCAGCCGAAGATAAACTTGCTAAACTTTTTTTGGACACACCAAACTCTCCTGATTGCCTTTTTGTTATTGTTTTGAAAGTAGAACCATCAAGATTTTACCGGAGTCAGGGGTACCCAAGTGACAGATATATTTAAGACGGTATTATTTCCTATCGATCAAAGCCGGGAAACGCGGGAAGCTGCTGATGTTGTCACCAACGTAGTCAAAAAGTACAGCAGTCGCTTAGTGCTGCTGTCTGTGGTTGAAGAACCACCAAAAGACGCGCCTAGTGCCGACGATCCGATGGTGTCACCAGAGGTAGTTGCGAAACTGCTGGAAAATGCCCAATCTTTATTTTCTGGGCAAGGAATTCAATCTGAAACCTTAGAAAGGCAAGGCAAACCAGCTTTTACGATCTGCGATGTCGCTGATGAAATCGGGGCAGATTTAATTATCATGGGCTGTCGGGGGCTAGGCTTGACTGAAGAGGGAGCGGATGATAGCGTTACCACTCGCGTGATTAACCTTTCCCCTTGCCCAGTGTTGATTGTGCCTTAGCAGTGTGTTGCTCAATACTAGTTGTAGTGCGATCGCCAGTCTAAAAGTTTGATTTGTCCCCTTGCAATGCACCCTCTATACATTAGTACAATTACCTTAACCTCTCACAAATGGTGCTAGATCATGGCATCAACATTTACTTGTCTGTTTGTCATTTATAAATAAAAATGACAAACAGAAAATTCTGAGCGCCGGAAGTCAGTGCTCAGAATTTTGAAGACAAACCTTGCATCTTTACACGCTTTGCCTAACAGCTTAAAAACGATAGTTGCGATCGCGCACCCACATACTCAGTGGTACTGCTTTTCCTTGTGGATCTACTTTCGCCTTGACCACAATAGGTGGTACTTGTCCTCTGCGGGCGCGTTGGGCTTGTAAATCGTTCCGAATCTGCTGCCGTTGGTTTTCTGGGATGTAATATGTTTCCAAGCCGTAGTTAACGGAACCATCCTGATAAACACCTTTTAAGGCTACTTGGTTAGCTCTAAGAGTTGTGGGGCGATCGCTACTGACTCGTAACGGTCTCCAAGCTCTAGGAACACCGCGACCAGAAGATAATTGCTCTTGCAAAGTCACGTAAATATTGGTTCCTTCAGGCAATCTTCTGCCACTTCCACGACCTCTGCTGACTAATGTTTGCCAGCCAGGTAGTCTGCTCAAATTTGAGGTACGGGATATATTGTAATCTAAGGCTAAGGTGTTACCTTCGATCGCATTGTTAGGGTCTACAGGTACGGTTTGTAAAATCACCGTCTTACCTGTCACATCTGTATAAACTGCTTGGGCTGGTACTGCCATAATTAGCCCTGTTTGCAGCGCAAGGGGAGCAAGTAACCGCCAAAAAGGTAAAGGCTTATTCGATTTTTGTTCAGTAGCAATCAAGTAATCCCGAAAAGTCACCTTATTGGAAAATTCGGCTTCAGGAGACAAGGGTTTATTCTTAGATTCAGAAGAAGTATTAGTCATGAGCGTAGTCCTAAAAAGCAGAGGTCTTGAAGAGGTTAAAAGTAACGAGATTAGGACTAACGCAGAGAAACTTTAAAAACTTTGACGCACAGAGATTTCAGAATTTTGGATTTTAGATTTTAGATTTTAGATTTTTTATTCAATCCAAAATTTAAAATTCAAAATCTAAAATTTGCACTACTTTTTACTTGTAGAGCTACCACCAGGTAAGCGGCGTTCAAACCAGAGTCCAGCGCTAATTAAAGCAGAACCGCACAGGACATAGACTAGCGACTTAAAAAGTAAGTCGGTGTCGTACTCCTGCACGCGACTGATAATTTGCAGTGTTACTAACAGCATACCGCCCCAAAAGGAACTTCTGTTGCTTAATTTCAATCCTTCTTGAATTAGTCCCCAGGCTAATGTTGCAAGAAGTACATTGAAAATAAAAATGCCAAGTTCATCAATCCGGCTGATAGTTTGATGCCAAAAAGGTACTATTGCAATAAAGACAAGAAATGTACTAATGACAGCAGTTGTGAAAATCACTTCGCGGCGCGGAGGATTATTTCTTTGGCGCAGTAGAAACAACCATTGTAAAACCGCCAAGCCGCTGAGAATCCCCAAATCGATAATCGGCAGGGACTCGAATAAGTTTGTCAAATTCGTTGGCTGATTATAACTATAATTTGGAGATTCCCAGACCCAACGAAAAGACAAAACGTAAAAGACGATGCCAAAGCTTAACAACGCTAAATTACGTGCTAGAGATTGAAACAATCTGTAATTTATGCTTGGAAAGAGTAAATCATCATAACTCCAGAATAATGCAGGTGGCAGTGCAAAAGCAAAAGATGCCACCCAAGGGGCTATATCAGCATAATTTAGCAGTGGCAGTGGATTAAGGTTAGCTTGTAAGGAACTAGCAAAAACAAAGGCTGCTAGACCAAAAATCCAACGGGATCTACAGAAGTAGGCTAAGGGTACAAATACCAACCATGCCAACAAAGGCAGATGCTGCACTACTAGCCGCGACCAAGTTAACTCACCTGAAGCGTACCATAAGTCTTCTAGTCCAGTCCAGTAGCCGATTTCCACAAGGACAATTGACAGAATTCCTAAAGAATTTAAGGACAAACTAAAGGCCATAACTACAACACCGAATCCCCAAGCGAGAAACAGTTGAGAAACTGAACCGATGATATTGAACATCTGGGCCATCAGCAGTAAATTTGCACCGAAGATGAAGGCGCTTAAAATTAGCAACCCCTCTCCTAGTAAGCGTTTGCTTCGTTCTGGCTTCTTTCCTTCAGGTGGCCTCCAGGTGTAAAATCCAGTGATGGCGATCGCAAAAAACAAACTCATCATCAGAATAATTTTGATTTCTCGCGATCCTCCCTGCCAGTTTCCTGATACAAAGGTAATTATGCCTAAGCATAAAAGTATGCTACCGATAGCGATCGCGATCGCTTTATTGCGATCGCGTGCAGCAGCTTCCAGGTTTTTAAATTGATAACGTTCTGCTATCTGCTCATACTGCGAAGAACTAATTAATCCTTCATCCCTCCATAGTTGTGCTTGTTTGCGTAATTTTTCCTGAAAACTATCTAAAAACATGACCTTCTCCGGTGCAGTGGGGTAGCTTGGCCATTGCGTTCCCAATGGCGGTCATTATATTTTGAGTATGAAGCCAAAAGCCTTAATTACATTGTTCTTGTGTAACAGTTTGATTTTGATTTAGATACAACTTACTTCTATTAATTCCTAATTCATAATCTTGATGGAAAAACCTTCTAATTTATTACTTAAAGTCTCGCGGCGTTTGTTCGCTAATCTAGACGAGCAAGAAAAATTTATCGAGGCTTTAATGAATCCTCAGCCTTTTTCACCTAGTATTCTTTGGTGTCAAGAAAAGCCAGATATTGCACCTTTAGCAGTGGAAACACCAACCTCTTGGCAACCACAATTTATAGACCGCTTATCTCTGGGAGAGAAACCTGGTAAGCATCCCTTGCATGAAAAAGGATATTTCTATTGTTTAGATTTTTCTTCAGTGTTTGCAGCTACTACTTTGTTAGCTATTCCTGAGTCAGTGCGTTTAGTTTTTGATATGTGTGCCGCACCGGGAGGTAAAAGTATCTTCGCTTGGAGAGCTTTAAAACCTGAATTGCTCATCAGCAATGAAGTAATTGGCAAACGTCTAGGAATGCTAATTTCTAATTTGAAGCGTTGCCAGATTAGCCCTAGCGCGGTGGTTAATCGAGATTCGAGCATATTTGCCGAAATGTTTCCCGGCTCTAGCAATCTAGTCATAGTAGATGCTCCGTGTACTGGACAATCTTTACTTGCCAAAGGTGAAAAAGCACCCGGATGTTTTCACCCAACTGCTATTAATAAGAGCGCAAATCGGCAAAAGCGTATTATAGCTAACTCAGCTAAAATTGTTTCACCACAAGGCTATCTTGCTTATATGACTTGCACATATTCGCCCGAAGAAAATGAGCAAGTTTGTGAATGGTTTTTGGAACGCTTTCCCCAGTTTAAAGCGATAGAAATTAGTAATTTAGCCAAATATCAATCGCATTTAACTACGATGCCTTGTTATCGCATATTTCCTCAAGATAGGTTAGGTGCTGGTGCATTTACAGTCCTGTTTAGAAATACTAATGCGGATGAAGATGAGCCTAAAGAAGTAGATTTAAATACAATTTCTTCGCTGTATATCTACCAAAATTTGAAAAATTAAAATTATATGACGTGCGTATAATTAGTTATGACTTAGTAGGGGAACTATATTTGATTAATCGTAACCCTTCTAGTCTGAGAACTTCAGGATAGAGAGCTTTGTAAATATTGCAATTTGGAGATTGAATATCGTAACGACCTGTAGCTTTAAATGTTGCTAGAGAACGACCAACAAACTCTAATTTATTTAGTTCATACATAATAGACTCCTATTTAATTGTTAGTTATTTTGAATGGTTTCATCAAGCTTCTGAATTAAATATCTATAAGGTGTGTCATTATATTAAAATTAATGATTTATAGTATTAAGTTCGCTTTCTACTCGCTCTAGCTCTTGTAAGATGCTATCAATTTGGCGTTGGATGATATTGCGATCGCTCGCACTAAGTGTATAGTTGAGTTGATTGTAAGCCACCTCATAATCACTACTAAGAACGTCAAAGCGTTGTTGCAAAGTTTTGATTTTGAGTTGTTGAACTCTACTAGGAATATTCTGGATATGTGCATGGGATGAAATAGGCAAACCGATTTCATCCCATGCTTCAATCAATACATCCGCAGGAATCATGAAAGCAGTTTTGATATCTTCTCGCCGCTTCTCTGCCGCTACTGCCATCCCAACCACTCCTATAAGAGTTTCATCCCATATCGGCGCACCACTAAAACCCGGTTCTATACAGAGATAAGTTTAACTATGAATCTGGACGAAGTTTAGGAATCCTTGCAGGAGTTACAAACAAAAATATCCCCAACTTTTTCAAGAAGTCAGGGATTTCAAGCTCTCGAAACGAGAATGAATATGTGTTGAAGAATTAATTGAATTGCTGGTTTTCGGAAGTACCGACGAATTTTTCTGACAAACAGTCCATCAATTCGGAGAACAGTTGGCACAAAAATCAGGACTGAATTTACAGTATTGGCTACCTGTCAATTGGTAAGCTGTACAATAAGGAAAACTTGTAAGTTCAATTTTGGCTGCTTGTAATTTGGAACCATTCGCCAATGTTTCAGTAAGTTTGGTTTTATCAGCCAAAAGAATAGCTAAAATCTTCGGTAACGCTATGCAAGCAGCAATATTGAGCAACGTTAGCATTATGCCGTCGATAAAATTCATAGGTAATCATCTCCTGTGAAACATAGGCGATCGCTGTTCTAAGATGCAAACACAATCATTGCTTGCACTCTATGTAAATTAACTTTAACATAAATTTTTGTAAATATAAACGTGGAATTCCTGGAATGATCGTACACAGAAGGGTATGTGGATAATAAGGATGGTTATTGTAGCGGAATAACAAAATAAGCTGGAAAATAATCAGTTTAAAATCTTTAAGTAAGGTGTTATGTCAACAACCCAAACCGCGTCTTCTTTTTTATCTAACATCAGCGAGCGAGAACGGCAAGCATTAAAGCGGTTGGTAGATTACACAAATGTGGAATCGCTACCAGAAATTTGGCCTTTGGCAGCTCAACGATTTGGTGATATTGTTGCTCTCCGCAATCCTCACGCTAAACCAGAAGTGGCGATTACTTATACCCAGTTGGCAGAGCAAATGCAATTATTTGCTGCTGGGTTACAAGCGTTGGGAGTAAAAGTAGGCGATCGCATTTCCCTAATTGCTGACAACAGTCCTCGGTGGTTTATTGCCGATCAAGGCATCATGACTGCTGGAGGCGTTGATGCGGTGCGTAGTTCCCAAGCCGAAAAAGAAGAACTGCTGTTTATTATCGCGAATAGCGGCAGTACAGCGATCGTCGTTGAAGATTTAAAAACACTTAAAAAACTCCAAGATCGCCTCAAAGATTTACCAATTCAAGTGTTAATCTTACTTTCCGATGAAGCACCACCAACAGACGAAACCCTAAAGGTACTCAACTTTTCACAGTTGCTCGAAATCGGTAAAAATCATAATTTTGTGCCAGTCAAGCAAAATCGTGACGCTCTAGCAACCCTAATTTATACCTCTGGTACTACGGGTAAACCCAAGGGTGTAATGCTCTCTTATAACAATTTGATGCACCAAGTGATAAGTTTTGGGACAGTATTACAACCAAATGCGGGTGATATCGTTCTCAGTATTTTGCCTTCGTGGCACAGCTACGAACGAACTGTTGAATATTACCTACTATCTCAAGGTTGTACGCAAGTTTATACCAACTTGCGCTCTGTAAAAGGGGATTTGAGACAATTTAAACCCAATTACATGGTCGGTGTACCCCGCCTGTGGGAATCGATTTATGAAGGAGTGCAAAAGCAGTTCCGCGAACAACCAGCCAACAAGCAACGCCTAATTAGATTTTTATTGGGCATTAGCGACAAATATATCAAAGCCCAGCGAACTGCTCAGGGATTGGATTTAAATAATCTTCATGCTTCAGCCGCCGAACGATTAGCAGCTAAGATCCAAGCATCAGCTTTATTACCCCTCCATGCCTTGGGAGAACGACTGGTTTACGCCAAAGTTCGGGAAGCCACAGGGGGACAAGTTAAGCAGATGATTAGCGGCGGCGGTGCGCTTCCCAGACACATAGATAATTTCTTTGAAATTATTGGCGTGCAGATTTTGCAAGGCTACGGCTTGACAGAAACTTCTCCTGTCACCCATGTACGGCGTCCTTGGCGGAATTTGATTGGTGCATCAGGGCTACCACTCCCGGCTACAGAAGCTAAAATCGTCGATCCTGAGACAAAAGCGCCTTTACCAATAGAGAAGCGAGGCTTAGTATTGTTGAGGGGCCCGCAAATTATGCAAGGCTATTACCAAAATCCCGAAGCGACAGCGAAAGCAATTGACGCGGAAGGTTGGTTTGATAGCGGCGATTTGGGTTGGCTGACACCACAAGACGATTTAGTGCTGACTGGCAGGGCTAAAGATACGATTGTATTGACTAACGGGGAAAACATCGAGCCACAGCCGATTGAAGATGCGTGTTTGCGATCGCCATACATCGATCAAATTATGCTCATCGGCCAAGATCGGCGCAGCCTGGGAGCCTTAATTGTCCCCAACGTCGAAGCCTTAGAAAAATGGGCAGCAAGTCAAAATCTAACGCTGGATACGCTGGGCGATCGAGTGACTTCCTCAGATAGTCAAAAAATTGACTTCGAGAGTAAAATGATCCAGGATTTATTTCGCCAAGAATTGAATCGGGAAGTCCAAAATCGTCCAGGCTATCGACCGGATGACCGCATCGGAACGTTTAAACTCATCCTGGAACCGTTTTCTATCGAAAATGGCTTGATGACACAAACACTAAAAGTTCGCCGACATGTCGTCACGGAACGCTATCGCGATATTATTGACGGCATGTTTGCCTGATCATTCCACCTGCTAACTGTAAAGAGTGAACGTGAAATATTTATGGATGTCTCCAAATCTAATTTGCTTCTGAAACGCGTCGTTAACGTCAAAGTCATTGTGACTCCCCTCTGGAAAGAGGAAGTACAACAGCAGCTGCAAACCCAGATCAATCAACTCGATCAGCAACTGCAACAGCTAGACGTTGAAGGACAAAGAGCGATCGCCGCAATTCAAAAGCAGAGTCTACAACCACCTGGTCCCCAGACTCTCCAACAAATTGACAATATCCAACTCCAAGTCAATCAAAAGAAAAGTGAATTTTTAGAGCAGAAAAATCAGTTGCTGCAAAACCTCCAGCAAGTGCAGTTTCTCCAGCAAGATCAGGAAGTCAACCAATTCCAAATGGAAGGCTTTTTCCGGGTAGAAATCGGTGATAACCTGATTAGCAAAATGCAAGTCGAAATCGTTCTGCGCGATGGCGTTGTAGAAGAAATTCGCGGGGACATTTAAATTTGTCATTTGTCATTTGTCATTTGTCTGTTGTCATTTGCCCTTTGTCCTTTGTCATTTATTTTGTAACCAATGACTAATGACTAATGACTAATGACCAATGACCAATGACTAATGACAGATGTGATTTAACTTAGTGTTAGTGTGAGAGCGGCTCCCAGCCCAACATTCCACCTGGGAGCCAGCCCAAACGATTTGCCACACTGGAGGTGAGCTAATAAAAAGCGATCGCCCAAAGGTTGTCATCTCCGCTCGATATTTAACCGTCCCAACTGAATTATTACTCCGCTTGATTTGCGTAATCGTCACTAACGCCTGATTTGGTTGGGGATAAACTACATCTATCTTTCGCGTTCCTCCCACTGCTATCTCCTCAAAGGCATTCAGGGCAAGGGTAGTAGGATTACTGCCTTGGAGAGATGAGTTAAGTTTTTCTAAAGGTATGGTTTGATAATCGGAACGCTCTGAAAATGCTGCAACTTCCTGAGACTGATGTATTGCTCCCATCTGCTGGGTTTGCTCATCACTAGTCTCAACTATCGGTGCAGATTGCTGGTGCTGGATAAAATAAACTCCAGTACCAGCCGTCGCAGAGATACTTAGTATCACAATCAAAAAGAATTTCAGCTTTGCCGACATAAAAGTAAACAGGAATTTCAAATAGGTTTATTACCAATTTTGAATTCTAGATTGAACTACATCCTACATCCTCTATCCGTGAGAAGCTCTTGTATCTTAAGTAGTGGTTATGAGAAATATTAAATAGCAATCTCATTTAATCTTTGAGAAACTCGTGCTGGTTTTTGCAAGTCAATGACTAAAACTAGATTGAGATATTGGCTAACCATTTAGGATAGTTCTGTATTATAGACCTCTAAGTTATATTTAGGTTCCTAGAGTCATTAGTGATTAGTGAATAATCTAATGCCCCTCAAGAGTGCTGAGTGCCCAGTTCTGAGTGAGGAATCTCACTTCCTTACTCAGCACTCGGAACTTGAAACGGGCTAAACGCCCCGCTGACGCTAACGGAACTGTTTTGCCCAATGCCCAACTAAAATATAAACAGTCTAAAACTCTCCCATCAAGATACAATTCGATCTGACAAAAACTGTTAAAGTCCATAAACCATTGATTTCCAAACCGCCCTATGAGCATTCACGAAGTATTTATGCCGGCGCTGAGTTCCACCATGACGGAAGGCAAAATCGTCTCCTGGGTGAAATCGCCAGGGGACAAAGTGGAAAAAGGCGAAACAGTGGTGGTTGTAGAGTCAGATAAGGCAGATATGGATGTAGAAACCTTCTATGAAGGATTTCTTGCCCATATCATAGTTGAAGCTGGTGAAACTGCCCCGGTAGGATCTGCGATCGCCTTCATCGCTGAAACGGAAGCTGAAATTGAACAGGCGAAATCTCTTGCCAATTCTGGCGGCGCGGCTGCTACTCCTACCTCTTCCCCGGAACCAGTTGCTGCCACAGCCTCAGCCGCAACACCTGCCTTAGCGTCTCAAAACGGGTCTAACCACAAAGAAGGAAGGCTTGTAGCTTCACCCCGTGCCCGCAAGTTAGCCAAAGAACTCAAAGTTGATTTAACTACACTCCAAGGTAGTGGCCCCCACGGTCGCATCGTCGCTGAAGATGTAGAAGCATTGTCTAATAAAGGCAAGCAACCTGCACCTGCCCCAGTTGCTCCACCAGCACCCGTACCAACCAGCGCCCCAGTTGCACCCCCAGCACCTCGCACACCAGCACCTGCACCCGTGGCAGCGGCTGTTCCTGGTCAAACCGTACCTTTAACTACCTTCCAAAATGCCGTAGTGCGGAACATGGTAGCTACCATATCCGTGCCCGTCTTCCGTGTCGGTTATACAATTACCACCGATGGATTAGACAAACTTTATAAACAAATTAAATCCAAAGGCGTGACAATGACAGCGCTACTGGCGAAAGCTGTAGCAGTGACATTGCAAAAACACCCATTGTTAAATGCTAGCTACTCAGACCAGGGTATTGTTTATCATTCTGATATCAACATTTCCGTAGCAGTAGCGATGGATGATGGCGGATTGATTACACCTGTGCTGCAAAATGCAGACGCAGTGGATATATATTCTCTGTCGCGTACTTGGAAGTCTTTGGTAGAACGTGCCAGGGCAAAACAACTACAGCCTCAAGAATACAACAGTGGTACTTTTACCCTGTCCAATTTGGGGATGTTTGGCGTGGATAAATTTGATGCGATTTTGCCGCCTGGACAAGGTTCAATTTTAGCGATCGGGGCATCTCGTCCGCAAGTAGTAGCAACACCCGACGGTTTATTTGGCGTGCGTCAACAAATGCAAGTCAATATTACCTCTGACCACCGGATTATTTATGGTGCCCATGCTGCGGCGTTCTTGCAAGATTTAGCAAAATTGATTGAGACAAATCCTCAATCTTTGACACTGTAGTTTTGAAAAAACACCAAATTTAAATGTTAGCGCTATGAGCGAACAGCAGTTTTTCGTAGAGTAGCGCTAACAACAAACAATACTTGCACTTCAATACTACAAATATTTAATTGATTTACGCCTAGCTATTTATCACGAGTGACATACGACAACACCCTAAAATATCTAGTTGAGCAGTATCCAGAAGATTTTATCCGCTACTTACTTGCATCTGAGGCAACGGATATCCAGATTCTCAAAACAGAATTAAATCAAGAACCAATTCGTGCCGATTCAGTAACCTTTTTGCAAACTGCCAATCAAATACTGCATTTAGAGTTTCAAACCTTACCAGCATCGACTCCACCTTTGCCACTACGGATGCTGGACTATTGGGTGCGGCTATATCGACAATACAATTGCGATATCGAGCAGATAGTAATTTTTCTTAAACCGACAACTTCAGAAGCTGTCTTTGTAGATCAATTTACTGCCCGCAATACTACCCACCGTTACCGCATCATCCGAATTTGGGAACAAGATCCAGAACCTTTATTGTTATCTCCTGGTTTATTACCTCTGGCAACTTTGGCGCGAACAGATTCTCCTCAAAGCTTACTCCAACAGGTAGCAGTTCAGGTGAGTATGATTGAAGAAGAAGCCACCAAGCAGAGTATCTCGGTATGTACCCAACTTCTAGCAGGGTTGGTATTCGAGCCAGAACTAATTCGTCAGTTTTTGAGGAGAGAAGATATGAGAGAATCTGCCATTTATCAAGAAATTCTTGAAGAAGGACTGCAAGAAGGTAGACAACGAGGCATTGAACAAGGAATTGAACAAGGAATTGAACAAGGTCTTGAGCAAGGAAGACAATCAGAACTAAGGCTAGTGATACGTCTATTAACTCGTCGGCTTGGTTCAATTAATTCTCAGTTGCAATCTCGGTTGCAAGAGTTGTCCTTGGCTCAGTTAGAAAACTTGGGTGAAGTATTACTAGATTTCGCCAGTGAGGCTGATTTGATGAATTGGCTTAATACAATAGAAAATTATCTCTACATTAAGTAAGAATTGGGCAGTTTTAGTCATTAATTTATTTTCGCTAACGCTAGCAGATAGCTCTATTTATTCAGTCGATTCACTTAAAACAATCATTTATGCCTCAGCGTACCTCTGCGCTTACCTCAGCGTCCCTTTACGTTTAAAAAAATAAAAAAGGTGGGCATTACCCACCCTAGAAACTTATCCCTTCACACAAAGAACTTGCTTGAGTGTTGCTACAACCTCAACCAAATCTGCTTGATTTGCCATAACTTGTTCTATCGGCTTGTAAGCACCAGGAATCTCATCTAACACACCTTCATCTTTGCGGCATTCCACGCCATTTGTTTGCTCGATCAAATCATCCAGTGTATAGACATTTTTTGCCTTATTTCTAGACATCAAACGCCCTGCACCGTGAGAGCAAGAACAAAAACTATGAGCATTACCTTTACCTTTGACGATGAAAGACTTTGCCCCCATCGAACCAGGAATAATCCCATAATCTTCAGTCTGGGCGCGGACTGCACCTTTACGAGTAACGTAAACATCCTCGTCAAAATGCACTTCTTTTTCGGCGTAATTGTGATGACAATTAACCTGCAATAAAGGTTTAGTTGCCTTCCCACCTGCGAGATGCTTCTCAACTATGTGCTTAAAACGCGCCATCATCACATCGCGATTGACACGCGCATAGTTTTGTGACCATTGTAAGTCGTGCCAATATGCCTGGAATTCTGGCGTACCAGCGACAAAGTGAGCCAAATCTGGGTCAGGTAATTTATTACCTGCCATTTTTGCTAATTCCCTGGCTGTATGAATATGGCACTGAGCGAGTTTATTGCCAATGTTACGCGAACCAGAATGCAGCATCAGCCAAACTTGATTCTCTGTATCGAGGCACACTTCAATAAAGTGATTTCCTCCACCCAGAGAACCCATCTGTTTCATTGCTTTACCTTGTAGGTCTTGCACGCCGCGATGCAAGTCTTTAAAATCATCCCAGTGCTGCCAATTGCTAACAGATTTTTCAACGTCTTTATTTTCGTTGAATCCAGTCGGAATTGCTGCTTCAATATCCAGGCGGATTTTCTTCAGTTTACCTTCTAGTTGTTCGGCGGTAAATGCTGTTTTGATAGCGCTCATACCGCAACCAATATCCACACCGACAGCGGCTGGGATAATTGCCTCTTTGGTTGCAATTACAGAACCCACTAAAGCACCTTTTCCTAAGTGAACGTCTGGCATTAATGCCACGTGCTTAAATACAAATGGTAATGATGCCACATTCTTGGCCATCTTGGTTTCTTCTGGGCCCAAAGAGTGATTTGCCCAAGATAAGACGGGTGCTGGTGTGGTAATTTCTAACTTTTCGTAGGGCATAATCGTTTCTATTTTGAAGTTTAAATTTTAGATTTTCGATTGGGTATGGGGCAGTAATAATTATCGGTATGATTTATAACCCATTACCTAATTAGTTGTAGCAATTTAAATGTTGTATTGTCTTTCATTTGGCTCCCTCAATTTTCGTGAAGCTGAAGAACTACTTTTAGGAGTTACATTTTTATACTACAAATGTAACAAAATAAATTACAAGCGTCAACCTATCACCACAGAGAGAAAGCAGATGTTTGCCAGATGTATTAAAATTTGTAAAGAAAATCACTTTCTTTAAATAACCCCTTAAAGTTCTGACAGAATATGGCAGTGCGTCAAGATACAATCTGGGAACGTTTTTTATCCCCTGTAGTGCGTCTTTTGATTGATGAAGATGGGTTACGGCGTTACGCTGATAGTATTAATTGGGAAAAAGAGAGCGATCGCTATCGGCGAGATGATGTCATAATTCCGTCGTACTACAGTAATCAAAACTTTCACGGGATTGCTGGTGGATATCTCAATTCCGATGCAGCAGTTACTTACGATCCGGTTACTCAATACGTTCTACCGCCTAATGAAAGTATTGTCCGTCAAGCTTTAGTTGATGCTGTGCAGGTGAAACCACGACGCATACTCGATTTAGGCTGCGGTACTGGTTCCACTACTTTAATGTTAAAACAAGCTTTCCCCGAAGCGGAAGTTATTGGTTTGGATTTATCACCCTATATGCTGGTAAGGGCGGAAGAGAAAGCTAGAAATGCTGGCTTGGAGATCCTTTGGCGACATGGAAATGCTGAAAAAACTGGTTTGAGGGATGCAACATTTGACTTAGTAACAGCTTCTTTGCTATTCCACGAAACACCAGATGCGGTGTCCCTAGCAATTCTGCGAGAAAGCTTCCGGTTGCTGGTAACTGGAGGACAAGTATTAATTCTAGATGGCAATCAGAAGACTCTGCGCCAGTTAGAATGGCTCAATGACGTTTTTGAGGAGCCATATATTCGTGAATATGCTGCTAGTAGTACAGAAGCGAATATGGGTGCAGCCGGATTTGAAGCAGTGCGATCGCAGGATGTATGGTGGATAAATCAGGTAACTAGCGGCATAAAACCAATAGCAACCGAAAATGTCCGTCATTATACTCCCACATCAGTAGATAATAATGATTTGGAGGGACTTGGTTCTCCAGCGTTTGGCATAATGGCATGAGTTTAAAGGCAGTTCTCTTTGATTTTAATGGTGTCATCATTAACGATGAGCCAATCCACCTGCAACTGATAGATGAGATTCTCATTGAAGAAAATCTCCAACCCCAAAAAGTCAGTGAGCGTCAAGCTTCTTTAGGACGCAGCGATCGCGCTTGTTTTCAGCAACTACTCGCTAATCGTGGTAGAGTAGCCAACGAAAACTATTTAACTCAGTTGCTGTACCGCAAAGCCCAAGCTTATACGGTGGAATTAGAAAAAATAAAGAAACTGCCTTTATATCCAGGTGTAGAAGACTTAATATTTCAGGTGCGATCGCAGAATCTGAAACTAGGATTAGTTAGTGGCGCGATTCGTACAGAAATAGAACTGGTACTCAATCGCGCTAAACTAGCCGAACATTTTAAAATTATTGTCGCGGGTGATGACATCACTACCAGTAAACCAGAACCCGATGGTTATCTACTGGCAGTAAAACGCCTAAATAAAGAATATCCCGAATTGAATCTTCAACCATACGAGTGTCTGGCAATTGAAGATACTCCAGCAGGTATTGAAGCAGCGAAGCGATCGCAAATGCAAGTTGTTGGTGTAGCGAATACTTACCCATTCCACATGCTTCAGCGCTGCTGTAACTGGACTGTTGATTATCTCAGTGATTTGGAACTCGAACGGGTGCAAAAAGTTTATTCCCAAAAACAGCCTCAACCATCGGTAACAGAATGTTAGAATAATCTATGGTGATAATGTTTTGAGTTAATGAGTAATATTACTCTTGACTTAGCACCGATTAAGGGGAATTAGCTCAGTTGGTAGAGTGCTGCGATCGCACCGCAGAGGTCATCGGTTCGAATCCGTTATTCTCCATTTGTCCATTTGTACATTAAATAATTATTGTCACTTTTAAAGAATTAATGTCCATTTTTTCCAGTTCAGGGGCATAAGTTACGTATTTTCGCGGCTTTCAGCAATTAAATCAGTTTTAAAGAATTATTGTCCAGAGTTGAAACCAGTTTTAAAGAATTATTGTCCAAAATCAGCCTGTAAAACTCGGCTAAATATATGGTTGCTAATTTAATTTATTACAGCAAGTCCAAGGCTCTTTAATTACAAGAATAGCTTTAAAGCTCTTTCTTTGCAGTCTAATTACAAAAATATACTACCTCTTGTTTTGCTGTTCTCACCCAAGCAGAGGCTCCGTACTCCTGTCAAAGTAATTTTAACTGTAACAAATCCTTGCCTGATAGTGTAATAGAGTAAACCGTAGGCATCGCTTTTCCTTATCTACAATATTTAGGGGATTCGGGAGTTTTGCACAATTGTTAGTAATGTGAGTTTTTATGTTTGAACAGCAACCTGAAGATTTACGATTTTATGTTAAACAATTAGCTACCGAAGCTGTACAAAAATTAGAACCATCGGCATGGTTTGAAGTGTTATATACCGAAGCTAAAGGTGATACAGCAAAAATTCCTTGGGCAAAGTTAACTCCTCACCCTTATCTACAAGATTGGTTGACGAATCATCAACCGTTCGCTTCTGGGCAAAAGGTGCTAGTCATTGGTTGCGGCTTGGGAGATGATGCCGAAGCTTTAGCTCATCTGGGATTTGAAGTAACTGCTTTTGATATTTCACCAACAGCGATCGCTTGGTGTCAAGAGCGATTTCCAGATTCGACTGTCAACTATGTAGTTGCAGATTTGTTAGCAATACCCTCACAATGGCATCAAGCTTTTGATTTTGTTTTTGAATGTCGTAATATTCAAGCTTTGCCGTTGAATGTGCGTTCTGGGGTTATTTCTTCAGTTGCCTCCTTTGTTGCTCCTGGTGGCACGCTTTTGCTGATTACTCGTGTTCGAGATACAGAAGTTGAACCCTCTGGGCCACCTTGGCCATTATCAGACTCAGAATTAGCACAGTTTGAAAATATGGGATTACAGCAACTAGAAAAACTCGTGTTTTTAGAATCTGAGCTTGACGTTAAGCAAGTGCGGATTGAATATCAAAGGCATTGGTGGAACCCAATCAGCTAAACCTATTCTCAAGCCTCCCACTCAACAGCAGATTAGGTAGTTGATTATCATTGGTCTTAATAGTTATGATTCTGGTTTACCGAACAAACAAATTAGAGTAAACCGTAATCTTTTTTGAGGTTTAATTAAGTGCGGTAATCATCATTTAATTAGGTGATGATTACCGAATTGACAGGAGTTTGAACCATACTTATTATGAATACATAAGCACAAAATCAAGTGCAAAAACGATTAAACAATAGCTGATTTTTTCTGAGAAAGAGTTATGGTACTAGTTCGTTACAACCCCTGGCAAGAATTGAACGCTTTAGAACGTCACATCAACGGCTTATTTGGAGATAGCAGAGTACCATCTGCACGGTCTGAAAAAGGCTTTATCAGAGTACCGGCTGCTGAGTTACACGAAACCGATGATGCGATTCATCTCAAGCTAGAACTGCCAGGACTAGAAGCTAAAGACTTAGATATTCAAGTCACCCAAGATGCTGTTCACATTAGCGGTGAGCGCAAGTCTGAAACTAAAACTCAAGACAAGGGTATTACCAAGAGTGAATTTTACTACGGCAAGTTCCAACGTGTAATTCCTCTATCTGCTAGGGTTCAAAATACCAATGTCACCGCAGATTATAAAGACGGTATCTTGAATTTGACACTGCCTAAGTCCGAGGAAGAAAAGAACAAAGTTGTCAAGGTTAATCTAGAACAACCCGCTGCATAAGTGCGAAATTACTCACCTCCAATAATTGATTGAGATAGCTAAAAGCCCAGTTAGAGATGACTGGGCTTTTTTGTATGCGATCGCTACTTTAAGGGGCTGTGACGCTCCTACGTCGCTAACGCTATGCTATCGGTGTCGCTCTCTTTTCCTCTAAGAATTGGGGCGATCGCTGTACTGTTAATGAATTTACATTAATGACTCAAGAATCAATATCAATACAAATCACTGTAACGTATGGATTAATTACTGATTCAGGTACATCAATTGTTAATTCTCCTAACGGATTAGAATTGAGGATAGAATCAATAATTGCACAGCGAGTTGTGTAGGTTAGTGCTGTGCCGTCAGCAAGAACAAACACCGATTTTACTTGTTTGATTGGTATACCCCTAACTGATATTGTCTCGTAAGGTTTCATTAATAGGTGTAGATAAATGCGATCGCCCTTACGAGTTGAGGGGCCATAAAATTGCCACGGTTCTAATCCTGGGGTTGTATCAAGTATACTTTCACAGTGGCTCCCCATCCAATCTGCTATATCTTTGAGACGCTCTAACTGCTCACGAGGGATTTGTCCATTACCCATTGGACTAACATTAAGCAAGAGGTTGCCCCCTTTGCCTGCTACTTCGCAAAGGGTATGAATCAATTGACGAGAGGATTTGAAGTTGCGATCGTCTGAATTATATCCCCAACTCTCGTTAATAGTCAGACAAGTTTCCCAAGTACGATCGGGTGGGTGAGGAGGAATAAACTGTTCAGGAGTCTCAAAATCTCCACAATTCGGAAGACGATCGTTGATGAGAATATTAGGTTGTAAATCACGAATCATTTTTGCTAATTCTTGAGCCTGCCATTGCTCTGGAGTGCGTTCCCAACTTCCGTCAAACCAAATGATGTCAATTTGACCATAGTTGGTCAATAATTCTCGTATCTGATTGAACATAAATTGGATATATCGCTCCCACTGTTGCGCTGTAGGTTGAGGTAGCTGGTCAAAGCGATAAGGTTTATCTGCTTCTGTAAAAGCTGGATAGTCTGGATGATGCCAGTCACTAAGCGAAAAATAAAGACCAATACGCAATCCTACAGAGCGCATCGCTTCAATATATTCACGTATAATATCTTTTTTATAAGGCGCAGATGCTATTGAAAAGTTTGATTCTTGCGTATGGAATAGGGCAAAACCATTATGATGTTTGGCTGTTAATATGGCATATTTCATTCCTAGACTTTTTGCTAAATCTGCCCATTTTTGAGGATTGTATTGCTGTGGATTGAAAGTATTAGCTGTGGAGTGATATTTCTCAATTGGAATATCTTTGCAAAAAGGTAGGCTGAATACACCCCCAACTAACGGCCAAGATAACTCACATCCTTGTTGAGAACTATGTCCCCAATGAATAAACATCCCCAATCGAGCTGTATCAAACCAGTTATTCATCATGGTGAAATTTGGCAATAATTCTGCTTAATAAAGGAGAAATAGCTCCCTTTGCATATTAGTACATATACAGATTTTGGTTGTTATTATTTGTTGGCTGAGGTGAAAAGGCGTAGGCGTAGCCCGCCGCAGGCATCGCTATAAAGCGGGGCGTAGCTTATCGCCCCCTTTTCCCCAGAACTAGAGACAAGCGCTTGCTTGGCGTGGGCATAGTGTAGGGTGTTATCCCGGATTTCTCACCACACCTCGAATGCAGGAGTAATGAGTAGTGAGTAAGGAGTAATGAGTAGTGAGTAAGAATGTACAAGTTCTTGCACTGGTATTGCGCCTGTTGCTCTTTTACTTATTACTCATTACCCATTACTCATTATCAAACGCTTCATAAGCTTGTGAGAAATGCGGGGTTATGTAAAGATGTATCCCTCAAAGTCTGCCGTACCAATTGCACTAAACATTATGCTAGACAAAAAATTCACGAATCACGCAAATAAAGATGACATAGTTTGATAAACAGTATCATCTTTAAAGCTAAGTAAATCCGTTGAATTGAGATCGCAACGTCTGTCTGGGAATTTTGCTATTATTTGCTACTTTGAAATATATGCAAATAATTAAAATTTCTCCATTCCAAGCATTTCGCCGGAGTGTAGCAACAGTGATACAGGTAGTTCCAAAGGAGCTACGCTATATAACAATACTGACATTAATGGGTGGTGCAGGCCCAGCGATCGCTATTTGGCTCAACAAAACGATCGTTGATGAAATTACCCGCTTATTGAGTACGGGGACAACGCAGAATGCCATCGCTGTGATACTTTCGCAACCGCTACTACTCTCCAGCATTGCAGGTTCGCTGCTAGTAAATTTGGTCAGTGATGCGATCGCTAATATCAATGCCTTTGTAGTTCTCTGCGCGATCGCATTCTGTTTCTGAATCTGTTAAAATCGGTTCTTCTGTAGAGTTGCCCTTCTTGGCAATTTGATGAGATGAAATAGTCAATTTCCGTAAGCCAATATACAACACACTACTTCGATCGTTTCATATTTTGAAGTGCTGTAAAACATGATAACTATTTTCCGGCAATGCTGGTAACGATAACCTTGTGGGTGAGAATGGTGATGATTTACTCTTTTGCGGTACTGGCAACGATCAACTCTATGGCGGTAATGGTCAAGACACACTCTTAGGGGATGCTGATAACGACCGTCTCGAAGGTGATAACGGTGATGACAAACTCGATGGCGGTGACGGTAACGACAGTCTTATTGGAGGTAACGGTCAAAATTTACTTGTCGGCGGTGCGGGTAACGATTTCCTCAACGCTGGCAAGGGAGATGATAACCTGACTGGCGGGACTGGTAGCGATATCTTTGTGTTGGAGAAAGCCGCAGGTCGGGATACAATCACTGACTTTAGTTTAGGTCAGAGCGATAAAATCGGCTTGGCTGGTTTGAGCTATAGTCAGTTATCTTTCTCTGGGAATGAGATTCGTATAGGCAATCAAACTTTAGCGGTGCTGACTGGGTTTAATACCACGACGCTGACACAAAACAATTTTACCTCCGTTTAAGAGTATTGGGTGGGCAAATGTTTGCTCACCCTACAAATTGGCTAAATGCATCGACGTGCAACTTAGGTGCATCGAAGAACAACTTTGATGTATCGACTTGTAACTTAGATGCATCGAAAAGCACCTTTATTGCATCGGCTTGCAACTAAGTTGCATCGACCTGCACCTTTAATGCATCAAAGAATACCTTTATTGCATTAAAGTTGCAAAAATTAGCTTTGCTCAGTCTTTATGGAGTAGAGGCGATCGCATTTTCTTTTGATCTCAAACGCGATCGCATCTTCGCCCATAAAGCCTATTTAATCAAACGCGCTTCAAACAACAGGAATCACCCCATGCTTAGTTGCGATCGCGTATTGATGTAGTAATGCAAGATTACGCTCGTTTTCCAACTACTGTGCGGGAGAATGTTACTTTTGGGGATTTACTTAAAATAAAAGATGACGACGCGATTATGGAAGCGATGCCTGCGGCGGGCTACGCCTACGCTGAGGCTGGTTTGGCGAGAGTAATTTCAAATCTCGATCGAGGTTTGGAAACTCTTTTAGGCAAACAGCTAGAAGGTGGTATCGATCTATCAAGAGGACAACTTCTTTGTGAGGCTGCGCTAAACCTTTGAAAATAATTGCCTACTCTTACACCGATCCGTTATTAGAAACTTCTCCCGATCGAGCCGATTGGGGATGGGAGGTGGATCGGGTTTATGAAGATTTGGGCAAGCCAGACTCTTCTTTGCGATCGCAATTACAACAATTATTCACAGATTGCCAAGCTGAACCAGCAGATTATCTCCTGATTCGTCGGTTAGAAGAATTGGGTGATACCGTAGAGGAAATTAGCGATCGCCTCAATCAACTCGAAGTCATGGGAATATCAGTAATCGCCACTGAACAACCCTACACTTCCGAAAATTACCCTCTGGGCGCTGACTTGCTGAATTTACTACACGCAATCCAAAGTCAGCAACGCAGCCGTCGCATCCGCCAAGGACACGCCCGTAATCGTCTTGAGGTTGCACCGCCACCCGGCAAAGTTCCCTACGGCTATCGCAGAGGTAAGGGAAAATATACCATTGACCGCAGTACTTCACCAGTAGTCAAAGATTTTTTTGAACACTTTTTACTCTATGGTTCCCTGCGGGGTTCAGTGCGTTACTTGGCGAAAAAATACGGCAAGAAAATCTCTGTAACCACAGGAAGACGCTGGCTGACTAATCCAGTTTATCGCGGCAATACAGCTTACCAAAATGGTGAAATTATCTCCAATACCCATATTCCAATAATTTCTAAGGAAGAAGCAGCCCAAGTTGACCGACTTTTACGGCGTAACAGCCGTTTACCATCCCGAACTGCTAGCGCACCGCGTTCTCTGGCTGGGTTGGTTGTCTGCGCTGAGTGTCAGTCGCATCTGACAGTTACCCGTGTTACCCAACGCAACCAAGATAAAGAGTATCTTTATTTACGTTCTACTAGCTGTCCCCAAAGCCCTAAGTGTAAGGCTATTCCCTATCAACAGGTGTTGGAACATACCATTGAAACCGTTTGCCGTGATTTACCTCTGGCGGTAGCAGGAATGAATTTTCCTCAGTTGGATGCATTCAAGAATAGTTTAGGACAAGCGATCGCTCGTCAGCAAGAAATACTTGCTCAGTTACCCGCTTTAATTGAAACTGGAATTTTAGATGCCGAAACAGCAAAGTTAAGGGCTTACAAACTCCGCACAGAAATTTCTGCACTCGAAGCAAAGTTGGCAATTCTCCCTCCAGTTAACTTGCGTTCTGTTGCTCAAGCTGTTTCAATACCACAATTTTGGTTAGATTTGTCGGAAACAGAACGAAGATTTTACTTTCGAGAATTTATTAGGCAAATTGAAATTGTTTGTCAGAATAAAGAATTAAAACTCCAAGTTATTTTTATTTTTTGATTTACAGCTATTTTCAGGTAAATAGACCACATCTGTTGTAGGGGCCAAAGGTCTTGCACCCCTACAACAGATGTGGTTCAAATACATGAAAACTGCTTTAATTGAAACGCTATTTTTGAGACGGTTGATCCTTAGTATACGCAACAGGTTTTGGACCTGCATTCCGCACATTAATAACTTTATTGAGGATATCAAACCAAAAAGGCGCACCCATAGCAATAGCAAAACCACTCACTAACCAACCGCAAATTAATTTAAAAACCTGTGAAATTCTGATGTAAACTCTATTCGATTTCGTCGTATCTAATAACTCAAACTGTTGATTAATATTTTGCCATCCAATCGGTATAGAAGAATTTCCTAATAATTTTTCAATATTCTTTCTGGCTGCTTCATTATTAATATAATCGATTTGTTGACTACTTGCACTTTGAATAATAGTAGAGCGGATAACTGAATCCTCCGATAGTCTTTTAACCAAGTGAAATGTATCAGTATTGGTTAAAAAGGCAACTAATATTCCAATTAAAATAGCAACTCCTTTGGCATTTCGCTTATAAACACCGCTGGCTCGATCCATCGAGCGATCGAACCATGTTTCTACTTCATTTTTAAATTGATTTACTTCCTCTGTGAGATCGCTAACCTTTATCCTGCTACGTTGAGCAATTACACTCAGGCTCTTAATTAAATTATTAGGAACTTCATCAGGTAACTCTTTATTAACAAAATCTATAAATTTCTGATCGATCTCTCCATAAATTTCTTGAATTTTTGTGTAACTTGCACTATTTGGATTATTAATACCTTTTTTAAGTTCTTTATAAGAGGCTAATATCATCTGTAAGTTGGTTTTTGCTTCTTCACTAGGATGTTTAACGTAATTAATTAACTGGGGAATTTTTAAAGCATCTAATAAAGTAATTGCAAATGTTTCAGAAGGTAAATAGGAAGGGCCGCTTTGTTTTTCTAGGACTATTTTATCGGGTTTTTTAGTAATTTCCTGGAAATGCTTTTCTACTTTACCCTTGGCTTGTTGATTCAAGGTATTAATCAAAGGATCGTTATAAAGTTTCTGTACTAAATGGATTGCATTAATAATATCTGATTTGTCACTTTCACTACCACCTGATAAAAGTAATTCAATTGAAGTTCTTAAATGTTTAACTCTCCATTGTAATAATGTGGCAATTAGTTCTTGGATTTCCGAAGCTAGCAAACTCAAAATCAAGTAAATAAAAACCATGCCAAGAGTAATATCTACAACTACAGGTAAATTCATTGACAGTCTCCAATAATTTTTTAGCTGTTTTTTGTTATCAAAATTGCTTAAAAAATTGTATCTCATAGATATCTAAATTCAAGAGTTGCTTAATTAAAATTAAAAAAGCAAAATCAGTTTATTTAGACAGGCTTATTAAAAACTATTTTCAATTAATAATTTTTGAATTTAATTTATTACACAATAAATAATTATTTTTTTTGTAAGACTACTATTCAATAACTTGATAGGCAAAATTTTTAAGTATTCAGTATACAATTTAATTGGTGTAGCAATCAGTTAAAAACTTTTTGGACTTAGCCAGATAAAATTTAAACTAAGCGTCACCTTCAACATAAAATACAAGTTTATTTACGGACTATATAACAGGTAATAAATAATCGATGGCTTGTATTATTTTTAGCATTTATTGACTTAAATGTTATTTAAATAACCAATTTTTTTTTGAAAAATAGCGCTAATTATAAAAAATTGAGTTAATCTTGGAAACTAGCAATTGTTAAGAACATACGTTGTTACTGGGTGGCAACATGGGAGATTCGCTAGATGTCTCTATGTAATCAAACCAGCAAGTAAAATGATTACCAGAGAATATGCAAGAAGGAAGCTTTATTTGGAGTCATCTGGAAAAACAGCATCGCACGGTTGGCAAATGGATTGATTGGGTATGGCTAATAGTATTGCTGTTGGCAGCAGTATTACTGTTTAGCATCAATCTGGGAGGGTTGCCGTTGCGAGATTGGGATGAAGGTACTGTGGCACAGGTTGCTCGTGAAATTTGGCACGCCCCAGCAGGTTCAATGCGTTGGCTTTACCCAACCTTAGGAGGCGAACCATATCATGACAAGCCGCCTTTGATGCATTTGCTGATAGCTTGGGCTTATTCTCTAGGAGGCGAAAATGAGTTGACAACGCGCCTACCTGGAGCAATTTTAACAGCAACATCTGTACCTTTACTGTATTGCATTGCTCGAGAGATATTTCGCCAACGTTGGGCTGCTATTTATAGCGCCTTGATTTACCTAACAATGCTACCCGTGGTACGTCATGGGCGGCTGGCAATGTTGGATGGGGCAATGGTAAGTTTTTTGATGGTGATGATGTTGTGCGTGTTGCGATCGCGCCGAGATTTACGTTATTGTCTTGGTGTTGGCATTAGCTTTGGGTTTATTTGTTTAACTCAAGGACTGCTAGGTGTATTACTCGGTGCGATCGCAATTGTATTTCTGTTTTGGGATACGCCACGATTGCTCACTTGTTACTATCTCTGGATCGCAATCTTAATTGGCATTCTACCTGTAGCTGGTTGGTATAGTGCCCAACTAATTCACTATGGTTATACTTTCGCCCAAATTGGTATTGCCAACCCATCACTAGGCCGAATTGGCTCAGTTGTAGAAGGGAATTCTGAACCACCTTGGTACTATGTGATTGAACTTCTCAAATACACATGGCCGTGGTTATTATTCTTACCACAAACTGTCCGCTTAACCTGGGAAAATCGCAACCTTAGCTGGGCAAAACTAGTAATGGCGTGGAGTGGGGTTTATCTACTGGTAATTTCTTTCATGATTACCAAAGTTCCCTGGTATCTATTCCCGATTTACCCTAGTTTAGCTTTAGCTTTTGGTATCCAATTATCAGATACGGAAAATTCGCCTTTACTCTCATCTTATCCCCGTGCTTGGGTTGCTGGTTTGGCAATTCTTGCTGTGGCTGCTTCTGCTGGTAGTATTTATTTCAGTTCGGGTATAACACCAAAAACAGACTTACAACTGATTTTTGCCGCCGTAGCTTTAACTATGACCTTAGCAGCTATTTTGGCAGAACGAGGCGACGGACAATTTCTGAAGATTTTGTTTTGGGGAAGTTATATTTCGCTGCTGCTGTTAATGAAATCTAACTACTGGGTTTGGGAATTATCTGAAGCCTATCCAGTGAAACCAGTCGCCGCTATGATTGTACGGGCAAATCCAGCGACGCGGAAGATTTACACATCTTTTCCTTACCATCGTCCCTCGTTGGATTATTATAGCGATCGCACCATCATTCCCGCTTCTGTTGGTGAACTGGAATATTATTGGCACTACAACGGCCAACCCTATTTCCTGCTTAATCTATCTGATTTCAACAGTCTTGAACTAGAGTCGATGAAGCTAATTGACCAAGCTGAAGGTTGGAAATTAGTCACAAAAGATATTAATCGGCTGTAAATATGGGGCATTGGGCATAAGAGGCAGAGGGGCAGAGGGGCAGAGGGGAAAAACTGACTGCAACTTCTCCCCATTCCCTTCTTTAGATAGTTAGCAGTTGCAATTCCTCGTGAACAGTGGCTTGACCATCAGCAGATTCCTGCACACGCTCAAGCCATTTTTCAGCTTTCGAGTAGTTGTCATGCTGTACCTCTTTAATCGCTTCCTTGAAGTTCAGCACTACGCCCCAAACATCACTGAAAAAGCGTTTTTCTTGCCTCATTTTGTTGAAGAAACTAACAGCTTCAATATGCGATAGTCCTCCTTCCGTTTTAGCGATCGCCATAAACACTTCAAACACATCGTTTGCCATCTTGGCATCGCCACAGACATAGTAGTGACATTGTGGATGGCTGAGTATTTGCCAGAGTTCTTCAGCTTTTTCTTGCATTAAACCTTGCACATAGACTTTCTTGTCGTTCAGACGCGAGAAAGCAACTTCTAACCCTGACAACACGCCTTGATTCTGCCAGCTTACAAGTTGCTCTCCATAGAGGAAGTCACTGCGATCGCGACAGCCAAAGTACAAGCAAGCATTACCTAATTGTGTCTCCTGCTGCAATAGGGCTTGCCGATACTGGAGGAAGGCAATCAACGGCGATACCCCCGTACCCGGCCCAACCATCAGCATTGGTGCGAGTGGATCGGTAGGTGGACGGAAGCCGGAGGTGCGGACACTGATCCGAACCTTTGCCCCCGCTTCAAGTCCGGCAAGGTAGTTGGAGCAGAGTCCCTGACGGGTTTTACCTGCATCCGTTTTAACTTGCAACACTCCAACTGTGATTTGGATGTGCTGAGGATGAAGCAGAGGACAGGAGGAAATGGAGTAGAGGCGTGGTTTCTGCTTCGGCAACAACTCTAGCAGGACTTCCAGTGTAATTTGGGCAGAAGGAAACTCATTGAACAGATCGACAACGTTGATGAAGTTGTCCGCGATCGTTTTCTTAAGCGTGATGCTGTCGGGATGGTCGTCTCCTTGCCGCAGAATTTCCAACCAGGTTTCTAGGCGTTGTTTCTCCTGGGAATTTTCTGCTGCCGAGTACAGGTAGGTCAGCAGGTCGTTGAATGGTTCGCGCAAAGTCAGATCGAGGTCTTCTAAGAGAACCTGTCCGATGGTTGTGGGAACGGTAACAGGAGGTTTTTCTTCTAATTCTGTACCATCAGGCATTAGATAACGAGCTGTGAAATAGGTGTTGGGGGATACTGAGAGGCGATCGCACAACTGATTCACCAACTCCGCCGGATTGCAAGGATAAACTGCAACATGATCGCCTGTTTCATACTGCAAATCGGTATTAGAAATATCAAAGAGAAGATAGCGAGTAGAACGGCTACCGGGAATCACTTCTTTGAGCAGTTCGCTATTGGCAACCAAAGGTACTTCCACACCTCTGTCTCCACTCACTTCTACTGGTGAAACATGTGCTGCTTCTGTCTGACTCAAGAATGTAACCTTCAGTTGAGGTGCGGCTTGGGCTGTCGCATCGGCGGAGCTTTGATCCTCACCCAGAATGCGGGAAACCAGTCCTAACCATTGTTTGAAGGTGTCGGCTTGTCCCTTGATTTCATCGCCTTTGTGAAGTGGCACAATACAGTTACCTCCCGCCTTGGCGAGTGCCTTATCTACCGAAATTCCGGCAGCGCAGAAGTTTTCGTAAACAGTACTACCAATGCCCATAACGGAGTAATTCAAACCGTCAAGGGAACGCGCAGGTTGTTTCTTCAACCACTGGAGGAACTTTTTGCCGTTTCCAGGTATTTCGCCATTGCCGAAGGTGGATGTGACGATGAGTAGGAGTTTCTCTGATGCTAGGGTGTCGGTGTTGTATTCATCTAGCGCCATTACCTTGGGACGGAATCGCTGGAGTTGACGAGCAACTTTCCACGCAAAGCCTTCAGCAGTACCTGTTTCGGAAGCGTAGAGAATCAGGATACGGTCTTGCTTGTTGTCGTCCTCGTCAGTAGTGGCGATCAATTTTTCCAGGTCAATACCATCTTCAACTGCCCAGCGATCGGCAGCATGGTGATAGGCTGGCTCTAAGTAGAAGTCGCGCATCTGGTGGTGCCAGACCGGACAAGCACTTCCTCCCGATGGGGGTACGACCCAACCCCAATCCCCCGGACACTCGCGTCCTGCTTTCTTCTCGCGTAAGTCGTGTGCCAGGAATTGACGAGAGGCAGATTGATGGTCTACCATTGTCACCTTCGCTTTTTGGAAGGAGTAGAGGATGGCAACGTTGAGTTCCAATGCGACGCGATCGCGCCACAATGTCTGCTCAGAACTAGTATCGAGCTTGAGAACTTTGGCGATGTCCTCCATCTTGTTGTAGCGGTACTCGTCCAGGAAATCCCGCATGATTTCAGTGCCCATGTACCAGCCATTAAAAGGAATGCAGGCATAAGTAATGCCACCAACGTGCATTGAGAAGTTGCTAATAGCAGGGACAGCGTACCAACGGAAGCCCAATGATTTAAATTCAGAAATCGTGGGATGCTCGATTTCCACTTCCAGAATCTCATCCCGATTCCAGTGGTACATCTTCGGTTCTATACCCGGAGCTTCAATCACTAAAGGCAAAATGTCGTACTCCGTGGGTAGTTCAGGGGGTTGCCAGCCCAATTTGATAATCGCTTTGGTCACGTCCAGGTTGGCAGGATCGCCCAGAATGCTACCATCCGGTTGCTCGTATGCGGCATAACGAGCTAATTGTGGATTCCAGATGCGTGGCCCCCAGCGTTCCTTAGGATGTTTGGGACGAAAGACGGTCATCGTAATCTGGAGATTACCGCCATTTGTCGCAGACTGTAGATGTTCTTGGAGTTCACGGAACATCTCATCAGGGTCGGTAACGTGGCGGCGATCGCGGATCACCATATTATTCCACTGAATCCGCCCCACACACTTAGAAGCATTGCGCCATGACACTTGTGCCCCATACGCAACTTCTTCATACGTGTGGGTATAGGTTCCGGTAGCGTGTACTTCCTGTTGAATTTCTGCCCAGCGTCGTGCCCTGTCCTCCGGTTCCCATGCCTGCTCAGTGGCGATTAGCTCTAGGTACTGCTTGGCTTTTTTGAGCAATCGTTCCTCATTCAGCTTGGGCAGCTTGATGACATTTACAGCGCGATCGATTAACGTCTGCCATCCCTGCCGTAACTCTGGCGTGAAGTCGGGTAGATGCCGCTCAAACAAGGTAAACATAGCATCAGTTATTGCCGGATAAGCACAGGATGGCACCCCTGCACTGATATGTACCTGCCCTAAGAAGCGCAACTCTCGGATCATCTCATCACTGCTGCCGCTTTTTAGGGATTGGATGAGAAATTCCAATGCCTGAAACAGGTGTAGAGACAGGTAATCCATGTCTGCTCGTCCAAAAATCGGCAATACAAAGGGATATTTCTCAAACAGGATTTGATAAAACTCCATCCCCATGACTTGCTTATTCTGGCTGAACACTTGCCAGGAACCCACCATTTTTTGCAGCATTTCTGGCGGCAAAGCCCGATTGTAGCGGTGAATTGCCTCTACCATCGGCACAATCACATGGCTATTGAAGAAGCGGTAGAGAGCAGAGTTTGCGCCTTTTACTAAATCCTGGCGATCATACTCTTCCAGGTAAGGAATCGATGGTAGCATCCACATCCATACCTGCCGTGCCTTCAGCCAGTGCTGGGGACGCATCCCGATATCGGCAAACAGCGCACCGTAATCCTCAACCGTGTCAAACGAATCCCCTTTTTCTGGAGGTACGCCCATTAAGGGTTCTCCAATTATATTTTGAGTTTCAGGCTGAAGTTGGTGGATGCAGCAATCAAACAACTCAAAGAAAAAGTCATTGATGCTGTTAATCGCTTCCCCGAAGATGTACTCTAATTCAGGTGACTCTAGCAACAGGCGCTTCAAGAACTTTTCCATCTGCAATTCTTTCCATGCTCGCAGCTTGTTCCAAGCGTCTTTGACAATCACTTCTTCTTGCGGCGAGAGAGGAACAGATTCTGGCATCTTGAACTCGCCCTCTGTCTGAGTGCCAATGCCTTGAGTGCGGCGAGTACTGTTTTGATTCCCCAAGATTGTAAAGCTGCTGCTACTTCCCTCAGTGCTACTCTGAGTCAGGCGAGTTTTTAGCTTCAATTGGGGTGCCTGGTTCCAAGTTGTAATCGGAAATTCTAACTCAGTGCTACGCTCTCCATTTAAGCACTCCTTCGTGGCAAACGCGACCGTTCCAGCATCCTGCCAAGGTTGAGTGATGTCCCCTTCCCGGTAACGCAGAGTAATGGCGATGGTGCAGTCTCCCTTGTTTTTCAAATCTACCAACCAACTGGGTTGCATGCGGTTCAGCAGATCCCTTTCCAACAAGCTTTGTCCCTCTTCGGAAACTACCTGCAAATGGCATTTATACTTATAATTATTGTCAGCCGGGAAATCGAGTGCAGAAACCTCGGTTAGGTGGATGATTCGTTGATTGTCATTCATGCTTAAAAAGTCAATGAGTGAGACAAGTGTGTAGTTAAATGTACTGATCGGCAGAAATTTACATTTTTTTTAATTTACCTTAATTCTTTAAAGGTAGATAATAAAATTTGATTTGTAAAGTAAACATAAAGACGCGGTTTGAGAGTTTAAATAATACTCAAGAGGCGATATTACAGAGTACTAGTCGCACTATAGCTGCATAAATTATTAACTCATTACCTCTGGCAACAAGTAAGTTGGCATAATAAAACCAAACTATGTAAACAAAGATAAACTAGGCTAAAACCCTCTTCCCTCGTGGTTCGTGGCTTCTGGCTCCTGGCTCTTAGCTTATCCCATCGACGAATTTTTACACCAACCTACTTAGTTTGTAATCCTTACTCAGGCGTCAATAGCATCCTAACTAACTCAAGGTATATTCAAATACCCGTGTATTGGTAAAATCTGGAACCTAATTTAAGCGATGGTGAGTGTCATCAACTCCAATAGTTGATAAACAGACACAACACATATAGATACTACTAAAAATAAATGTAAAGAGGTAGCAGTGCTACATCTTTATAAGAGTTATGGATAACTCATATTTAATTTTATTAGATGTCTAATGGGCGATCGCTCTTTAAAGGGACATAATATAAAACCGCGTCCTATTTGGGGTAATAAGACACGGTTTATCAGAGTATTTAGTTATAATATTACAAAAATCAAAGTAGAATTTGATTTATACAAAAGTAATCCATTTACTGAGATTTGTTTCCTGGTTCATTAACTTTCTCTGTTGTGGGAAGTATTTGGCGATCGTAACTTGTCTTTTCTTGGGTCAAAGCGATCGCACCAAAGAAAATCGCGCTACCTACAGCCAAGGCTACCATCGGACGCTTGAGTAGGACAAAATCTCTGAGAATCCTCGCAAAAGGTCGGCTTTGACGACGTAGCGACGAAGACATCATCAATTGTCTCCAAGTAAACGGATCGCGGACATAATGACCACTTTGGCAAACTACTAGCCTTTCCTGGCAATAGGGACAGCAAAACAAGCCCATGCGTGTTTTAACTGGTCTTGGCGTGGCATTTCTTTGGCAAATTGGGCAAGTAACATAATGATTATCAAAAGTGTGTATATTCATTTACCTCATCCGCCTAGTCCATTTACTCGCTCTATAACAATAGCTATATTGAATTGGGGTCAATGTCCGATCTGACATCAGGCATCAATCATACATACATTCTATTACTACCAAGGATGCCTCAATAGTCGCAACACGAGTATAGCTAGATTTAAACAAGGATGACTCATGGTTCATGTTTACGGGTGCGTCCACCCAGTCGAAAAAACTTTGTTGTCTCTAGAAAAAATAGTGTTGGTGCTCGCTCGCACCCCATTAGCCGCAGCTACGCCTAACTTAGGCATTGCTGACCCCTAAGTAATAATTGTCTCTCATTTAACCATTCTCCCCACACAAATTTTGCACAATGACATTTTTAGCTAAAGCTTTGTAAGTTAAGCAAATAAAGTCTACTTGTCCGGTTGCTAAATAATGGCTCACAATGATAAATAACAGATAAAAATTTAAATTTTTTCTTACATTTACCCCGCCTCTCAATGACTCTCTTGCCTCCCACTCAACTGAGGAAGGTAACGGAACAACCTGCCTTTCCTACACCTTCCGCTCGTTTAGCTCACCTAATCAATCGTTTTCAACCATCGCCAGAAACAGTTGTGCTGTTTTTAGCCATGCTCATTGGCGGTGGTACTGGTATGGGTGTAGTCACCTTTCACTATTTAATCCAGTTGGTTCACCAGCTGATGCTGGAAAATTTAATGGGTCAAATTGGCGGCTGGGGTGCATGGACTTTAGCCTGCGTTCCCACCCTTGGCGGATTAATTGTTGGCTTGATGCGCTGGCGCACTCAAGACTTTGGCCCTGGACTTTCATCTCTCATCGCCGCCTCTCAGGGAACAGAGATTAGGCGACCACTAAGACCAGTTAGCAAAATGCTGGCCGCATCTGTTACTTTGGGGAGCGGTGCTTCTTTGGGGCCAGAAGGGCCAAGTGTCGAAATTGGCGCAAATTTTGGCATGTTGTTCTCTGTGATCCTCAATGTATCTCAAGAACGACAACGTTTGCTATTGGGTGCTGGCGCGGCGGCGGGACTTGCAGCAGGATTTAATGCTCCCATCGCTGGAGTATTTTTTGCTCTAGAGGTGGTGATGGGAGCGACATCTTTCGCTACTTCTGCTGTCAGTGTGGTACTACTAGCTGCGGTGGTAGCAGCATTAATTGCCCAAATTGGTTTGGGGGCCCAACCTGCTTTTGATTTACCTGTTTACCAAGTTCGCAGTCCTTTGGAATTACCTCTTTACCTTGGCTTAGGTTTAGGGGCCAGCCTCGTTTCTTTGGCTTATACCCAATCAATTCGTTTAGCAAAAGCTTGCTTTGCTGGGAAAGTTCCAGGTTTTGATTTTTTGGGACGAATTCCTCAGCCGATTCATCCAATTATTGGCGGTGCAATTATTGGCGTTGTTGCTTTGCAGTTCCCGCAAATTCTGGGTGTTGGTTATGAAACTGTAGAAGCAATGCTTCAAGATGTGGAGTTTCCACTCTACTTATTGGTGGTGTTGTTGGTGGTGAAATTATTGATGACTGCAATTAGTGCAGGTAGTGGTTTCATTGGTGGTTTGTTCGCACCCGCAATGTTTTTAGGTGCTTCTTTTGGATCGGCTTACGCCAAAATGTTAGCCGTAGCATTCCCGACAATTGGCGATCAAATGGCGGCTCCTCCAGCTTACGCAATGGTGGGAATGGCAGCAGTGCTAGCTGCTAGCGTGAGAGCGCCGTTGACGGCTATTTTAATGCTGTTTGAATTAACCCGCGACTATCGAATTGTTTTACCGTTGATGGCAGCTGTGGGTTTGAGTGTTTGGCTAGTAGAAAGGATTAAACCAACTTTTAACTCTAACTCTAATCTACAACAAATTGGTCTTTCGGAATTGAAAGATGAACAATCAGAAATTGTGCAGCAAATTTTGGTAGAAGATGCCATGTATCCCTGCCCCAAAAAGTTACTTGCAACTTTGGGAGTATTAGATGCCGCTGTGGAAATGACCCGCGATCGCGTTCGTAGTGCTTTAGTAATTGATGAAGCAGAGCAATTAGTTGGTATACTTTCTTTGGAAGATATTAACCGTGCCCTTGCTATTTGGCAAACATACCCAAATTCTCTAACCGAAATTCCCGATAATTTATCCAGTCAAACCCTCATAGACATTTGTACTACTGAAATTCTCTATGCATGGCAAGATGAACTTTTATCTGAGGCTTTAGACCGAATGAGTCTTCGAGGTTTACATCAATTACCAGTGGTAGCACGAGACAAACCCGATCGCATTTTGGGTTTATTAGAAAAAGAGCAAATTGCATTAACCTGTAATTTAGCAGTGACGCGCAAGGCACTTCGCCACTATTTACCAATCTTGCCTACTACAGATATAGTCATTAGTCATTAGTCATTAGTCATTAGTCATTGGTCATTAGTCATTATTTTTCACAAAGGACACTTGACTAATGACTGTTTATAGTCATTGTTTTTCACAAAGGACAAATGACAACGGACAAAGGACAAATGACAACGGAGAATTGACTAATGACCATTTATTAAGCCGTGGCTTCTATGGCTTCATCACCTTCGCGATCTTCTGGATCTACCTGTCTCAGACGAATGTGCTTTTTGCCTAAAGTGATCAGAAACTCATCTCCTGGTTTAAGATTCATCTGTTTTGTATAAGCTGAACCTATCAGTAAGTTCCCATTCGATTGCACACTAATTCTATAGCTAGCACTACGTCCACCACGCCCATTAGCACTGGGTGTACTGTCTAACTGAATGCCTTCAGCATCAATTAGGGCATTTAAGAACTTCATCATATTGACGCGCTCTATACCATTTTTGGTAACGGTATAGTAGCCGCACTTCTTAGCTTTGTCTTCTTTGCTCTCGTTCTCTAGCTCTTTGACTTTTTTGAGCAGTTCTTCGCCGAGTAAGGGTTCAATTTTTTTCTGTTTAGGCATCAACTTAGGTCGAAAATGAATGTTTGAAGTGTTTGAATCGATTTTATTTTAGCTGAGGTTGAGCTAACAGGAACATAATCCATTAGTTTTTATCTCAACCTAGCCAAGTATATTACACTCAGATGCACAATTGTTATGCCATTACCAATATTGGCAAGACAATCTATTTTAGAAAATGCTGGCAATGCTGATAACTATATATATAGATATATAGTTTGTGAATTCCTGCTAGACTATATAAGTTTTAAGTTTTCTAAACTAACGCTCTAAATTTTGTCTATTTCTTAAGGATGAGAACTGAGTCACAGAATGATAAGCAAAACTGATCCTTAGTCATTGGTCAATGGTAATTAGTCATTGGTTATTTAGAAACGACAAACTAAAGAAGTCTCAGAGTCGGAAGCCGACCATCAGAATTTCTTTTCAGGGAGATGCAGTGCCAACAAAGACAAAGGACAAATAACAAAACTTGCCAAAATGAAATTAACTACCAGAGGACACTATAGTGTAAAGGCGTTGCTAGATTTAAGTTTACAGCCAAGATATGGGCCTGCATCTGTGAGAGCGATCGCAAAACGCCAAGATATCCCAGCTCCTTACCTCGAAAAACTACTAATAGAAATGCGTCGTGCATCTTTAGTGAAATCAATTCGTGGTAGCATCGGCGGATATCAATTGGCAAGAGAGCCTGCACAAATATCTATAGGACAAATTTTAGAAGCTGTTGGCGAGACTAGCCATTTACCTCATCACACTCCAGCACCAACACAAGCTGAAGATTGGGTAACGTTTAGCCTCTGGCAGAGACTCAACCAAAAGCTCAAAGAAGCTTTATACAGTATTACTCTGGCAGACCTTTATTACGATGCTCGCAGTCGGCAAGCTTCTCTTGGAGAAGAAGCTAGTTTTGTGGTTTAGTCAAGAGTCAATAGTCAAAATATTGACCCTTGACTTTTAACCCAAGACTTGTGACTTATGACTAATAATATCTATATCTTAATAATTGCGGCATTTTTAGATTATTTAATTGGCGACCCTTGGGATTGGCCTCATCCAGTACAACTTATGGGGTGGGTAATTTCTCGCCTGACCAAGTTTTTTCTCCACTTATGTCAAAATTCTCTAACACAACGCCTAGCTGGAATTGTACTAGGCATCATCTTAATAATTGGTAGCGGTCTTATTGGTTTTTTGATGATTCAAATTGCCAGATGGGTTCATCCACTCTTAGGAATTGCCATAAATAGCATTCTTTTGGCTAGTTGTTTTGCTGGCAAAAGTTTGCGAGTAGCAGCGGAGGCTGTTTTACAACCTTTAACAGTCGGAGATTTGGAGAAGGCTCGGAAGATTTTAAGTAATTACGTTGGTCGAGATACTCAAAACCTCTCCCAAGCAGAAATTTACCGAGCCGTTTTAGAAACAGTTGCAGAAAATGCCACAGATGGGGTAATGGCTCCGCTTTTTTATGCAATTGTTGGTGTCTTTATACCAGTTGTGGGGCCAACTCCTTTAGCTTTGGCATATAAAGCCAGCAGTACCCTCGATTCAATGGTGGGCTATCGAGAAGCACCCTATACTTATTTAGGATGGTTCTGTGCGCGGTTAGAAGATTATTTGACTTGGCTACCTTGTCGGTTAACAGTCGTGACTCTGGCGCTGCTATCGGGTAAACCGATGCATATTTGGCAAACTTGTTGTCGGGATGCAATTAAAGATCCTAGTCCCAATTCTGGCTGGAGCGAGTGCGCTTATGCTGCATTTTTAGGTGTACAGATGGGGGGTACAAATTGGTATCGGGGGGTAGCTAAGTACAAACCACTGCTAGGAGATGCTATTTATGCCATTACTACAACTTCTATTCAGAATGCTTTACAGCTGACTCGATATTGTTTTTTGCTATGGTTAGGGATAGCGATCGCAATATTCTTAATACTCCCAAATAGGTAATGATAAATATAAAGTTAGGAATTAGAGACGCGATTAATCGCGTCTGTACAGGAGTTAAGAATAAAAACTCCTAACTCTTAACTCATCACTCCTAACTTATCACTCGCTATGTCTGCCAAAGTAGTTGAAATTCTCTCATCTGAAGAAATCCGTCGTACCTTGACTCGCCTTGCTTCTCAAATTGTCGAAAGGACGCGTGATTTGTCTCAACTGGTGCTTCTTGGTATTTATACCAGGGGTGCGGTATTAGCCGAATTATTGGCGCGTCAGATTGAGACGCTCGAAGGTGTAGCAGTGTCAGTCGGTGCTTTGGACATTACATTTTATCGAGATGACCTAGACAAAATTGGATTGCGGACTCCAACGAAAAGCGAAATTCCTTTCGATCTTACGGGGAAAACGGTTGTACTGGTGGATGATGTGATTTTCAAAGGACGGACGATTCGCGCGGCTTTGAACGCAGTCAACGATTACGGTAGACCAGAGGTGATACGTTTGGCTGTGTTAGTAGACAGGGGCCATCGAGAATTACCGATTCACCCAGATTTTATTGGCAAAAAGTTGCCTACAGCTAAAGAAGAAATCGTCAAAGTTTACTTACAAAATTGTGATGGACGAGATGCAGTAGAGTTGATTGCAGATTAGGCTGTGGAGGCAGGAGGCAGGAGGCAGGAGGCAGGGGAGCAGTAAGTACAAACTTTTTGTGTGTGATGCATGAATCCTGCATTTTGTCCCTCATGTACTTGAAAAATAATGTCAGTAATCAAGCGGACACGATATTGCGGGGAAGGGCAACTGTGAGAAGTCTGTAAAACCTTGTTAAAAAATAAAGATTGTTTGGCTGCCTTGCCAGAAAAGCACAACTCCTAATGAGAAAATAAAACATTCCAACTAAGCGATCGCCATCTGATTGTTAACAAGCCTGTTAATCAGACCCAATTTTTTTGAGTTGAAAGGCAATCAAAGCACTATGGGAGATAACGTAGAAGATTAGTGCCTCAAAATACTCCTGAAAGCCAGTCCTTGTTTTATAAGTTTTGTGTAGAATTTGGTGGTGAGGTTATTTACTTGATTCTCAATTGCAGCAATCCAAGTTTCATTTATGAGTCAGTCTTTTTCTCAAAACCAAGCAAGACGAAATCGCCAAAAGAGACTCTGGCAACAAAAATGGAGTTTAAAGACTAAAGCAATAGTTTGGGCACTAAGTATCAGTGTCCTTCCTGTAGTTGCAATTGGAACAGCTACTTACAACTATGGCATTAATTTAATTAACACACAAACTCCGCAAGTAAGACTTGAGAGTAGAGAAAGTTCAACAGAAACTGAACTTGCTCTACAAAGACAATTGTCACTCTTGTTAACTGGTATGGGAGTGACAGCAATTGTAGCAGGTGCGATCGCTGTTTTTGTGACGAATCGAGTAATGAGTCGAGTCAGCAACGTTGCTGCAATCTCTAATAATATTAAAAAGAGGCTACGTCCAGACAGTGAGTTTACTCAAGTCTTCATCGCTAGCCAAGATGAATTAGTGATGTTAGAGAAAAACATCACCTCATTTACAGACCTGCTTTCGGTTTTGGTAGAAGAGAAAGAAGCCGAAGCCGATTATTCCCAAATATTAATCAAAATTACCCGTTGGGTTCGAGAATCATTCAATGAAGAAGATGTTCTCAAAACTACCTCAGAAGAAATTCGTAAAGCTTTAAGCATCGATCGCGTAACCATCTTTTGCTTCGACTCCAACTATAATAATGGAACCTTTATCGCCGAATCAGTAGCACCTGGTTTACCGAAAATATTAGGGGTTACAGTCTCCGAACCGGGATTTGAACTAGGGTATATAGAAAAATACCAGAATGGTAGCGTCCATGCTATTGATAATATCCATCAAGCCGATCTCAGTGATGCTGATATTGAGTTGCTGGAGCAATTTGCTGTCAAATCTAATTTAGTCGCACCTATTCTCAAAGGCAAACAGCTATTCGGTTTATTGATTGCACATCAATGTTCTAGACTTCGCTTTTGGCAACAATCTGAAATTGATTTGTTCTCTCAGATAGCCATGCAAGTAGGATTTGCCCTTGACTACGCCAAGCTTCTACAACAAGTAGATACCAAAGCAGATAAAGCTCAGATATTTATCGAAATTACCCGCAGCATTCGCCAATCGCTCAACGAAGAGGATGTCCTCAAAACGACGGTGGAAGAGGTTCGCAAAGCCTTAAGTACCGATCGAGTACTGGTTTATACCTTTTACCCTAATTGGTCTGGAATTATAATTGCCGAATCAGTGGTTCCAGGTTATCCCAAAGTTTTGCGGTCTGAAATTCAAGACATCTGTTTCGGTCAAGGTTATGTAGAAAAGTATCAATCTGGTCGTGTTGTAGCCACAAACAACATTTATGAAGCTGGTTTGGCTGATTGTCACATTAGCCTGCTCGAATCCTTTGCTGTCAAAGCAAATTTGGTCGCCCCCATTCTCAAAGATGAACAGCTATTTGGCTTATTAATTGCACATCAATGCTCCAGACCCCGTGATTGGCAACAATCTGAGATTGATTTATTTGCTCAGATAGCGATGCAAGTCGGGTTTGCTCTCGACCATGCAAGACTCTTGCAACGAATCGAAGCTGAGGGTGTGCAAAGTCAGTTGTTAGCGGATACTATCGGCATTATTCGCCAATCACTCAACGAAGAAGATGTTCTCAAAACCACTGTAGAAGAGGTTCGCAAAGCTCTGAGTACTGACCGAGTGATGGTTTATAGCTTTAATGCTAATTGGTCTGGAACAGTGATTGCTGAATCAGTTGTTCTCACCTACCCAAAAGTTTTACGAGCTGAAATCCAAGACCCATGTTTCGGTCAAGGCTATGTAGAAGAGTATCGCTCTGGTCGCGTTCTGGCAATCAACAACATTTATGAAGCAGGTTTAGCTGATTGTCACATTCACCTGCTCGAATCCTTTGCTGTCAAAGCAAATTTAGTAGCCCCCATTATTAAAGATGAACAGCTATTTGGCTTGTTAGTTGCACATCAATGCTCCAGACCCCGCGATTGGCAACAAACTGAGATTGATTTATTTGGTCAGATAGCAATCCAAGTGGGATTTGCTCTCGACCATGCAAGACTCCTGCAACGAATCGAAGCAGAAAGGATGCGAAGTCAGTTATTAGTGGATATTATCCGTAGCATTCGCCAATCCCTCAAGGAAGAGGATATCATCAAAACTACTGTGGAAGAGGTTCGCAAAGCCCTGAGTACTGACCGAGTGTTGGTTTATAGCTTTTACGCTAATTGGTTCGGAATTATTATTGCTGAATCAGTGGTTCCAGGTTATCCCAAAGTTTTGCGGTCTAAAATTCACGACTCTTGTTTCACTGAAGGCTATGTAGAAAAGTACCAATCTGGTCGCGTTGTCGCAATCAACAACATTTATGAGTCTAGTTTGGCTGATTGTCACATTAAACTGCTCGAATCTTTTGGTGTGAAAGCAAATTTAGTAGCACCAATTATTAAAGATGAGCAGCTATTTGGCTTGTTAATTGCACATCAGTGTTCTGAACCCCGTGATTGGCAACAATCTGAGATTGATTTATTTGCTCAGATAGCCATGCAAGTAGGATTTACTCTCGATCATGCTAGGCTCCTACAAGCGTATCAAGCTGCTGAAGCTAACTCTGATGAATAGTAGGGGCGCGCAGCTGTGCGCCCTTAATTGATATATGTATTTTTACGTAACGTTTAGTGTAACTTTTGACGAAGAAGCTGCTAGAGCGATCGCTAATGGTAAAATTCGATGTTCCTGAATTTGAATCCTGGCGTGGAGTGTTTCTGCTGTGTCATCCGGCAGTACTGGTACTGCGGCTTGCATTAATATTGGGCCGCTATCCATTTCTAAGCAAGCTATATGCACTGTGCAACCAGTAATTTTTACCCCAGATGCCAAGGCTTGTTCTACAGCATGGATTCCTTTGAAACTAGGTAACAAACTAGGATGGATATTAATAATCCTCTCAGGAAAGGCATCAATGAAAACTGACGTTAATAGTCGCATCCACCCTGCCAAAATCACCCATTCAACATCGTAGTGCCGCAATGTCTGCACAATTTTTTCGTCAAACTCTTCTCGGTTTTGATAGTTGCGGTGATTTAATAAGACAGTTTCTACACCTCTATGAGCTGCTCTGACGGCTGCTTTCGCCGAGGGGTTGTTGTAAATTAAAACTTTAATTTGGGCATTTAGCCGCCCATCTTCGATAGCTTGGGCAACTACATCAAAATTGCTGCCATTCCCAGAAGCCATAATTCCCAGTTTTAAAGGGGCGAATTGTTGGGAATTATCGCTAATGTTGGGAGAAATTAAGCTCAGGGTAGAATCAAGGCGGAGAGTCATAACAGCTAGGAGGGTTAATTATAGATGCCAAAAATATATACTAAGTCGTGGTTGGATAATGATACAGTAGCCGCGTGGATTTTTCTCGCACCAGCATTAATTTTGCTGGGTGTTTTTATCATTTGGCCGATTGCCTATTTGTTCTATCTCAGTTTCACTGCTGGTAGTTTCACCTTAAAAGGTATTTATTGGATAGGCTTAAAAAACTATTGGCGCTTGCTACTCAACCCCGACTTCTTGCAAGTTTTAGGTAACACTTTTTATTTTACGATCGCTACCATCATTCCTAGTTTAGTTATTTCCTTGGGATTGGCAGTACTATTAAACCGTTCCATTCCCTTGCGGGGCACCCTGCGGAGTGTCTATTTTCTGCCTTCAATTATCTCACTTGTGGCAGCCGGTTTGGGATTTCGCTGGCTGTTTCAAACATCAGGGCCAGTGAACGGACTTTTAGATTTTTTTGGCATTTCAGAAATATCCTGGCTAGGAGACACGTTTTGGGCAATGCCAGTAATTATTTTAATGAGTATTTGGAAACAACTGGGTTTCAATATGGTAGTTTTTTTAGCAGGGTTGCAAACAATTCCTTCCAGTCGTTATGAAGCAGCAGACTTAGATGGAGCAAATGCTTGGCAACAATTTTGGTATATTACTTTGCCCGGATTGCGCCCGACTGTGATATTTGCAGTCATTACTACCGCAATTTTTACATTGCGGAGTTTTGAGCAAGTTTTTGTGATGACTGGCGGTGGGCCACTAAATTCAACTAATCTGCTGGTTTACTACATTTACCAAGAGGCTTTTGGTCAATTTGATTTTGGTTATGCAGCAGCAGGAGCGACTGTATTATTAGCAGTGACGCTGGTACTAGTTTATTTGCAACTGCAAACTTGGGGAGAAGAGTAGGGGAGGCAGGGGAGCAGGGGGGAATTTTGGCAATTGCTGAGTTATTGCGCAAATATGCAATGCCGAATTTTTACTTCTTATATAGGCTGCGATATTCCCAAGGATTTATAAATTTAGTATCGCTCCAAACGCCGAGCCGTTGTTTCTTCGCCTCAGTTTCGGCTTGCTGAACTAAGTCTTTACTGGGACACTTGTTTAAATAAGGGCGATACACTTTTGCTAGACCTTCTTGCAACAATACCTGTTGTACAAAAATGCCATTTTTTAAACGGACTTCAGCAATTTTACGCCCATAGCGATCGCTATCGGTGATATTCAAAGTCACGCGATCGCCTCCTTGCTGCACTAGTTGTTGCACCCGTTCTTGGGCTTTCACACCCCAAGTAAATTGATTGCGATCGCTACTGCGTTTACTCTGTTTTTCTTTGTTTGTATGAGCGATTTCTGGCGCATCTACACAAGCAAAGCGCACGGTAAGATTTTTGCCATCGGCATCTTTTACTACTAAGGTATCGCCATCACTGACTCGCTCAACTGGTTCTCCAGAATTCCCGATAAAGCGATCGCAGCCTATCAAAGCCAAAATCATGATAGTTGCACAAAGCCAAAATCGTACTGGTTTAGTTAATTTCTCCATCCAAACTCACCTGCATTACCTCTGTGGAATGATATTAGCAAAACGACGAGATATATTTGCTAACCTGTCACTGTAAGCATAACTTTTCCGTAACGGAAAGCTTATGCTTACAATACACCTCGGAAATATTATGCTTCCAATTTTTTTAGACTACAGCAAGTATTAGGTTGAATCATCTCATGTCTGAGCAAGATAATAAAAATGAACCTATTAATGAATTGATTGCAGTCGGTTCAGAAATTACTGGAGGTACTTTAGTCACCGCAATTATTCTTGCTTTAGGTGGGGCTGCTGCTGGGCCTCCTGGAGCTATTTTAACCAGTGTTGCCTCTCCTACAATAGTATATTTTTTGAAAAAACTAGGCGCAGAGGTTAAAAATCGCTTCCTTAGTCATCGAGAAGAAGTAAGAGTTGGAGCGACTTTAACATTTGCAATTTCTAAAATTCAGGAAAATTTGGATAATGGAAAACAGATTCGACAAGACGACTTTTTTAAAAAAGGAGTACAAAACCGTTCAGCAGCAGAAGAAGTTTTTGAAGGTGTTTTAATTGCTTCGCAGAGGGAACATGAAGAAAAAAAGCTCAGGTTTTACGGAAATTTAGTTGCCAACATAGCTTTTCATCCAGAAATTAATAGAGCGCAGGCTAATGTTCTTCTTAGATTAGGATCAAGTCTTTCCTATACTCAGATGTGCTTGTTAGGGCTGATTGCGAATAAAGATAAGTACAAATTGCGGCAGCAAAATTATATATCTAAGGATGAACAAGGTAAAATTCAAGTTTTAAATCTAAAACTTGAGCAGACATTTGCATTACAGGAAATATACGATCTATATATAAAGAGAATTTTAGAAATTAATATGTCTGGACTAATTTTTGGGAAACCAATTGCTGATTTAGAGTATATCACTCCTCAAAACTTAACAATCAAAGAAATAGGATTACAACTTTACAATTTGATGGAGTTAAGTGATATACCTAAAGAAGACTTTGACTCAATTTCTCAGCTTTTATCTGATCCGTAAACTCAAAAAACTCTCAACTATTAAACTGGCATAAACCCAAGCGACCCTTATTGTCTGCGTCTAGACATTTGGAATAGGATTTTAATTTCTTGCTGCGTTAGCTTTTTGAATTAGGATAAAGTGGCCGTTTTTGAAGAATAATGTGACCGCCCCAGGCAATTAAAAATTCCAATCAGTAAAACCCTCAGACGGCAACCGAATAGAAAATACACATTAGTATAAGAATTGTAACCTTCCAATTGTCAGCGGGAATTTCTGATGAACTTCTTGACTCACGTTCTGCATCTAGCTGGTTCAGGTGCTTTTGCCTATTACTCTGCTGCTCAAATTCGTGATTCTAAAACCCGTCCCAACATCCTTGCGGGGTTTCAGTTGGCCGAATCTGGCTCTGTGCCATTTTTATCTGCACTTAGCGATCGCGCCGCAGCAGAAGGCGATACATGGCTAGCCGAAAAATTAGCAAAACATGCATCAGATGAAACTAGGCATGGTCAAATTTTTGCCCACGCCTTACAACAGCTGAATAAACAAGTTATAGATTTTAAGCGTCAACCCCCAACTACACCCACAAAAAAATCACAACAGCGTAGTCCTTTTTTCGCAGCATTCTATGAAGGTTACACTCAAGAACAGCTAAAACCAGCTGTAATTGACTGGGATGTGTTTATGGCTAGCACATACATTCTGGAGTTAGATGCTAGTAAAGACTTTGCGCGAATGGCGAAAGTATTACCTGACAACGAGTCAACTGCTCGTAACTTGAAGTTAGGAATGCTAAGTATTGCTCAAGATGAAACTGGACATGCTGCTTATCTCTACGAAGCGATGATGCGCCGGATGTCTGCAACTGAAGTGCAAAACCTCGTAGATATGTGGCGAACTCGCAAAGTGAATGCCTTGTTGGCAATGGTTGGCGGTATCCTCCAGCGTAATGGAGAAACGCGATCGCTAGTCCAAGATAGTGCGCCGTCGGAAATTGATTCTGAGTTGGTAGCTACGTAATTATAGGTATCTTGAGTATCTAACGATCAACTATCCCTGGCTCAAACTTTCGTTAGCCAGGGGTTTCTTAACCTGAGATTTCTGAAGCTTCTTTGCTCCAAGTTGCTGTATAGTACTAGTTTAGCGGGGTATTTTGGTAGAGATTGGGACTGATTATCTAAAGCTTCTCAGACATCCTCTAAGAGCGATCGCAAGTAATGTAATGATGTTAAATAAGATTTGTCACGTAATTTTTTAATATAGCAGGCAGTTCTTCCCTGCTTATTTCATGCGTAACTATCTGTACCGTTAATTTCTCAGCTTCTTCTTCTGTTATTTCAATATCATAATCATTCGCATTTAAAAAAGTCACCATAGCAGCAAAAGCAGTGCGTTTGTTACCTTGTTCAAAAGCGTGATTGCAGGCTATGTGGAATAGGTATGCAGATGCCTGTTCATAAATTGTGGGATGCAAATACTCTCCCCCAAAAGTTGCTTGAGGCGCATAAAGAGCAGAGTCCAGCAAGCCTTCATTAATTATGTTTGATGACTCGCCAGTTTCACTGACGAGTGCTTCATGTATAAGGATTACGTCTTCTTTCCCAATAAATTTAGGATGCTGCAAGTCTTTTGTAAACTGGTTCCCATTTTTTCATTGTTGATAGGAAGATTAACACAGTTTCTGGTTCTTGAGGAGTTATATCTCCTAAATCAAATGCGTTAACCTCCTCTTGGGAGAATGCGTTGACTTGTAACCCTGCTTCAATGAGTGAGTTTAGACTATGTTTTAGGGTTTCTACGACAACATAATTTATGTCTTTTTTGGTAGTTTCAGGACTAACTGTGCTTTTGAGGTCTTTGTATAGAGCGACAGAAGCTGATGTTACCAGTTCAATTGCTTTTTTCGCGTCTTCTCCACAGTAGAAAACCCAGTATCCGTCGTCTAAAATTTCCTTTAAAAGGAAATTGGATTTGACAAAGTACAGTACTGTTAACTCCCCAAGGCTAGCTTTGTTGCGAATTTTCTCAAGCAGTTTGACAAGTCTATGAAGTTTTTGTTGAAGTTGAGCTACCTCTTGTGTAAGCTCATCCTGCGAGATCCCTCTAGTACTCACTATTTCAGCTAGCTTGGCGCTGGTTTCATATTGTGCAATAGGAAAATCCAGGTATTGCTGAAACCGCTCTACTTGTGCTTGAAGTGTTGAGATTGTTTCCTGTGTGAGCATGAGGTGTGGAGCGATTGCCTTGTCTGGAAGGGTCTACTTGATTAGATAGCTATCCAATTATAAAACAAGCGATCGCACTTTGCTGATTACTGTTACAGTAATCAGCAAACATCCGTAGTGGACTGCAGAAGACAGGAAGTATCTACTGTATTTTCATATTCCCGCAGCTGCTACACTAATTATGAACAAGTAACAGATAACTAGCGGTATATCCAGCAAACCTGAGTCAGGTGATTCCTACAAAAAAACTATGAAAGCTGAAGCAGAAAACCATTTCAGGCTGACTTGTGAAGTAGAAACTACCCTAAAAGTGATTGGCGGACGCTGGAAAGTTTTGATTATTAGAGAATTAATGACTGGCGTCAAACGCTTTGGTGAGTTGCAACGGGCTTTACCTGGAGTTACGCAAAAGATGCTAACTCAGCAACTCAGAGAAATGGAGGAAGACGGTATTATTCATCGAGAAGTTTATCCCCAAATCCCACCCAAGGTAGAATATTCACTGACGCCTTTAGGAGAAACTTTGCAACCAATTCTCTATGCTATGCATGAATGGGCTGTTCAACATTTAGCTCGAACAAATCACCATTAATATTGATTATAGTGAAGAAATAATAATTGCTAATTTTCAATTTTAGTGAGCAGATTTATCTATGGGGTCTTAAATTTTGAATTTTAAGTTTATTCATTGCTTTTTAAATATTCAATCGCTGCTTCTAATTTTGAAGGGTAACTTTCAGCAAACCTTTCAAACCAAAGTCCTTCGGATGAAAGTGGATCTACTTTGGCTAACCATTCTTTTGCTTGCACTTTCAAAGCCTCTAGTTGTTTGGCTTTGAGTTGTTCTTGTCGAATCCTTTCTTGTTCTAGTTCTTGCTGTCTTTTTAATTCAATAGCAGCATCCTGTTGTGCAAAATCAGCCTGAACTTCTGCCAAGAGGTTATCCATGAAAGATGCCGACTTTGGCGATGGTGGAATAAACGATTTAGCTGTGGCTGATTTTGACTGTTGCGGTTGTGGTTGTACTTCTTTGTATTCAGTTTCGAGTTGGGCTAACAGTTTATCAAGGGAATCCATTTTTGCAATTCCTAAAAAATAGTATAGCTAGTCATTAATAGCATTGAGTAGCACTTCCGATAAACTCAAATCTTCCATGTCTTCCATAGTAATGGTGTCACAGATATCAAACTTAGCACCAGCACTTTGGAGTTCATCATCTAAGACTTTGAGGAAGCGAGTAGCTTGTTGATCTGTGCCAACTTGAATAAAAGAAATAGCTAATTCTTCATCTCGATCGATGCGACGAGAAGCTTCAATAATTACCCTCATGACTGCTTTGCGATCGTCCGGCTCACCATCAGTAACTACTAAAATTGTTTCACCATTTGGTTTGGTTTGACCGGCTGCTTTGCGTTGAAGGTAATCATCAGTTGCATGTTTTAACACACTTGCTAAGTCAGTTGTACCAGAGGGATCGTTCTCTCGAAAAATTTGTGACACCTTGCTGGATGTGACATTTTCGTATCGCTTGAATTTGCCAGAAAATACATATATAGTGATGCCATCTGGGTCAAATTGCTCACACTTACTAGCTAAAGCTAAAGTAGATTCTTGGGCTGCAATCCATCTAGTTCTACCACCCTTTTGATCTTGGGTTGCCATACTACCGCTTTTGTCGATAATCAAGGTATAATCACGATTTTCTAGCATTATTCAATTCTCCAATTAAAAATTAACAGTTACTGAACTATGGGCGATCGCCAAAGATACAGCAGAGTTTAAGTTGGTAAAGTACACAAGCGAAGTCTGTTACCCAAGTATAAAGCCTGTTTTACTTCTGAATTCTGAATCCTGAATTCTGCTGTATTAGTCAGTTATGGCGTTCGTCAATACATCTACAAGACTCATTTCTTCTAGGTCGTCTAAAGTGACGGTATCGCAAATATCAAATTTAGCGCCAACACTTTGTAACTGGTCATCCAAGGCTTTGAGAAACTTAGTTGCTTGGGCATCTGAACCTACTTGAATGATCGAAATTGCTAATTCTTCATCACGTTCCATCTGGCGAGTCGCATGAATGATGACTTCAAACACAGCTTTGCGATCGTCTGGTTCACCATCAGTGATAACTAAAATTGTCTCTCCGTTTGGCTTGGTTTTACCGGCTGCCTTGCGTTGAAAGTAGTTATTGAGGGCATCCTGGAGTACACCAGCTAAATTTGTTGTGCCAGCAGGGTCATTTTCGAGAAATATTTGGGCGACTTTGGCTGAGGTGACATCATCGTAGCGTTTAAATCTACCAGAAAACACGTAAACGGTGATGCCATCGGGGTCAAACTGTTCGGCCTTTCTGGCTAAAGCAAGAGTAGACTCTTGAGCTATTTCCCATCTACTTCTACCACCCATTTGGTCGGGTGTAGACATACTACCGCTTTTATCAATGATTAAGGTATAGTCGCGATCGCTCATCATAATCTTCCTTTGATTGTTACCCTGTGGTTCTAGTCTAGTCCACGAATTTAACGATACCGCAAGCATTTTAAGGTTTTGTATCAAAACCTTAAAATGCTTTATCCTGATGTTGGGCGATCGCAAGTGGCGCTCACGCTACCCAAATGCTACTCATTTGACTGCCCACTGGAGACTAAATTACAACAAGTGTCGATAAAAAAGGAATTTTGACTCTATCAGGTATTGCATCGAGATAAGACGTAATAAACCTGCAAGATGCCTACTTTGGGTTGTACCACCAACCCCATCGGCCAAAGTACGGGGATCGGTTTTGCCATTAGCTACCAAATCATTAGACTTCTTGCAGAAGTGGGGGAAAGGGGAAGGGTTAAAGGGAAAAAAGATGGAATTTCCCCTTTACCTTTAACCTTTAACCTTTCCCCAACATCTTGGCAAAAGTTACTTGTGCAAGATGTCTATTACAGAAAAACATGGCGGTTCTTTAGAATGTCTTTCGCAGCTAGGACAAGGCGCTGAGTTTGTGATTAAGATTCCCCCGATCCAGCCAGGATAAGCCAGCATAATTCGTAATTTATAAAGTAGTAATTACGAATTACATTAGCGACGCAGGAGCGTCATTGGGAATTAGCTAAATACCTCCACTTCTTCAGGAACCTTCATTTGGTCGAGAATTCTCCAGATTTCTTGTAACATCGGCTCTAACCCGGTGCGAGTAACCGCAGAAATCACAAAAACCGGGGCGTAGGAGAGATGATTCAACTGGGTAGCTAACGCTTCCAAATCGACAGTTTCCCGATCGACTGCATCAATTTTATTTAGCGCCAAAATTTGCGGACGTTCTGCTAAACCCCGTCCATAAGCTTGTAATTCTTCCTTAATTGTGTAGTAGTCTCTAACCACATCATCACTAGTAGCATCAATTAAGTGAAGTAGCACCCGCGTGCGCTCAATATGGCGCAAGAAATCATGTCCCAGCCCAGCACCATGAGCTGCTCCCTCAATTAGTCCGGGAATGTCGGCGAAAACAGTACCATCACCAGTAGGTTTCCGCACTACACCCAAATTTGGGATGAGGGTAGTGAAGGGGTAGTCTGCAATTTTCGGACGTGCTGCTGATAAAGATGAAATTAAAGTGGATTTACCAGCATTTGGTAAGCCAATAATCCCCACTTCTGCCAAAAGTTTCAACTCTAGGCGCAGCTGCTTTATTTCCCCTGGTAATCCTGGGAGGGCATATTCTGGGGCGCGGTTACGGTTGCTCAAGAAATGCTGATTTCCCAGTCCGCCTTTACCACCTTGGGCAATCAGCAAAGTCTGCTTAGGTTCAATTAAATCCCCTAGCAGTTCGCCAGTTTCAGCATCATAAATGGTTGTACCGCAGGGAACTTCGATAATCAAATCCTTACCCGCTGCCCCAGTGCAGTTATTTGGCCCCCCACGAGTACCCTTTTCTGCCTGAAAGCGATGGTTGTATCTGAAGTCCAACAAAGTTTGTAGGTTTTCTTCGGCAACAAAAAATACCGAACCACCTCGTCCCCCATTACCACCAGATGGGCCGCCAGTCGGCACGTATTTCTCTCGCCGGAAAGCGACAATACCATCGCCGCCCTTACCAGCTTCAACTTCAATTTTTGCTTGATCGATAAATTGCATCTTTCTAGAGTCCTGTTAGCGGATAGCTGGCGTTGAGCCATTGCTGAGTTATAGGCGAGTTATAAATTATAAGTTTAAAAATCTTATTCCTCACTACTTTACTTGTAACTCACACTCCCTACTCCCCTGCTCCTTTTGCTCAAGATATGGGAATATTATAAAGTTGTAGCTAACCGCCTACGTAGAGGTTTAAAGTGGATACCATTGCAATTCCTGCTCTAGATCGGCCAGTGGATGCCACGGTAGAAATTCCTGGTTCTAAAAGTCTTACCAATCGAGCGTTGCTTGTCGCAGCTTTGGCGCAAGGTGACTCCATTTTAGAAAATGCCTTATTTAGTGAAGACAGCGAGTATTTTGCTAAATGTTTAGAGCAATTGAGTATTCCCATAACTCTGAATCCTAATCTGGCTCAGATTCAGGTTACAGGAAGGGGAGGCGAGATTCCAGCTAAACAGGCAGATTTATTTGTGGGTTTATCAGGTACTACAGCACGGTTTATTTCGGCACTGGTGGCACTGGGGAATGGTGAATATCGCCTAGATGGCGTTCCCCGGATGCGAGAACGACCGATGGGTGACATGCTAACGGTGCTGCAAACGGGTGGAGCAACTGTTAATTTTGAGGGGAACTCCGGGTTTATGCCTTACACCCTCTATAGCCAGGGATTCGCTGGCGGAAATTTTCGGGTGAAAGCCAACCAAACAAGTCAGCAACTTTCGGCATTGCTGATGATTGCGCCTTACGCCCAACAGGATACGATTTTTGAGGTTGAGGGGACATTCGTTTCTCAGTCTTACATCAAAATGACCTGTCGTCTGATGGCAGATTTTGGCGTGGAGGTGATTCAAATTGGCGATAATAAGTTTCAGATTAAAGCAGGTCAACGTTACCAAGCTCGACATTACACAATAGAACCCGATGCGTCAAATGCTTCTTACTTTTTTGCCGCCGCCGCTGTCACGGGTGGACGGGTGCGTGTCAAACATTTGACCAAACAATCCTGTCAGGGTGATATTCTCTGGCTGGATGTTTTAGAACAGATGGGTTGCCAAATTAAGGATGCGGATGATTACACCGAAGTGACGGGGCCGAAGCAATTGCAAGGCATCGATATTGATATGAATGATATATCGGATTTGGTGCAAACATTAGGAGCGATCGCACCCTTTGCCAGTTCCCCGATTACCATTCGGAACGTGGAACATATTCGATATAAGGAAACTGACCGAATTAAAGCTGTTGTCACAGAGTTACGTCGGCTAGGAGTTGAAGTTGAAGAATTCGCAGATAGACTGAAAATTCAACCTGGCCCCATTACCCCAGCAGCAATTGAAACCTATCACGATCATCGAATGGCGATGGCTTTTGCTGTCACTGGCTTGAAGGTTCCAGGGATTGTAATTAAAGATCCTGGTTGCACAGCGAAGACTTTTCCAGATTACTTTACCCGATTTTTCCAAATGCTCGAACAATAAAAAGCTATTTTCGCTCAACTTACTTTTTCAGTGCCAGAGTAAAGCCATCTGCGATCGCTACTACACTAAGACTAACTCGTTGGTCTTGATGCAGTTTTTGATTAAAGGCACGAATTCTTTTAGTTCTATTATCTTGCACTTCCGGGTCGGCAACCCTGCCTGACCAAAGAACATTATCGATCGCAATCAGTCCCCCCGGACGCACTAATTGCAGCGATCGCTCATAATAGCCATCATAGTTGCTCTTATCTGCATCGATGAAGGCAAAATCAAAAGTTTCTCCTTCTCCTGTTACCAGTAACCGATCCAAAGTCTGCAAAGCTGGGGCAATGTGCAATTGAATTTTATCCGCCACTCCTGCTTGCTGCCAATAACGTCTAGCGATCGTTGTAAATTCTTCACTGATATCACAGGCTACTACCTTACCGTCTCTCGGTAACGCCAATGCCACCACCAGGGAACTATAACCTGTAAATACCCCAATTTCCAAAGTTTTCTTAGCTCCTAGCAATTGCACCAGTAACGCCAAAAATTGCCCTTGTTCGGGAGCAATTTGCATTCTACCTATGGGATACTGGGCTGTTTCCTGTCTCAGTTGGGTTAAAATTTCTGGTTCTCGAAGAGAGACTGACAGTAAATAGTCGTGGAGGTTTTGTTCGAGTCCTAATGTTTTAATTGTCATGGGCATTGGGCATTGGGCATGGAAAATAGGGGACGAGTCTTTGATATTCGTGGACGAGTCTTTGATACTCGTGGACGAGTCTTTTTTACTCGTGGACGAGTCTTTTTTACTCGTGGACGAGTCTTTTTTACTCGTGGACGAGTCTTTGATACTCGTTGACGAGTCTTTGATACTCGTGGACGAGTCTTTTTTACTCGTGGACGAGTCTTTTTTACTCGTTGACGAGTCTTTTTTACTCGTGGACGAGTCTTTTTTACTCGTGGACGAGTCTTTGATACTCGTTGACGAGTCTTTTTTACTCGTGAATGATTTTTTAAAAGTCAAAATTATATTTAAATGCAACTCAGTATGATAAGCAAAGCGATGTCTACGACGGGCTGCGCCTACGCTCAGGATATTTTAAATCATGCCAAACCTTAAAGAAAATGATAACGCTCTGCGCGAGGTGTTGATCCAAGCCAAAACAATCGCTGTTGTGGGTCACTCTGATAAACGCGATCGCACCAGTTATCAAATCGCCCAATTCTTGCGACAAAAAGGCTATACAGTCTATGCCGTCAACCCGCTAATTCAAGAAATTGACGGTCAACCCAGTTATGCCGCACTTCAGAAATTACCCGAACCCGTGGATATTGTTAACGTGTTTCGTCGTTCTGAGTACTTGCCAGAAATTGTAAATGAAGCAATTTCCATCACTGCTAAAACTGTGTGGACACAACTGGGTATCTGGCATCAACCATCAGCACAAAAAGCTATAGATGCAGGACTCAATGTGGTTATGGATGCTTGTATCAAAATTGAATATCTGCGGCTGAGAGTAGGTTCAACAGAAAATGTCTAGTTTTGATGTGTACAGATAACTCTAACAATCATTTAGATTGTAATTATTATGCAAAAAGCGTAGTTTACCGCCGTAGGCATCGCACAAACCTTCTATAGCAGTCCTAAATCATTCGTGAAAATTATATCTCTCTTTCTTCTTTCTTTCCTTTGCGTCCTTGGCGGTTCGTTTTCTAATCTATATTTTTCACAACTTAAATAGGATTGCTATATGTGTAGAGATATTGCATACCAAGTGTTTGTTTGAGTTACTTGCTTAAAGCCTTCTAGAATAAAAACTATTGTAGGTAATTTTATTACTAAAGTTGTTTTTATTGTGGGAGGTTATGATGAGCCGTCCAATAATTCTTGGTATTGTGGGCGATAGCGCGGCTGGTAAAACAACACTAACGCGAGGAATCGCTCAGGTACTCGGCCCAGAAAATGTCACACTCATTTGTACAGATGATTATCACCGTTACGATCGCCAACAACGTGCAGATATTGGCATCACTGCCCTTCATCCCGACTGCAATCATTTAGATATTATGCAGCAACATCTGTCGCTGCTACGCACAGGACAACCAATTCTTAAGCCAGTTTACAGCCATAAAACCGGCACATTCGACCCACCGCAATATATCAAGCCCAATAAATTCGTCATTATTGAAGGATTACTCGGTTATTCTACTCGTGCCGCCCGTGACTCCTATGACGTGAAAGTTTACCTTGCACCCCCTGAAGAACTACGCACAAAGTGGAAAGTCAAGCGGGATACCCAAAAGCGCGGCTACAGTGCTGAACAGGTAATAGCAGAACTAGAAAAACGCGAACCAGATTCAGCACAATTTATTCGTCCGCAGCGGCAATGGTCTGATATAGTCATTAGTTTTTACCCACCTACTGAGGAAGCTGATGAAACCAATGGACATTTAAATGTGCGTTTGGTACTACGTCCGACAATTCCGCATCCAGATTTTACCCAGATTATCAACCCTGGCTATGGTAATTCTGACTCAGCGATTCGCTTGGGGTTAGACAGGGATATGAGTAAGCCTGTAGATGTCTTAGAAGTTGATGGCCATGCAACCTTAGACCAAGTAAATAAGCTAGAGCATGTTATTTGTTCTGATATGCCCCATTTACGAAGTATTTGCGATCGCGAAAGTAATCCAGAACTGGGTAAAATTGCTGGTACAACTGGAGAAACACTGCAAAGTTACCCCCTGGCTTTGACTCAGTTGATCATTACCTACCACATGCTGAAAGCAACGCAAATTTATCAGTAATTAGCAAAAATTGAGTATTTGAAACCCATCTCCGTGGGTAAAGCCTCATGTACACGCGGTTTCTAACCGCCCTTTTAACTATTCAAATTTCATATATTGCTCATGATTGTGACTTGACGGGGGCTTGCAGCAATTCAATATCTTTAATTTGAAGAATACCACTACTCTCAAATTGCACAATGATTTGGATTTTGGCAGCATCTGCTTCTTTTTTAAAATAGGCACGCACTTTGTAAGGCTGAAAATTTTTCTCTGGTGAAACTCCTCTACCCCATGAAGTTGTTCTCAGTCCGCCCGATTCTCGTGGTCTACCTACACCCAAACTCACTGCAATTGATTCTTCTGTGTTTAGCGCTTTCGCATTAAAGTGACAAGCAAGAACACACTCTTGAACATCGGGTTCTGCAACTTCAAACAAGATGACTTTTCGCAAAGGATCTGTATTATTAGTTAGGAAGCGCTGTCTATCATCGTCATAAGCTTCAATTTGCCAACTTTCTCCAACAATTGCAATGCCTCCCTTTGTGACTATGGAATCGGCAGATGTGAATCGATGAATCAGCACAAATGGCTCTGCGGGTTCGGGAATAGCGAGGGGTTTTTCTAGCTCCTTAAGGGTTTCCTTAGCTTTAGAGAGAATAAAATTTGTCAGATTGTTGAATAGCTCGTCAAACATAGCGATCGCCCTAAATCATATTATTTTTAGTATTCCCTTTGAAATAGTAGCCTTTTGTCATATTTGGGCGTTCTTGTTCATCCACTCAAACATCCTTTATTACGTCTAATTTACGACTTTACGATTTTTGTCTGTGACAATATAAAGCGATGCCTACGGCGGTAAACTACGCACTTTGCTAATTATTCAAATTTCAGGTATTGCTCATGATTGTTACTTTACAGGCGCTTGCAGCAATTCAATATCTCTAATCTGAAGAATGCCACTACTCTCAAATTGCACACTAATCTGAACTTTGGCAGCATCTGCTTCTTTTTTAAAATGGGCACGCGCTTCGTAAGGTTTAAAACTTTCCGTTAGTAAAACTTCTGTAAACCATGAAGTTGTTGTCATTCCGCCCCACTGTCCCGTTCTCCGAAAACCTAAGCTAACTTTAATTGGTTTTTCTGTGTCTAGCGCTTTCGCGTTAAATTGACAAGCAAAAACACACTCTTGGACATCGGGTTCTGCAACTTCAAACAAGATGACATTTCGCAAAGGATCTGTACTATTCGTAAAAAAGCTCTGATTATTATCGTCATAAGCTTCAATTTGCCAGCTTTCTCCGACAATTGCAATACATCCCTTTGTTATGGTGGAATCGGCAGGTGTGAATCGACGAATCAGTGTAAATGGCTCTGTGGGTTCGGGAACGCCGAAACGTTTTTGCAGATCGTTACCGACTTCTTGAATTTTAGAGTCAATAAAACCTTTGAGATTGTTGAATAAATCATCGAACATAGCGATCGCCTATGGCAGCAGGTACATAATTGCACTTATTAAACTTGCTAACAAGCATATTTTCACTGAAAGTCTACTGTCGTTAGAGGTAAAGCGAAAAACCTAATCATTAAACTCTTGACATCAACTTAGCAATTTGCTAAGTTTGAATAACTACGACACTGAGAAGGACATTATTATGAGCTTTACTTTGAAAAAATTTATTTATTATGCATATTATTTCCAATACAGCACTAAAACTTTTTTATCAAAAGTATCCCGATGCTGAATCTAGTTTACGTGGTTGGAACAAAGTTGCAAAATTAGCCAAGTGGCAAAATATACTTGGAGTTCGCCAAGCTTTTAACTCTGCCGATCCAGTAGGTGAGCTTACAGTTTTTAATATTCAAGGAAACAAGTATCGCCTTATTACCTATATTGACTATCAAAGTCAAAAAGTATTTATTCGCAACGTATTAACTCATACAGAGTACGATACAGACAAATGGAAAAATGACCCTTGGTTTAAATAAACGTCCTACCTACATTGAACTGCTGCAAGCATTTCCTCCTCGTCCTATCAAGACTGAGGATGAGTTATTTGCGACCCAAAAAGTTATTAATTCTTTGATAGATAGCGCTCCGTTAACATTGGATGAAAAAGATTATCTTAATATTTTAGGCACTCTAGTTTACGAGTTTGAACAAACGCAAGAACCTGTACCTGATATTTATGGAATAGATTTACTTCAGGTTTTGATAGAAGAAAATGGGCTACTTCAAAAAGATTTAGTACCCATTTTCAAAACAGAATCTATTATATCGGCCATATTGAAAAAGCAGCGTAAATTAACAACTAGACACATTGAAGAACTGGCGAAGTTTTTTCATATTTCACCTGCTGCTTTCTTCCCAAATAGTCTTGAGTAACTTGTTATTGGTTGATTGTGGAAGTGCGATCGCCTACGGGGGGCGGGTAAAATTAAAGATTTTCTCAAATAAAGGTGATTTTGAGAGCAAACGAGGGATAACTAAGGATAGTTCTATGTGTGGTGCTATTTTCTTAGTTTAATATGACCTATTGCCTCAGAATTGCCGACCTACCTACAAATGAGCGTCCGCGTGAGCGATTAATGACGCATGGTGCAAAAATTTTAGCCACAGCGGAGTTAATTGCAATTCTTCTAGGCACTGGTCAAGGGCCAGGAAAACTGTCTGCTGTGGGTTTGGGACAATATATCTTGAGCGAATTAGGCAAACATCAACGCGATCCTTTGGTAGTTCTGCGAGAAGTTAGCCCTGCTGAGTTGATGCAGATTTCTGGTGTTGGCCCGGCGAAAGCGACAAGCATTTTAGCAGCAATTGAATTGGGTAAACGCGCTTTTCAATCACGTCCCAATGATGGCACATTAATTGATAGCCCACTTGCTGCTGCCGCTACCCTCAGTCAAGATTTGATGTGGCAGGTACAAGAACGTTTTGCAGTAGTGCTGTTAGATGTCAAGAATCGTTTGCTGGGTACGCAAGTAATTACCATTGGCACTGCAACCGAAACCCTAGCCTCTCCCCGTGATATTTTTCGAGAAGTTATCCGTCAAGGCGCAACGCGGGTAATAGTTGCCCACAACCATCCTTCTGGGAACCTTGAACCCAGCCAAGAAGATATAGAATTGACGCGTCAGTTATTATCAGGGGCGCAGCTTTTGGGCATTCCGGTACTAGATCATCTGATTTTGGGTAATGGCAATCATCAGAGTTTACGGGAACTGACAACCTTGTGGGATGAGCATCCGCAGGGGGATTAGTGAAAAAGCAGGGGGGCAGGGGAGCAGAGGGGCAGAGGGACAGGGGGGACAAGAGGTGAGAACTTGCAACAAGTTTTCCCATTGTCTCCAATTCTCCTTGTCCCTGCCTTAATTATTTACGCCGACCTACTTATTACTTGCTTTCCTGCATATTTCTAACTAGTTTTGTTACTAGCTTTCTGGGAGTAAATCTTACAGATTCAGCGAGGAGCTTATTTTTAATTCCAGGAACAACAACAGTTTTGTTTTCAAATAGACCGCGATAGCCGATTTGGGCTACTGTTTCCGCAGTCATAATTTTTTGACCGCTTACCAACTTTGAGTCTTCCATTGCGGCTCTTTGTTGAAAACCAGATTCTGTAGGCCCTGGACAAAGCGCTGTTACAGAAACGCCTGTACCTTCTAATTCATTTGCGATCGCTTCTGAGAACGATAAGACATAGGCTTTGCTAGCGTAGTATACTGCCATCAGTGGCCCTGGTTGAAAAGCAGCAGTGGAGGCCAGGTTTAATATTTTTCCAGACCCCCGTTTAACCATACCTTTGAGAAATAACTTGGTTAAATGTGTCAGACATAAAACATTAACCTGTAGTAATTGCATTTCAGCATTCAGGTCAATTTCGTTAAATAATCCGTAGGTAGCAAATCCAGCATTGTTCACCAGCACATCAATATTGATCGATGCTTGTTCTAGCTCCGTGAAAATTTCTTCTGGGGCTGCTGGGTTAGATAAATCCTTGGAAATAACTTTGACATCAATGCCAAATTTCTTTTTAAATTCATCGGCAATTTTATTCAACTTTTCCAGGCTTCTAGCTACCAACACAAGATTGTAACCATCCTGAGCAAATAATTTCACGAATTCATAACCGATGCCGCCAGATGCACCAGTAATCAGAGCCGTTTGTTTGCGATTAGTCTGCATAATTTTCCTCTTGTAACAACTTGAAATAAATAGATAGGTGAAATAACTATGTGTTAATCCAGAAACCTTATAAAGACGTAGGCTTCATCTCTCCATTCTTTTTCACTTATGTCTTTTGTGAATCATTAGTTATTAGTCATTATTAACCTAACGGTCTTTAAGCTGGATTATTATCTCTCCATAATAATTAAAAATTGCTAAGTAAACACAACTAATCATTGATTACACAACAATAAGTGCTTATTTCCATTGGGAAATTTCCAAGCGAACTGCTGCATTTGTTCCTAAGACTTTTTGCCCGCGTTCAGGTAAATAAACATACGCAACATATATACCAGAACTAGATTCTGAAGTCGGATTTAACTTTGTTACTGGCTCTTTTTCTTCAGAATTCCAACTGTATTTAGCCTCATAAGTGCTATTTGATTCAGCAACATCAGTAATTAGATAATCAGACCATAGAGGTACTTGGTCGAGATGATGGTCGCGTAACCAATTCGTCTCTTCTTTTGTGAAGGAATGCAGTGCTAAACGCAGGGCATATCTACAAGTATTATCATCACTGACTGAGTTTCTTGGGATTAAGAAAGCTGTAAATAGCGGAACAGGTTTATCTGTTCGGGTTAACTCTTGTGTAATTGGGCAATAATGAGCGATCGCTTGCTCATATATAGGAATAGGAAGACTACGCAAAGCCACCCTAGTTTCCAGTTGATAAAAATTCTTGTCCAGATCTTGTAACTCAACATTGCTCAGAGAGAGTTTCACCTGAATATCACCAAACAAAAATCGTTGCAGGTTTTGATAGCCTTCTTCGGAGTTCAATATGCCATAACGTCCACCATGAGAGCGATGAACATAAGCACGATGAGATCCCCCGATATAAGCTTTATCGATCTGAACTAGACCATCGCTTTTGACTCCTACAACCTTGCGTGAAAAACCAAAACCTTCTTCATAATCATGTGCATTAGTGCCGATTAAAGAAAAAACGCGGTCTGGTGGAAATGCATCCTCTATGCTTTGTAGTTTTTCTAGCTGAAAGTCATCGGGTAACTCAGTTGTTGGCTTGACACCAGGTGTTAAATACTGATACATCCGCTGAGGGCCAAAGTCATCAGAATTATTCAATTGAAACTTGTCCCTCAGATTTTCCAGCAAGCCACTTCCAACCTCAAAATAAATACCGCCATGAGGTGTGGCATAGGTAAAGAATTTGTCAATGTGATCCGCAGCTTGCTCGCCTTGTTCTGGATAAATCTTTTGAATCAAGCTGCGACAAACAAGACCTCCCATCGAGTGGCCAACCAGATAAATTTTATCAGCACCCGTCGTTTTCTTAACATTCTGGATCAAGTCTCTTAAACCCTTCGCTATCTCCTCCATCTCTTGTCGGACTACACTTGAGGAGCCAAAACTAGGTGTAGATATATCATAAAATCGATAGATCCAAATAGTTTGATGAAGTTGCTCGGACAATCTTTTAATCTGATGGCTCACATTCTGATTGTCAACAATCGGTTGATAACCATGATCGGTCATTAGCCGCAGCAATGGACTCTCGAAAAAAAACTTCTGAGGATTTTCCTTCTCATCTACTCGAATATGGGTTGAACCACTATTGAATCCATAAAAGGGATCGTTGACTGTTTGCTCAACGTCTTTTTGTGTACCTGCATATCCACGAACGAAGACGATTGGTAAATACTGCATATATATCCTTGCTATTTAATCAATATTTTTTCTCGTTCCCAGGTTAACTCTGGGAACGAGTGCAGAATATCAAGACAAGTTGTCTTAGTACAACATTTTATTAATTCGTAGCGAATTCTCTGCGTTTAAAACACTACGATTTTACACGGAAGCTGTACTTAGAAAGTTTTCACGAACTCAATTAGGGCTTTCTTATCTTCATCTGGGAGATTTGAGCCAAAATAATGACCCTCATCTTCTACAAAGTCAGGAGATTTGTTGGCTCTTAAAAGTACACGTGCCAACTTACCCTTAATTCCACCGCCTGGTTTCAAATCTTGGAAAAGACTGCCGAGATTGAGAGATGTAATCGCCTCTCTCATATTGATGCTTGCTAGCAAATTCACAGGCGTACCTTTAGGAACAGGAAGTTTAAATCTCGGATTCGGATCTCCTGGGGGAAGCTCTAATTTGGTATCTTTAGATGTCCTGCTGATAATTCCCTCACGCTTTTCAGGCCACAGCAGCTTTTCCATCGCATCCGTATAGGCTTCTACACGTCCTTTTACTGAAGGATCTTCGTTGTAAAGTCCTAGTGTATTGTTGTGCAGAAGTGGTGCTGTTGCCCAAATGCTCACTAGCGAAGGTGTACGGTAATATCCCAAACCGCCGTCAGGTATCTTAAATTCGATGGGTTTTTTCTCATCTAAAGGGTTGTACAACGTCAAAGTCCCTGGTGAGGGCAGTTCTTTGTAAGTCTTCGACGAGAACTGATCCCAAATATGCCCCTTAGTGGCATTTGTCCCTAGCGATCGCGCCACATTAGTACCAATTAAAGTAACTGGATAACGCTGGTCATCAGACAAGAAGTTGTGGTCGAGAAAATTACTACTGAGTACAGACTCTTCGTACCATTTTTGAGCCTGTTCGGCGTCAGCTGCGATCGCAGCCGATGGCTTTTTGCTGGAATGGCAACTAGCACAAGTGCTGGCAAAAACCAGCTTGCCACGTTTGAGAACTTCTTCATCTTTAGTCAAGAACTGTTCGCCATCTGGTGCATCTTTCAAATGCATCGGCTTAATGGTTTTTAAGAATGCTTCGGCATCAGCCATACGTGCTTCTGTCTGTCTCCAGCCTTCGCACTCCTTCCGCGCCTTTTCAATATCAAAAGGTTTTTGAGGAGTTCTGCCTAATAAAGGCTCATGAAGACTTGTCCAGTAATCGCCGCACATCCCAATGTTGACGTAGACGCGTAGTGAGGCAATTGCCACTCCTGTAGAGTCCGCACCATCCTTGAGAATATGATTAACATCCTTGGTTGAACCATCGTTCATCACCTCTGGATATCTGGGGCGATCGCCTAAATTAAAAATGGCATTGATCGCATTCGGATTGTTGATGTGATCGGTGGCAATCCGAGAAGTATCAGAAGTTCCAGGTCTTTGAGAATCGAGTACTTGCTTAACAAAACTATTTTCTCCAACGCTGGATGCAAATAATTTATTTTCCTTAATGTACTGATTACCCAATGCTGCTACAAGGTTTTCCCATTTTGGATGTTCTTTGTCTTTGGGTGGATTGAGGGGATCTAACGCTACGTGACAGATGGCGCAGGATTGGCCAATTACGTATGGAGGCTCAATTTGTGAGGTTTTGGCATATTCAACAGGGTTCCATTTAGCCGAGTCGAAGTTGGGGTTGGGAAACTTACGCAACCCAATTACGCCAGTTGAGAGCGGATCTTTACATTTATCTAGCAGCAATCCGTATTCATCTGGTGCTGTCGCCTTTTCACATCCAGGATCGTTAATTGCGCCATAACGTTGCAATCGCTCGTCATGCATACGCGAGTCAATCAGCTTTAGCAAGTCAACACCGCCATGTGTTCGCTTCGCTAAATCACGATAGTACTTAGAATTACCGCCAGTCCATAAGTACCAAGTGCAACGACCTCGTTTCTCGGCATCTGTCAAATTCTCCTTTGTGTACTCTGGGAGATAACCGATGCCCTCGCAGTTATCAGGGTATTCAGATACACCCGTATCCGAATACTCGGTACTTATGGACGTAGGTATTTCACTATACTCATCAGCTAGAGCTGTAGGCGTTCCATAAAAGCCGCAGACTATAAACATAGTCGCGAATAGGAGGAGCAGACAGCCCTTAAAAATTAGACTTGTCTTTTTCATAAAACTCTCTGGTTATAACACCTAAACCTTTTACACTGCACCTCACGTTTGCAGAGGTACACTAATGCTTCATCACCAATTTCCCATTTTCCAGATTTAGTCTTGGGATATTTTGATGATTAATGTACCTTACTGAGGTTCGTTATATATGAAGTTACTACACAACTTTGTAAAACGTCATCAATAAACTTTTATACATTTCTAAATCAAAAATTTAAAAATTTGTAAATTTACAATGGTCTTCAATAACCAATTTGCTATGGTTATATCGATTTCCTACCTACTTGGTTAGGTTTGTAACAAATTGTTAGCGGCTACTTTTAGCTACTTTTAAGGTTGCCTTAACCTTTTAAGAGAAATAAAAGGCGGAAATTTTCACTTTTTTTAAGAATTGCTCTGTAAATCCCGTAGGTTTACAAATTGCAAAAGTCTTTATATAACTGTAAAAACCAATAAGGATAAATATCCATGCTGAAACTGGTTAAGTAAATTTAAGTAACAAAAACTTAATACTTAGCGCTCCCATCCGAAAACCTCCACTGTAGATTTGTAGACATAAAAAACTACCTTCCCAGAGACACTAGAAATAATAGTTCTTTGGCGAGACTGTTAGTGCTACGAATAATTTGGACGCCTAATTTTATTGCCGAAATAATAGATAAAGACAGAAGAACACATGGAAAACGATATTATCTTTGAACCATTGAGATTTCGTAATCTCACAGTAAAAAATCGGATATTTCGCTCTAGTATTTCTGGCAGATGGGATAACTATGATGGTTCAGGTACTCAAGCCCGAATCAACTGGGAAGAAAAGTTTGCTCGTGGTGGTGTAGGAGCGATTATTAGTTCCTTTGTCCCAGTCGCCATCCGGGGACGAATTATGCCCAATTACGCCACCATTAACTGTGATGAGCGCATTCCATTTTGGCGAAAAGTAGGAGAAAGAGTCCACGAATATGACTGTAAATTTATTTTGCAATTAAGCCATTCGGGGCGACAGCAAGATATTGGTGGTGTAGAAAACTTAGGAAAAAAAGCCTTAAGTTCTACTAGCCAAACTGAGCCATTCCACGGCTTTTTGTGTCAAGCGATGACACTAACAGAGATTAAAGAAACGATTCAATACTTCGCCGATGGTGCTAGACGTGCCCGTGAAGCAGGTTTGGACGGAGTAGAATTGCACAGTGCTAATGGATATCTTTTTAATCAATTTCTCAGTTCTGGAATTAACGACCGTCAAGATGAATATGGTGGTTCATTAGAGAATCGAGCGCGGTTTTTGCTAGATGTAATTAGAGCAATCCGCAAAGAAGTAGGCAACGACTTTCATTTGCAATTCAAAATTAGTGCCGTTGACTATAACAACGCCGTCACCTTTTGGGAAAAACCAGGTAATACCATAGAAGATTCTATTCAAGTCTGTCAATGGGCAGAAGAAGCTGGGGCTGATGCCGTCCATGTGTCAACTGGTAGCTTATTTCCTCACCCACTCAATCCCATTGGTGATTTTAATTTTGATGTCATTACTAGAACTTATGATGCCATGTTGTCAAGTGGTGTCGAAACCACACGCAACTACATTTTATTTCGCAAAGCATTTTTGCATCCAATTTTCAATTTTTTATGGAATCGTGTGAAAAAGCAATTGCCTTCTCAAGCATTTAGTGGTGATGATGTAAAAGACCCGAAAATCAAACAGCTACTAATAGAGAACCAAGGTAGAAACTTACTAGATTCTAGAGAAATTAAAAAGCACGTTAATATTCCCGTATTATGTACAGGTGGTTTACAGCAAGCTTCTTATATTCGTCAGGCAATTAGCGATCGCTATTGTGATGGGGTGACAATGGCTCGTACCCTCATTGCTAATAATGACCTAGTTAAATCTTTTAAAGAAGGTAAAGACTTGGCAGATAAACCCTGTACATATTGCAATAAATGTTTGCTAAATGTAATTGAAAATCCCTTGGGTTGTTACGAGCAGGATCGCTTCAATAGCTATGAAGAAATGATGGAAGAAGTAATGTCAGTCTTTCATGAAACTCAGTTTGCTAATTTATCTAGATAAAAAAGCGATGCGTATCGCATCGGCAATTTCGCTTACAAATAATCTCGACAACATGGGGAGTGTTTCATGACAGAACAAACAAACCCTACCCTACTTCCAACCTCAATTAAGGGAATATTCCAGCGGATTTGGGTTGTAATTGTAGGTATTGTAGCAGTAGCAGTATTTTTCCTTTGGCCTGTTTTGTCTAACTCTCCAGTGGATTATGCTGATATTGAAAACCACTTTAAATATGGTTCAATCGGCAGCGAACAGGTCAATGGCATCCCTTACTGGATTTGGAAAGTTTTACCAGAATTATTCCCAGATAAATTACCTGGAAAAGGTTACACTTCTCTGGGATTTATCAAAGAACCTGACAAAGATTTGCCTATAGGTTTTTCGCAACGGCGAGTTTTTATCGATAGAGTTGGGTTGAATTGTGCTGTATGTCATACAGGAACGCTGCGAAATACCCCTAATAGCGAACATCAAGTCATCACGACAATGCCTGCTAATGTGGTTAATTTGCAGGGATATATCAAATTTTTATCAGCAGTTGGTGTAGATGAGCGCTTTACTGCTAACCGGATGTTGCCAGAAATTGAAAAAATCAGTGGGGGTCTTAATCCCATTGAAAAATTACTTTATCGCTTCATTGCAATTCCTCAAACTAGAGATGCACTAATTAATCAGGCATCTCGACTTGACTTCGTTGAAAAACAACCAGATTGGGGCCCAGGAAGAGTAGATACTTTTAATCCTTATAAAGCAATTCAATTCCATTTCCCAATGGATAAATTGCGTGAGGATGAACTGATTGGTACTTCTGATTTTCCCTCCGTTTGGAATCAAAAACCCCGTGAGGGATTGCAGTTACATTGGGATGGTAATAATACTTCTGTTGATGAACGAAATAAGAGTGCGGCTTTAGGCGCTGGAGTCACACCCACAACAATCGATTTGCCTCGAATTCAGAGAGTTGCTGATTGGCTTTGGGAACTACCACCACCAAAATATCCCTACGAAGTTAACGAAGCGATCGCAGCGAAGGGAGAACAGCTTTTTGAAAGTAATTGTGCTAGTTGTCACGCTTTTGGTGGTGCATATACAGGCAAAGTTGTCCCAATTCAAGAAATTGGTACAGACCCTCATCGTCTCGACTCATATACCTACAAAACGATGTCTAACCAAAATACTCTGTATACAGGGTATCCGTGGCGCTTTAAGAATTTCCGTAAGACTAATGGCTATGCAAATATGCCCCTTGATGGTGTTTGGTTACGCGGCCCTTATTTGCACAATGGCTCAGTTCCCAGCTTACGGGATTTACTAGAAACACCAGAAAATAGACCTAAAGAATTCTATCGTGGCTACGATGTGATTGACAGAACAAAAGTTGGTTTTGTATCTGATGTCGGTATAGAAAACGGTAAGCAATACTTTAAGTTCGATACCACAAAACCTGGAAATAGTAACAGTGGTCATTTATATGGTACCGATCTTCCTACAGAAGATAAAAATGCACTAGTTGAGTACATGAAAAAGCTTTAAAAGGATAAAAAAATGAATAATTACGCTAAATGGTTTAGTCGCGTTACTTGGGTTGGCATTATTGTTAATATGCTTTTTGTCATTCCCTCTTGCTTCTTTCCAGAATTAATGCTGACGTTCCTTCAAATGCATATACCAGTGCCAATTATCTGGGTTCGTGCTGCGGGGATGCTGTTGTTTATTATTAGTGCATTTTATATTCCTGGGGCACTTGACCCGTACCGATATCAGGCAACTGCCTGGATATCAATATTTCCTTCAAGAGCTTTTGGATCGACATTTTTCATTTGTGCAGTACTTTTCTTTGGGCAAGATAAAGGATTTTTATCTATTGCCTTTGTAGACCTGTTTTTTGGATTAGCGGAACTAGTTCTTCTGACCCTAGCAATGCGTAGCAAAATGCAATCACTGCAATTCCAGTGAAGCAATTATCCTAATTTTATCCCTAGTCTAGTGTGGGTATATTTCCTGCACTACAAACAGATTCTTCTGCAAAGGAGCAAAAGAGTGTCATGACAATACTCAAAAATAAAATAGGTAGGGTAATCACAAGCATTGTTTTAATTGTGGTCCTTTTAGCTGGTGTAGTTGGGTATGTGGGATGGTACAACCTTTTTCGAGAGGTTCCCACATATTATGAATCGCCTGAAGAACACTTTAAATATGGTTCTATTGGCACAGAAGAAGCGCAAGGTGTTCCCTATTGGATTTGGCTGGTACTACCACGAATATTCCCTGATAAATTACCAGGGCCAGGTGGTTATACTTCCTTGGGAATCACATGGGAAGAGGGTAAAGAAATGCCAGTTGGGTTTACGAAAAAAACCATTGGCTTCCCTCGCGTTGGTATAACTTGCGCTGTTTGCCATACTGCTACCTATAGAAAAACAGAGAAAGATAAACCCACAATTGTAGCTGCTGCTCCTGCTAATAAGTTTGATTCGCAAGGCTATTTACGATTTTTGAGTGCAACTGCTGGTGATGCTAGATTTACAGCAGATTATATCCTTGACGAAATCAAATATAATTACAACCTTTCCTGGTTAGAAAATTTACTTTATCGGTATGTGCTAATTCCTCAAACTAAGAAAGCACTGCTGCAACAAAAAGAAGACTATAGTTGGACAGATTCCCGTCCTAACTGGGGTCCTGGTCGAATTGATCCTTTTAATCCAGTTAAATTCAATACTTTAAAGTTGCCCAAAGATAACACTATTGGCAACTCTGATATGATGCCTCTTTGGAATCAAAAGATGCACAAAGGGTTTGCACTCCATTGGGATGGGTTAGAAACTTCACTAACAGAAACTGTTCAAACTGGAGCAATTGGTGACGGTGCTACCAAAAAATCACTTCCTGTAGCCGATTTACAACGGGTAGAAGATTTTATTCAAGAACTACCACCTCCTAAATATCCATTTGCGATTGATGAGCAAGTGGCTACAAAAGGAAGTCAAATTTTTGCTAATACTTGTGCATCTTGTCACGCTTTTGGTGGGGAAAGAACGGGTACTGTTATCCCCGTGGATGAAGTGGGAACTGACCGCCATCGGTTAGATATGTGGACGCAAGAAGGAGCGGATACTTACAATCATTTTGGTGATGGCTACCCTTGGGACTTTAAAAACTTACGTAAAACCAATGGGTATGTATCTGTTTCTCTAGATGGATTATGGTTAAGAGCGCCATATTTACATAATGGTTCAGTCCCATCTCTACAAGATTTGTTAGAAAAACCAGAGAATCGTCCTCAAGTTTTCTATCGAGGATATGATGTCTACGACCCGAAAAAAGTTGGCTTTATTACTGATGGGAATGAAGCCAAAGCTATAGGTTTTAAATACGATACGACGGTAACTGCTAATTCAAATCAGGGGCATATTTATGGCACTGATTTATCTGATGAGAATAAAAAAGCTCTGATTGAGTATCTGAAAACTCTGTAATTCAAGTTGTTGCTATATCCTGACGTGATTTAGTTACTTTCCGATCTTAATTATTTACTAGCAAGCAATCAAAAACCGAATTGGAGAGAATCGTGAAACCATATTTACCACAAAAAGATCCTGATGTTAATCTCCGAGTCAATTGGCTAGATAAAAATCGAGAAGAATACAAATTTAATTACGATTATCTAGCTCCTCTACCAGTCATTGATAAAGTTCCTCATAAAGAAATATTCTCGGCGGAATATACTGCTAAACGTTTGGCAAGTATGGCAAGTCTTGCGCCAAATATGCTAGCTGCTAAAGCCAGAAATTTCTTAGACCCATTGGATGAATTGGAAGAATATGAAGAACTTTTGTCACTCCTACCAAAACCCGATGTCATAAAAAATTACAAAACAGACTCTTGTTTTGCGGAACAGCGACTCTCTGGAGCGAACCCATTAGCTATCCAAAAAATTGATGTACTACCTGATAATTTTGCTGTCACGGATGCACATTTTCAAAAGGTTGCAGGTACAGAATTTACTTTGGAAAAGGCACTCAAGGAAGGCAAGCTGTATTTCTTAGATTATCCTTTGTTATCTGATATTAAAGGTGGTGTTTATGAGAATGTTAAAAAGTACCTTCCCAAGCCACAAGCTCTATTTTACTGGCAAAGTAATGATAGTTCTAATGGTGGCTCTTTAGTACCTGTTGCCATCCAGATTAATCATGACTCTGGTGCAAAAAGCGTGATTTATACACCAGATGACCCCCATTTAGATTGGTTTTTGGCAAAAACCTGCGTTCAAATTGCTGATGGCAACCATCAAGAATTAGGTAGTCATTTCGCCTATACCCATGCAGTTATGGCTCCGTTCGCGATTGTAACTGCGCGGCAACTAGCAGAAAATCATCCCATCGCCTTACTGTTAAAACCCCACTTCCGTTTCATGCTATTTGATAACGATTTGGGACGCACTCAGTTTTTACAACCTGGAGGCCCAGTTGATGAGTTTATGGCAGGTTCATTGGCGGAGTCTCTTGGATTTGTGGCCAAGGTTTATGAAGAATGGAGTGTTGAAAAGTTTACCTTCCCTCGGTTAATAAAAAGTCGCCGAACGGATGACCCAGAAATTTTACCGCACTTTCCTTTCCGGGACGATGGCATATTAATTTGGAATGCCGTTGAAAAGTTTGTGGCTGATTACTTGCAACTCTATTACAAAACCTCACAGGATCTAATTGATGACTATGAGTTGCAAAATTGGGCTGGAGAATTAGTAGCTAAAGATGGTGGTAAAGTCAAGGGAATGCCAGCCAAGATTGAGACTCTAGAACAACTGATTGAAATCATCAGTGTGGTAGTATTCACTTGCGCTCCTCTACACTCTGCTTTGAATTTTTCTCAGTACGAATATATGGCTTTTGTACCCAATATGCCTTATGCAGCTTACCACCCAATTCCAGAAACTAAGGGCGTGGACTTGGAAACTATCATGAAGATACTTCCTCCTTTTAAACAAGCTGCCGACCAGGTGATGTGGACTGAGATTTTAACATCCTATCACTATGATAAATTGGGTTTTTATGATGAGGAGTTTGCCGATCCATTGGCGCAGGAAATTGTGGTGCAATTCCAACAGAATTTGCATGAAATAGAACGGCAAATAGACATTAGAAATCAAACTCGTCCCATACCTTACAACTACTTCAAGCCTTCGCAAATTATTAACAGCATTAATACTTGAATTAGTTTTAGTAAAAAAGAGGAATCACAATGTCAAATCAGAAAGTAACCGTCACCGCTCGATTAAAAGTGAAGCCAGGTTTGGAAGACAATTTTAAGCAGGAATTTCAACCTGTAATAGCTCTCACTCTTGCAGAAGAAGGTTGTATTAATTACGATTTACACCAATCTGTTGACGACCCATCTTTGTTTCTGTTACATGAAAACTGGGTCAGCCAAGAAATTTTAGCTCAACACTTAGAGCAGCCCTATATTAAAGCTTTAGGGGAAAAATCAGGACAATTTTTAGTTGAACCACCTGAAGTCAGGTTATGGCAGCAGATTGCGAACAATTAATTCCTAGCTGGTGATAATAATGACATCAAGGGTGTTATTGTATGGTGCAACTGGCTATGCTGGAAAACTCATTGCTGAATCTGCTAAAAATAATGGACTGAAATTAATTTTAGCTGGACGCAATCAAAGTTCACTAGCAGCTGTAGCCAATGAATTAAGTTTGGACTTTCGGGTTTTTGGCTTAGATGACCGACAGGCGATCGCTCGCTCTCTTGAGGATATAATTGCTGTCATCAACTGCTCTGGGCCTTTCTCCAAAACCTCAAAGCCACTTGTCGATGCTTGCCTCCAAACTAAAACTCACTATTTAGATATAGCTGGGGAAGTACCTGAATTTCAGGCGCTACAAGTACGAGATGCTGAGGCTAAAAGTGCAGGGATAATGCTTCTCCCTGGTGTAGGATTTGGAGTTGTTCCTACTGATTGCGTAGCTGCTTACCTCAAACAGAAGTTAGCAGCTGCAACGCGACTGATTTTAATCTACGAAACAGTGGGAGGCGTATCTCAGGGAACTGCAAATACAGTACTGCCAACTTTACATCATATCGGGGTAGTCCGAGAAGCAGGTAAGCTCATCCCATCTCGCCCAGCATCGAAAAGTCGTAAAGTTGATTTTGGTTATGGCCCGGTGACAGCAGTAACGAATCCTTGGCGTGCTGATATTATCACTGCGTTTCAGACTACGGGTATTCCCAATATTGAGGTTTATACCGTATTTCCTAATCCTGTGGGCTTCCTGATGCAGTCGAGCCAGAATTTGGAATGGTTATTTAACTCGTCTCTATTCCAAAGTGCTTTAGCAAGTTTAATTAAAACTTTACCCACTGGGCCAACGGCATCTGAACGAGCCAAGGGGCAAGTTAGAGTAATTGGTATTGCTGAGGATGAAACTGGTCAACAAGTAAGTGCAAAGCTTTTAGGGCCGGAAGCATACGATTTTACGGCATTAGCGGCTGTAGCTGTTATCAAACGGGTTATTCAAGGCGAAATTAAAGTAGGATTCCAGACTCCTGCATCCGTATATGGAGCAGATTTTGTCCTTGAAATTCCGGGAGTTACCGGGTTTCAGTAAAGATACAACAGAAAGCTGGGTTTTTTAGGCTTGATAGCGAAAAAACCTGGCTTTTTTTTGCTGACTTTGTGCATTTATTTTAAGCCGTTTTGTTCACAAGGTTAGTGGAGAAAGCTGCGATGTCTTCTCTACGAGAGGCTTTGCCAACGACAGGTGGTTCCTGAGCGCAGCCGAATGATTGCGCCTACGCTTTGGCTCTGGGTTTGCTGGTAAGATTGCCGAGCTATGATAGCGAGTACTGGCTCGTTCTATTCTGAACTCACACCCTGAACTTGCTAATTTGGCATGAATGAAGAGAGAATCTATCAGTCAAGTCAAACTAACTCTCTAAAACGCAATAGTGGATGTTACCGAATTAGTCAAAGTTTCAATTATTCTTTTGGTTGTGGCTACAGGTGTAGCTTTGCTGTCCCGGCGGTTGGGAATCCCTTATGTTACGGGTTTAGTAATAGCAGGTTTGCCCATCACTGAGTTATTGTCTCGTCGGATTGGTTTAAGTCCAACCCTTGTTTTGGATCTTTTCTTGCCAATTCTGATCTTTGAAGCTGGTATTAATACAGATGTCAGCCGCCTACGCAGCACCTTTAAACCAATTGCTCTACTAGCTGGGCCCGGGGCTGTGATTTCCAGTGCGATTATTGCCGTCCTGTTGAAATTTGTCTTGGGACTGGATTGGATACCTGCATTATTTGTCGGAGTAATTCTGGCAAACACTGATACTGTTTCCATGATTGCTGTATTTAAGGATATACCAGTACCCTCGCGGCTTTCCACCATTGTTGAAGGAGAAACCCTATTCAATGACGCTGCTGCCCTAGTTTCCTTCAACTTGATCGTGCAAGTATATTCAACAGGCTCACTCACATTTGTAGAGGGAATCCAACAACTGCTATTTATCTCTGTAGGGGGCTGCGTTGTCGGGTTAGTCTTAGGCTACTTGAGTATACCTGTATTCGCCCGTTTAGATGATGCTCTGAGCAGTCTTTTACTAACAGTCGCAGTTGCATTAGGAACTTTTCAGGTTGGGCAATTTCTCGGTGTATCAGGCCCTGTGGCTGTAGTTGTTGCTGGATTAATTTTCGGGAATTTAGGGCTTTCTCAGAATACTTCTGCTTCTAGCCGCATCACTTTGTTGAGTTTCTGGGAATATGCCAGTTTCACTGTCAACACCTTTATTTTTCTGTTGATTGGTGTAGAAATAAATTTGGTAACACTCTGGAAAACTTTACCTGCAATTCTACTTGCAGTTTTGGCTTTTCAAATCGGGCGAGTTCTTACCGTATATCCACTGCTAGCATTAGTTCGTTGGATTGACCGCCCAATTCCGCTGCGCTGGCAACATTTACTGTTTTTAGGCAACATCAAAGGTTCGCTCTCAATGGCTCTGGCATTGAGTTTACCTACAACACTGCCGGGGCGAGAAGTTTTGATAGCTATAGTCTTCGGCTGTGTGCTGGTGTCGTTAGTGGGACAGGGTTTAAGTTTGCCTTGGGTGGTTAAACGCTTAAAGTTATCTAAATTTTCCGAAGTTCAACAACAGGTTGAAGAGTTGCAAGCCCAGTTGATGACGGGTAAGGCGGCACAAGATGAATTAGATAGCCTATTGAAATCAGGGGTATTACCAAAAGCCGTTTATGAAGAGATGCGTTCAGCTTATCAGGTACGAATTGCCGGTGCAGAAAAAATACTGCGGGAACTATATAATCGTCGCCCTGATGAGGTGGAAGGTAGAAGTGGCAAGAGCAGTAAACTTGAAGCCATTCGCCGACGTTTACTGTTGGCAGAAAAAGGAGCGCTCAATGAGGCAATGCGGAAGCGAATTCTCTCAGAAGAAATTGTGCGCGGGCGGATACAAACTCTTGATGAACAATTACTGAAATTAGAAGATGATTAAAGATGGGGCATTGGGCATTGGGGATAGTCTGGCCTTCGTGAATGAACCTTTGAGCTTCGTTGATGAACCTCCGAGCTTCGTTGATGAACCTTTGAGCTTCGTTGATGAACCTCTGAGCTTTGTGAATGAACCTCTGAGCTTTGTGAATGAACCTCTGAGCTTTGTGAATGACCCTCTGAGCTTTGTGAATGACCCTCTGAGCTTCGTTGATGAACCTTTGAGCTTCGTTGATGAACCTTTGAGCTTCGTTGATGAACCTCTGAGCTTCGTTGATGAACCTCTGAGCTTCGTGAATGAACCTCTGAGCTTCGTTGATAAACCTTTGAGTTTTGGCTGATTAGGATCTGTTGCCTCCAGCTATAGATGCAGTCAGAAACTCAATGAATGCATTCCCGTGAGGAACATGGGGACGAGGAAATGATAAATTAGCTTTTTAAGATTTCTATTTTAAAGGCGATCGCTTATCATTATTTTGATTTTTAATTACCCTACCAGGACTGATAAAAGAAATTCCTTGTTGAAAGTCAGTACCAATCATGACTGCCTCTACTATCGGTTCGGATATTTCTGTTTGGGCTACCCACTCGACAATGAAGTTTGCGCCTAAACCTCCACTGGTGTCATTTCTATTGATAAAAAAATCTGTTGAAGCTAGCGCATCAAGTTGAATAGGGCGCTCTAAATACTGTTTAATTAGTTTCCCTTCTGAGTTGTAGTAGCGCACAGAAGTAATAATAATCGGATTGGTCAAATCTGTATTCCGAATACTAAGCGTAGCTGCTAACTCAAAAATCTCTTGGCGATTGTGATGATAGATATGAGAGTAGACCGGAACATAAATAGTTTGACCGCTGGCTATCTTAAAATTCTGATCCAGCGTCACTGTTTTTTGCAATGGGGTTGCTGGAATGGCATTAGGTTGTGACTTGGGTGTTGATTGACAAGATACAAGAAAAATAAGAGCGATCGCTAAACAAATATATCGATACGGCTTCATCAAAACTCACCAATTTTTTTATATGTGTAGCTAACCCTACCTAATAAACAATTAGGTAGGAACTGCGCTCAACATCTTTGTTCAATAAAATCAATGACTTGATGTAAACATCTTGGTTTAGTCACAATCAGCACAGTTGAATGAGGTTCCAGTATTGTACTGCCGTTAGGAATCATCAAATCTTCGTGGGGATGAGATTGATAGCCAATAATTAGCGAACCAGTAGGGAATTGGGGATCTTGAGCAATTTCGGCAACGCTACGACCGGCAACATAGCAATTGTTGGGGATGGCAAGTTTCAGAACCTCAATCTGTCCCTGCTCAAAATGCATCATTGATTCCACTTGGGGATACTCAATGGCATTCACCATTGTTGAAACTGATAGTTCAACAGTACTGACAATATGGTTAGCTCCAGCTATCCGTAGTGGTTCGGCAAAGTCGGGGTGGCGCATCCGACTCAAAATATGGGTGACGCCGTAGTGTTTAGCAAGAGTTACCATTGCCAAGTTTAAGGCATCACTTCTGAGGACTGCTGCCAAGGAACCGGCTTTGCGAATCCCCGCTTCTAACAATACTTCTGTACTCACAGCACTGCCTTCAAAAGCCATTGCTCCTACTTGTTCGCGGGCGTAGCGGCAAGCGATAGGGTCAATGTCAATTACAGCAACAGTATGTCCTAGTTCTACCAGTTTTTGCGCTAAACTTAAGCCGACTAAGCCTGCTCCACCGATGAGTACGTACATGATTCCTGATATTCTTTGAATTTTTACTTCAGTTTACAGGTTAACAAATAGTCATTTGTCATTTGTCAAGAAGAAGGGGGTAGGGTCTAGGGGGTAGGGTGTAGGGAAGAAGACGGCATTGGACGAAGCTTGGAACTCCGACCAATGCAATCGTCCTTTATGACGGGGCTTGTGACCCGCTAGTTGTTGGGGCTATTTCTTCCCCCACACCCAACACCCAACACCCGACACACGCCCCACAGGGCTTGGTCATTTGTCATTAATTCTGCTCCCCTGCTTCAGAATAGCTTGCACAGTTATTAGATGTTTTTTTATTTGAAATCCTTTAGCAGCAATGGAAATCACAAAATTATTGGAGCGGAGGTTTTTTAATTGTAATTTTTGAATTGGTATTTTTCGAGTAACTCTTTAACTTGAGCGGACACCAAAGGATGTGGATCTTTTTGTAGCTGGGGGAGGATTTGCAGGAGAACGCGATATGAAACCATATTTAAATATGCGATCGCAGCTTCTCTGACAAAGCCGGTTGGATGACGTAAGCTCACTAAAATCTCAGAACTGGTCAGTCGGATGCGTGTCACTTGAGCATAATGAAAACAGCAAGCTAGACACCAGTCAGAAAGGAAATTACCTAACATCAGCAATCTGTGGAGGCGATCGCTAACTATCATGTTCTCATATTCTACGATCTTGGCTTCGACAAGATATTGTAATTTTTCTGCCTGTGGTCGGTTATCTAAAATATTCAGCAATAAAGACTTTGAAGACAAAGTTACGGTATGCTCTAAGATTTCTAACCCCCGCGCTAAGTTTACCACTGAGAGCGATCGCAGATTGAATGCTGCTGCCTGCATCTTTTCTGGCGAGTAAAGCAGTTTCAGTAATAGTAGCAGCCGCTCTTTCACATCCAATTCCAATTCTAGAAGGGCGCGTTGCAGTAATTCCGAGACAATCACAATCCTTTGATTGGATTGATGATTTTCTTTTTGGTCTAGTGTTTGGAAGTCAATATATGCAGCGTAAATTTCACCTAAAAATTTTAATTCCTGCTTAATTAAATTTTCTACCCGACTTTCATAAAATCGATCTACTAAACCTTTAATTCCTGGTTGTTTGTGGATTTTTAGTAAGCTGCGGAGAATATGATCCCTAGTAGTACCCCAGGATATTTCCAAGTTTTCCCATAAAGTCTCCAACGCTTGCTGAGTACCGACTTGAGCAATGGTACGCCAAGCATACATCCGCACTACTTCTGGTTTGTAAATATTGGTAGCCAACCGCAACAGCATTTCTAAAGCTTCATTTTCTAGTCGTACTAGGGCTGACATGGCTGTACTGCGGGTTGATTTGTAATAAAGTGCTGCAATCAGTGCCGAATAATACTCTTCTAAATGGGTGGCTGAAATCATTTCTAATACGGCACAGCGCACTCGTAACGACTCATCTTGTAATAAATTCGGGATATGAATCCGCAATGCCTGCAAATAAACTGCTTCTCTCAGCGCTCTAACTCCATTCACCCGTTCCCGTTCTTGCTTATGAGTCAGCATCCGGCGCATGGTTTGGGTCGCTGCTACCTTTTGCATGGGCGTTCCCTGGCGTAAGACTAAAGCGGCAGCGGTAGCGCGGATGAGTGAGTTTTGCCGGGGGTTCAGGTATTCTTCTAAAAGGCTTAAATTGGGATTTGGTTCAGCCAGCCAAACGTAGCGCAGCGCTAAGGCAAAAACTTCGGGGTTAGTTTCTTGAGATTCTTCTAACAAAGGACGGATGGCGGCTAAATAAACCGGATTTACACCTCCCATCAGCATCACTTCCAAACTTTGGCGCTGTAAATCTGGGGTTAACTTCACTAGTAGCGGGGCTAAAACTTCCGCCGCTCCAAGGGAATCAATTTGGGCTAAAAGTTCAATACAAGAGCGTTTATCAGCCTCACTACCTTTTTCTGCTAAAGCTTTGACTACACCCTGTTTGAAAAATCGCAAGCCCACATTGCTTGCACTCAAGTGACCCCGCGCCACACTCAAGACTAACAGTTCCACATAGCGCGATCGCAATTCCCAAACTACTGTTAAACAAGTGCCAGCTATCAGCATTGTTTCTGCTACCAACACCCATTTTTGCAGTGGTTCGGGTACAAACCGCCCACAAAACAAGATAGTTGCAAAAATTAGCGCTCCTGTCAAACCTGTGGCGATCGCTTCGGCGGTTCCGCCAGATAAAGTTTGCATCCGGCTGCGAATTGCTTCTGGAATCGGTTGGTACAGGATGGGGCCGCTACTCATCACAAAGGTGTAGCGCAGAAGTTCATCAAAGAATTTGACAATTATCAAACCCCAGAAAAAGCTTTGTGATTGCATGGCTGGAATTAAATGCAGCAATACCAGTACTCCTGGGAGTGAAAAGCCGACGGTGATTGGTAAAAGCGTCGCAGTGAAAAATACCCCCATGCGTTCGATGAGTCGGCTGGAAAAAAACCACTGCAACAACAACTCACACAGTCCCAACATCCCACCAAAAAGACCCAAAAAGCTCGCAAGTTCTCGGTCGCTCAAATTGGATTGAAGTTCGCGCAGATACTGAAAATCTATTAACAATCCAATAACTTGCAACAGTCCCACAAAAGCAAACAACTGCCAGACGTACCGCTTTAGGGGACTTTTAATGAAACGCTCTCGTGAAGCTTGTTGTTCGGGAACTAGTCTTTGTGGGGTTTCAGGGAAAGCGGCTCGATAGTGATGAGTTAAATAGAATAGAATCCCCGATCCTAATAAAATTACGATACAGGCGATGAGGATGATCTTATTCAGCGTGGTGTATTGCACTAGCCAAGGCAAACTAAAGCCACTGATTACATCTGCTACCAAAAGACCACTACTCACCAGTGGGTAAGTCCGTTTAATCTCTCGAATATTAAATATTTGGTTAGCGACGATGGAAGTGTTGAGGTCATTGACCACATAAAGTGCATCTACCCACAGCCGCAGCAGAAATGCCGAAATCACTGCCAGGTAGGAAAAATGATATCCCCAACGTAATACAACTAATAAAACTAATGGCATCAACATGCAAGGTGCGATCGCCACAATTACCCGACGCAAGGGAAAAATCTTTTGCAGCCAAGAGTATAAAAAAACCAGACCGGCACTCATTACCGCACTAGCAATATACATCCACGGCAGTAGATGAGTTCCATATTCATCCAAAAACAGCGCCACCGTACTGTCTTCTGCCCACCGCAACCCTACACATACAATTGTGTAAAAAAGAAACATTATCTGGGTTCGTTCGCTCTCCTCTGGCCGGAGATTCACCCACTGTAGTAGTCGTGGTAAGGCAACTTTATTTGCAGCCAACCAGTGATTTTTCAGTTCCATGCAGTTTTATTTTCTGGTAGTATCACCGCGTAATGGGGAGCGGGGGCAGGGGAGCAGGGGGGCAGAGAGAGGGGCAGAGGGGAAAGAAATATACCTCCTTGTAGCCTTGTCTTCCTAGCTCTCTTGTCTCTCCATCCCTTGGAAATAGCAAAAGTCCTGAGCAACTGAGTATTATGTTTCCCATTCAGCGTTCAGCACTATCGATTTTAGATAAATTTAAACGCTTTCGTAGGAGTGCATAGCTAAGTGTGCGCTCAAAGCGTATATTGCATTCAAATGAAAGATGAAAAAATCCCCCGACTTCTAGCCAGGGGATTTTCAAACTTGGTCTATTAAACAGTTAGAGAATTATTTTTTAGGCGAGATGAGCATCATCATGTTTCGTCCTTCTTTTTTAGGCGCTTGTTGAAGCTCGCCAAAAGGCTCCAAATCCGTTGCCATTCGCTTGAGCAAATCTTCTGCTAGGTCGCTGTGTTGAATTTCTCGACCCCGGAACATCACAGTCGCTTTGACTTTATCGCCATCTTTCAAAAAGCGCTCTGCTTGCTTAACACGCACATTGTAGTCGTGTTCTTCTATTTTGTAGCGCATCTTAACTTCTTTGACATCAGCCGTGTGCTGTTTTTTCCGGGCTTCCCGCGCCTTTTTTTCTTGTTCAAACTTGTATTTCCCGTAGTCCATAATCCGACAAACTGGCGGGTCAGCTTTATCGCTGATTAGCACCAAATCTAGCTCTTTTTCTTCTGCTAGTTGTAGTGCTTCCTGTGGGGGCATAATTCCCAGTTGGGCACCGTCAGTGTCAATGACCCGAATTTTCGGGAAGCGAATTCGTTCGTTAATTTGGGGCAGATCGCGAGTTCTTTTCTTCTCAATCACAGCCATTATGATTAGTGGGAGCTCTTAAATGAAGGATTTGGTGTAGTCTAAATTGGTATGCCTCAGAGGCAAAATACAGAAGTAACTCAGGACTGAAAACATAGTCTCCAGTTCTAGGGTAACTAATCTATAAAATAGTTGCCTCATTGTATTTGTCATTTTACTCAGTCTGAGAGAATTTCTCTGCAATAGTTAATCTAAATTAGACAACCTAGACTCATATTAAATATTATTACAATTATTTAACAAAACTTTTTGCGATCGCGTAACCGCCCACCATAGGCGATCGCATTGAGCAAGATCATCAGGACTAGCTCTTGAGCGTTTTCTGAAAGAGAGTCTAGTATTGGTGATGGTTCGTGGGCTTTTAAAGAAAGCATTATGTCCCCAAACCCAAATCTTTGATGAAAACCTACAGCTGATAAGAAGCCGTTAAAGCCACTGCCAAAGCATCCGCAGCATCATCCGGCTTAGGAATTTCATCTAAATCCAACTCCCGCGCCACCGCTTCTTGCACTTCTGACTTATCAGCATTCCCATAGCCTGTTAAAGCTTGTTTAATTTGAGCCGGAGTAAACTCTACATAAGGAAGACGACGCTGCCCCAACACTAAAATGACTATACCCCGCGCCTGTGCAACTAGGATAGTACTTGACATCCGATAGAAGAAGAGTTTCTCGATCGCCACTAAATCTGGTTGAAATTCCTCCATCACGGTGTGTAAATCATCAAACAAGGTACATAAGCGCTGTCCCATTTCTACATCTGCTGACGTTTTAATTACTCCAAAATCCAGCATATTTACTGTAGTCTCTTGCACCTTTTTGAGATTTTGTGTGCAGCTAATTGCCCCAAATCCTAAAATTGCCAGTCCTGGATCTAATCCTAAAATTCGTTTTTCCATTAAATTCACTTTTACCAAGCCAGGGTATTGTTTAACTAGAAATCCTGGCAATCTTCACGACTTGCTCTTAGTCTAATAGGATTGATAAATATAATAGTTTCACGCCTGGTCTTTTAAACCAAGCGGTTTAAGGAGGCAGGAGGACGAAGACAGGAGGCAGGAGGGAATCCTCATAAATAAATTTAGGGGATTTAACAAGGAAACCGTATTTTTTGCGCTACGCGTCTCAAAATACATATTTGTTGTTTTGCATAAATAAATTTAGGGGCTTTAAACCCTGTGGCAGAGGGCAAAAAATATATTTTCTTCCTCCTGCCTTCTGCCTCCAGCCCTCTGCCTTTCTTCGGTAAATTTTCTGTTAATTATTGTTTGTAGCACTGCTCCAAATCAGGTATGTCAATTGGTTTTCTCAGACAAGCCCTCAACGCCCTGCAAAAGCAGTCGCGCTCTCGTACTTATCGGGTTAACCAGTGGTTCAAATGGTTATCCCCTGGACTATCGGTAAAACGTTGGTTGTTAATTAGTGTTGGGGGTGTACTGCTGGCGAGTTTGGGGTTAGCCATTTGGATTAAGCTAACCCCAATTTTTTGGATGATTGAGTTGGTTAGAGGTTTCTTGGGAGTCATCACCAACCTCTTACCGAACTATATCAGTGGGCCTTTGGTGCTGCTTGGCGGCTTGCTGTTAGTGCTTTGGGGGCAAACTCGCACAGTAGGCTCAATTACTAAGGTATTAAGAGCAGAAGGCGGGGAGGAACTCATTGATGTCTTGCTGGCCCATCGTCGATTGTACCGAGGCCCAAAAATAGTGGTAATTGGTGGTGGTACGGGACTTTCTACATTGTTGAGGGGACTGAAAACCTACAGCGCTAATATTACTGCAATTGTTACTGTCGCCGATGATGGTGGATCTTCTGGGCGTTTGCGTCAAGAATTTGGAGTGCTACCACCAGGGGATATTCGCAATTGTTTGGCTGCACTAGCAGATGAAGAAAAGTTATTAACAGAATTGTTTCAATACCGTTTTCGGGCTGGAGATGGGTTAACTGGTCACAGTTTTGGCAATTTGTTTTTAACGGCAATGAGTGATATTACTGGAGATTTAGAACAAGCAGTTGCAGCCAGTTCTAAAGTTCTAGCGGTGCGAGGACAAGTACTACCAGCAACTCTCAGTGATGTTCGCCTCTGGGCAGAATTAGCCGATGGTCGTCGTATTGAGGGGGAGTCTAGTATTCCCAAAGCTGGCGGTAAAATTGTCAAAATTGGCTGCATTCCGGCTAATCCTCCGGCGGTGCCAGCAGCTATTAAGGCAATTAAAGAAGCTGATTACATTATTATTGGCCCAGGTAGCCTTTATACAAGCCTAATTCCTAACTTATTAGTACCAGAAATTGCCGATGCGATCGCTCAATCAGATGCCCCCCGTATTTATATCTGCAATATCATGACTCAACCAGGAGAAACTGAAGGCTACACTGTTGCCGATCACATCAGAGCAATTGATGCTGCTTGCGGACAAAGACGACTATTCGATGCTGTATTAATACACAAAAAATCCCCTTCGGAGCAATCACTTCTCCGCTACGCTCAACAAAACTCCCATCCCGTTTTCCTCGATAGAGAAGCCGTAACTCAACTAGGGCGACGGATTGTTCCAGCTAATGTTTTGTATGAAGATGAAACAGGTTTTGTACGTCACAATCCGCAGAAACTAGCACAAGTGTTATTGCGGTGGTACGGTAGAAGTCAGTCCCTTCGGGTAATTCAAAATTCAAAATGACGCTCTCTACGAGACGCTAAAAGCGTAGCTTGCAACTCTTACAGAGTACACAGACTCGCTAACGCTGCGCTAAGAAAATCAAAATTAAGGAAGATGAAAGTTTGTCATTTGTTTAGACTAATGCCCAATACCTAAATTATGAAAATTTTTCTTGCAGATACAGAAGCGACGCTGCGCTTAGGTATTACTCTTGGCGAATCCCTGACACCTGGCAGTGTAATTTTACTAGAAGGTGATTTAGGCGCTGGTAAAACTACTTTAGTTCAAGGCATTGGTAAAGGTTTAGGGATTGCTGAACTCATTGTCAGTCCTACTTTCACGCTGATTAATGAGTACACGGAAGGACGCTTTCCCCTTTACCATCTGGATTTATATCGCTTGGAACCGCAAGAAGTCGCAACCCTAAATTTAGAAAGTTACTGGGAAGGTGTTGAAGTGATGCCAGGAATTGTGGCAGTTGAATGGGCGGAACGATTGCCCTACAAACCAGATAGTTATCTGAGCGTGAGTTTGACTTATGGACATGAAGGCACTCGTCAAGTCGAACTCACACCATTCAATTGTGCCATTAGCAAAGTCATTGCTGCGATTTAAGCTTATATTCCGACTATAAGCATGAGGGTTTTCAGTTTTTTGACCGCAAAACTCAAAAATTCCTGCAAATAATCGAGAGAAATTTACACTCGTCCTATCTGCCACTACCACGTTCGCCACCCTCAGTTCCTAACATTGTTATCTCAACCAAAACAAAAATATTTAATTAGCTTTTCTTCAATAGAAAACTGGTAGTCAGCTTGGCTGACACCTGCTCCTATAAATTTAGGAAAGTTCGTAACACATTGGCTTTCTTTAAAAGGGAGACTATTTTTTCCTTCACTCCCTTAAATCCAGGCGGGGTTATCTTATCCGAATAGTATTGAACCTAAAGTGGTTCTTAACTAAATGGGATATATGAATCAAGCAAGTGTAAATAAACTGTTGTTGGGGTCAATGAGAATTTTGAGAGAACTTAGTCAGCTTCGATTGAACCCGATTAGTTCCCTACTGTGGTTCAAAAAAGGAATCTAGATTATTTAGCAGCGAATGCTAGTAAAAAAGTTAAGCAATTATAAGTTTATGTATAATTTTAACTTTTCTTACACTTAGTATTCCCAAGTTCAGTTCACAATCTATACAAAAAAATAAACTATTTTATAAATTTACAAAATTAGTTTTAAGAATTTTCACTAGCAATAAATTCTTATATTCACATCTGTAATTAGCACCGATCCCAATAAATTATTTAACTAAAATATTTCGTATTTATACATATTTTATCTAGAAAGACAAGACACTAAAAAAGCAAACCATCTAAAGATACAGGGTTTTATCTGTGGACTGAACTTTTTGTTACACCTATCACTTCAGAATCAAGTAAAAATGCTTAACCTACGATTAAACGCCGTAGATTAAGCATTTTTGCAATGGGTAGAGTCGAATGGCAACTAAGAAAAGCCCAAAGGCTTGTGTCGTCTTGTTCCCAGCCTGGAGTTTGGGAATGTATCTAAAAGAGGCTCTGCCTCTTGTCAAGCTACTGGAGGCGGAGCCTCCCAGAATGGGTTCCCAGCCTAGAGGCTCTTAACCAGTCAGAGCAAGGGCTGTATCTTTCTTCGTGCCATTCGGGTAGAGTCTTTTGTCGAACAAGTGCAGACTCTTGGCTAGTCGAAGTTGCTTTCGTTATAAATCTTCATCAAAATTCTATTCCGATATATCGCGATATATTCCGATATATCGTATATTAGAGAAAGTTGATTTGAGATTTACTTATGTTTAGACATTTTCGGTCACGTTTTGGCGCACCTGCATGGGCAGGAGTTAGCGAAGAGGATTCATTGCTTGTCAGGTCTTGGTTTGGACATGGCAACCATCATGACAAGCATCATGGTAGACATCATGACAAACGCTTTGATAATGAAATGTTTGGTCGTGGTTGGGGAGATGAACACCGGACTCGTCGGGGTGACATCAAGTTCATTCTGCTGGAATTGTTATCCGAGCATCCTAGTCATGGTTACGACCTGATTAAAGAGATGGAAACTTGCTACGGCGGTTTCCGTCGCCTCAGTCCTGGCTCAGTTTATCCAACACTTCAATTGTTGGAAGAAGGAGGTTATCTCAAGAGCGCACAGGAAGGAGGCAAACGGATTTATACGATTACGGATGAGGGTAAACAATTATTGGCAGAACGTGCCCAACAAGAACCTTCAGACACTCCTTGGGATACCTTCAAAAGTTTTGTTACAGGTAAGCCCCAAGAGTTTATTGAGTTGCGGAATGCCGCCACAGAGTTAGCTGCTGCGGTGGTGCAGGTTGCTCGTAGTGGCAATATGGAGCGGATAAATCGGGTGCGAGAGCTTTTAGAGCAAGTTAAACGGGAAATTTACGCGATTCTGGCTGAAAAATAAGTATAGGCTCGTAGTAAGACTTTAGTCTTTATTTTCTAAGCAGCAAATTGCTTACTACAAACCCTCTCGTACTTTGCTTACGCTGTTAATTGCATTAGCGTTCGCTGTCCAACATCTGCATTTGATGTTCATCATAACGAGTGCCTGCGATCGCAGATGCGGGAATTGCTGCTTCAATGCGGGTTAAGTCTTCTGGCGATAGGTTCACATCCAGAGCCGCCAACGATTCGGAAAGTTGGGTGCGCTTACGTGCACCGATGACTGGCACAATATTTCTGCCTTTTGCAAGTACCCAGGCAATAGCCAACTGCGAAGGAAGAACTCCTTTCTCGGCGGCAATTTGCTTTAGTTCTTCGATCAAGCGCTGATTCTGAGCAAGGTTTTCTTTACTGAAGCGTGGTAAGTAGGCACGAAAATCGCCTTGTGTGGCTGGAGTGGAGCCACTCAACAGTCCTCGTGAAAGCACGCCATAGGCAGTTACGCCAATACCAAGTTCTTCCAGTACAGGAAAAATCTCGCTCTCAGGACTACGGCTAATCAGGGAATACTCGATTTGTAGGTCACTGATGGGGTGAATGGCGTGGGCGCGGCGGATAGTGTCCGCTCCCATTTCCGATAGCCCGATATGTCGGACGTAGCCAGCCGTGACTAACTCGGCGATCGCGCCAATGGTGTCTTCAATGGGAACTTGCGGGTCTAGTCGAGCCGGACGGTAAATATCAATGTGGTCTACTCCCAATCGGGTAAGACTATAAGCGATAAAGTTTTTCACTGAGGAAGGGCGGGCATCTATACCAAGCCATCCGCCATCGGGAGTACGTAAAGCGCCGAATTTCACCGAAACCAGTGCTTTGTCTCGACGCTCCTTGATTGCTCGACCAATTAGCATCTCATTGTGCCCGCTGGCATAGAAATCGCCAGTATCCAATAATGTCATCCCGCGATCGAGAGCTGCTTGGATAGTTGCAATGCTTTCGTTTTCGTCTGCTGCACCGTACACGCCCGACATACCCATACATCCGAGAGCTAGGGGAAAAACAGTTAGACCTTTAGAACCAAGTTGGCGAGGTTGAATTTCATTTTGGGTAGTCATATAGCGGTTCTCAGTTGTTTGACTGCTAGGTTAGGTTGAAAATTCTCCGCATCTTTGCGTAACTATACGCTGCCTGTAGGGCGCACGATAATCTCATTTACATCAACGTCATCCGGTTGCTCGATTGCAAAGGCGATCGCTCTGGCGATCGCTTCAGCCGGAAGCGCAATCTTGCGGAATTCCTGCATACCTTTGCCAGCTTCGGGGTCAGTAATGCTATCGGCTAGTTCTGACTCCGTTACGCCCGGCGAAATAACTGTAACGCGAATGTCAGTATTTTCCTGACGCAGCCCCTCCGAAATTGCCAACACCGCGAACTTAGTGGCTGAGTAAACGGCGCAGGCTGGCCAAACCGCATGTCCGCCGATGGAGGACAGATTGACGAACTGGCCAAATCCCTGGCGTTTCATCAGCGGTAGCCCAGCGGCAATGCCATTGAGTACGCCACGGATGTTCACGTCAATCATCCTGTCCCATTCATCAACCTTCAGCGCTTCTAGCTTCGAGAGCGGCATAACGCCTGCATTGTTAACGATGACATCAATGCGGCCAAATTTGGTCTGAGCAAATTCTACAAAGGCTTGGAAGTCGGCGCGATCGGTAACATCAAGGGTCTGATACTCCGCCGATCCTCCCTCAGAGCGGATTGTAGCCACGAGGGTTTCTAGGCGCTCCGTGCGTCGTGCGCCCAGGATGACGTGGATGCCCTTACGAGCGAGTAGACGTGCTGTCGCCTCACCGATACCGCTACTTGCGCCTGTAATTAGTACTACTTTCTGTTGGTTGGTAGTCATAAAACCGTATCTCCAAGTTGTTGTATTCTCTAGCACACTCTTAATCTAAGAGAATCAAAGCTTGATGCGGTAATCTGAACCTACGAAATTCTTGCCTAATCCTGCATTTTACTTTATTGTTGATCGTAAAAAGATAAGCTGACCGAAGCGGCTGAAGAGATTGCGGCTGCCCTGAATGTTAGTTTCATAAAGGATTTCAAACGACATTATGGAACAGACTGTTAGAAAGCAGCAGTCCGAGCTAGCCGCTCTGATTGCACAGAACAGTAATGAAGATGGTGTCCATCCCACAGCGATCGAGCGGTTATTCCTGATCCGTTCCTTACAACCCACTGCGCCTCTCCATGCCCTGCATGAGCCTGCCCTGTGCATCGTCGCTCAGGGCAAGAAACAGGTAATGTTGGCAGACAATCTGTATGTTTATGGTCAAGACCAATATTTGGTGGTATCCATCGATCTGCCTGTTGTCGGTCAAGTGATTGAAGCAACGCCAAGCGTTCCGTATCTGTGTCTTCGGCTCGATTTAGATATGGGAGAACTCAGCACACTGATGATGGAGGCAAAACTAGACGCTCCAGCGAACGAACCATCGGAACCGGGCTTGTCTATTAATCCTGTTAGCCCGCAACTGCTTGATGCCGCAATCCGACTTGTACGATTGTTGGAAACACCTCAAGATATTGCCATCCTCGCACCTTTGATTGTTCGAGAAATTCTCTACCGTTTGTTATCTGGCGAACACAGTGCTAGATTGCGACAGATTGCTTTAGTCGATAAACAACTCCAAGCAATTAGCAGAGCAATCAACTGGCTTAAATGGAACTACGAAAAACCATTTCGGATTGATACGATCGCTCGTGAAGCGCGCATGAGTCCCTCGTCGCTTCATCATCACTTCAAGTCAGTCACCACCATGAGTCCTTTGCAATATCAAAAACAACTTAGGCTTCAACAAGCCCGTCGCCTGATGCTGGGTCAAGGTATGGATGCGGCGACAGCTAGTCATTATGTGGGTTATGAAAGCCCTTCACAGTTCAGCCGTGAATACAGTCGCTTGTTCGGCGCACCACCGTTGCGTGATATGGCTCGGTTAAAAAGTGGAGTTTTTGGGGATGGGGGATGAGGGGAAAGGGGAGCAGGGGAGAAATCAATTCAAAATTCAAAATTCAAAATTAAAGAATTTCTGCCTTCTGCCTCCTGCCTCCTGCCTCCTGCCTCCTCTTCTCCATATCCTCAAAAATTAGAAGCGATCGCACTTAAATCTGGCTCGATGAGTGAGTTTAGCAATGTCCATAACTGCAAATCAGTAAAGTCTGGAATTGCCATAAATGCACCGACTGACTGCAAAATTTGCGGATCGTGGGTGGAGGCGATGCCAATGGTGCGAATATCTGCGCCCACCGCTGACCGAATACCGGAGGGAGAGTCTTCTAAAGCGATCGCTTCTTCTGCTGTAATCCCCAATTTGTTCAGGGCAACTTGGTAGGGCACAGGATCGGGTTTACCTGCAATACAATCATCCGCTAAAACAACTATATGGAAAGCTTCTTTTATACCCAAAACCTCTAGCATAAATTCTGCATTTAATCTAGGGGCATTAGTTACTAATGCACGTTTTAATTGATGTGTTTCTGTCCATGCTAGTAGTTCAGAAAATCCACTTAGCGGTTTGAGATTTGGAGCGAGTTTGCGAAACAACGCCTCTTTTTCGTCTGCAAATTGTTGCCCTTCTGCTACTGATAATTGTGGCAGAATGTCTTTAACAATTTCTGGATTTAGCCTTCCACTAATTCGGGATTTATAAAATGTTTCATCTATTTCTATGCTGTAATTTAACAGCATTTCCCGCCAAGCTCGGTAGTGTATGGGGTCAGTGTTGACAATAGTGCCGTCTAGGTCAAAGAGAATTGCAGCCAGCATGATTTTTCGGTAAAATGTAAATAATTGTTAACTTAATTTAAATAGTTTACATTGTTTTTTGTCTTTAGTGATTGTTCCTGCATTAATACGGGGATTGGGGACTGGAGAAAAAAATTTCAAGAGTCAGAAATTAATCTGCTAAATCCTAAAATCTATACTGGATAGGGCATATAAAGGTAGACAGGTAAAACCTCTGGGCAAACTGCCGTATAATTGATAACCTTCTTCGTAAGCAAATGGTAGCCGCCACAAACTTTTTTCGCGTTGACGATTTACTAGTACAGATTTACAACTCTGAAGTCGAAATGGCTGAGGATGTTGCCGAAATCGTGCAAAAGTATCTACAGCAAGTTCTTAATCTTCAAGATACAGCTGCTGTATTGTTAGCTACAGGTAACTCCCAACTCAAATTTCTTGATGCTTTGATTGCATTGGGTGGTGTAGATTGGTCGCGGATTATTCTGTTCCATCTAGATGAATATTTGGGAATTAATGCTGACCATTCTGCTAGCTTTCGGCGTTATATGCGAGAACGTGTAGAGAAACGGGTTAATCCTAAGAAATTTCACTATATAGAAGGTGATACATTACAACCAGTAGCAGAGTGCGATCGCTACACCAAATTATTGCAAGCACAACCGATTGACTTATGCTGTCTTGGTGTTGGCGAAAATGGACATTTAGCTTTTAACGATCCAGCTGTAGCAAATTTTCAAGATCCTTACAGCATGAAACTGGTCAAACTGGATACCGTGAACCGTCAGCAACAAGTAAATACAGGTCACTTTCCGAACTTAGAAACTGTTCCACAGTATGCTTTTACTGTCACCATCCCAACAATTTGTTCGGCTAAAAAAATTATCTGTCTTGCTCCAGAAAAACGTAAAGCGAATGTGGTAAAAGATATGCTGCAAAGTTATATCGGTACAGACTGTCCGGCTTCTATTCTCCGTCAACAACCCCAAGCGACGTTGTTTTTAGATGTTAATTCTGCTAGTAGACTAGAATAAACTTAAACTTATTAACACCTTACTATTCCAAGCTAATTATTGCAGCGATCGCTGGAATTGCATGAGATAGTTTCAGTATACAGTAACGCTATAACTAACAAGCGAGATGTTATATCCAAATTCGCAAATACTGAATAGACTTTATTCAAAAAATTTGATGTTTATAGAAGTCATAAACATCTCAAAGTTATGAAATAAAAATTTATAAATACGCCAGTCATCAAAATTTGGCTTTATATTAAGCGACTGGCGAATCTAGCAAGCTTTGAAACAAGGGTATAAATAACTTAATAGATACCCTTAACCATCCTCAAAAGTGCTAAATTTCAGCACCTGATTTTGCTTCAGTACCCATTGGCGAAACATAATCGCGGAAAAGAGTAATCTGCTGTTCAAACTCTAATCCTTGAATTTTGCCAAACAAAGCTTTAGCTTCGGAAGGAAGTTGATAATCATCAGGTACAGGAATGATAGTACCATTATCCATCCCTTGAGATAATCGATACCAAAATAGGAGTTTTGTGGTATCACCCAAAGAGCCATACTCACGAGAAATTTGGGTATCTGCTTTATTAATCAAATCACGCTGAACTTGTAATTGTTGTTCGTGAGATAATTCCTTAACTTGATTAAATAAACCTTCAGCTATTTCTGGAGAAACAGTACTGGCTCCAGGAGCCGCTGGAGTAATTGAACCCCCCATTTCTTTATATATAAACCAAAACAAAGCAAGTTGTTGATCTACATTTAAATTTTGCCAAGCTTGAACGTGTTCGCGAATAGTTGGATCGTTGGTTTGTGTGTATGTCATGATTAACTTCAATTGCAATTACTTTTTTATTCTTAAGCAATGTTACCAAATGTACATTTAGAGTTTTACCCTACTGAAGACAGATGTCTGAAAATCATAAAGAAGATCGTTCCAAGCCAAAATAATGCTTGACAAGTGCCAAATGAAAGAATTAGCAATTAAAAGTCTGTTACCAAATTGAATGATTGTTAAAAGCTATTTCCCTGGATAGATGTTGGCTTGATTGTAGATGTTAGCTTAATTGTAATTGCGCGAACGCAGTGATAGCGAGTTTGCGAACATTATTAGTAATTACAAATGACGAATCGTTAATCTCTATTTTTGCAGGCTGCGATCGCTCTTCATAATTCAGTTTTTCATTATTTTCTTAACTGTCTTCTTAACTGTCTTAACTGTCATTGCATTTTTTTGAAGATAGCGAGAAAATACAAACGTGACATTCATAAGCACAGAAATAACCCATCTTTAAAAACAGTTATTTGCCAATAATACAATTATATCAATTAATTATATTTTTTTTGAGGAGAAAAATTTGTGAATTCATTCAACGAAAGACAAAGTTATATAATAACACAAGGTCAAGGAATTTATTTGTCTGGCAATCCCATTAAAACCGAAAATTTTTCTATTCAAAAGACCCTACGCAATGGTGGAAGAATCCGTTTCAAAATTCGTTATTCTGCTGAACTAGAGGGTTTCTGCCTGCTAGAAATTTTTTTAATGAGAGCACAAAATAGAACATTAACTGCTGGCATGACTATCCCCAATAGTGGTTCGACAGCTAGTTTTCAAGAACAAGAGCAAGAATTTGGTATTTGGGAGCCAGAAGATTATTACTTCTTTTTCAAAATGTCTTCCAATAATGGAAAATTTTATATCGAGGATTATCAGCTTTATTGGTCAAACAATTAATTATTTTTCGTTGGAAACCTTGTTTCTAATCCCTAGAGGGTCAGGGAGCCATTACGTGAACGTCAGAGAAAGAGTCTGTGATAGTTTTTCTCAAGCACGTTTTTGCAATGATTTATATTCAAATTCAGCAACAGCTAGTTGTTTTTTAAAGTAAGCACGGTAGAGTTCACAACGCGGTAGGATGCGATCGCTTTCATAAGCGATCAAACCCAAGCTTTCGAGCTTATGAGCGTTAATGGGATTGAGAGAAATGCTTTGCTTTGTGGCTACAACTTCAACATACGCCTTTACTAAACTAGGATTTTCTTGTAAGATTGCCCAGTGTCGCCATAGATGATAGCGATAAATACCGCCGTTAGCGATCGCATCTTCTATCAGTTCTTTTAAGGTCATTCCTTGACAGCATAGATAATATAGAGCAATCCGAATCAGTGCTGGATGTCCCCCTACGAGAGACATCAGTTGGTTAACTTCGTTATCAGAAGTCCAATCTAAACCATGTCGTAGAGCTAAGTATTTTACTTGGTGGTCAGTAAATTCTGGCAGACGGATCGGTAGTCCAATATTAAATGGAGAACGGTTGATATCCAGCGAGACATATACTTCTGTGGAGTAAACTACCACTAGCCTGAGTTTCTGCAAGTTGGTATCTTGTCGTGCTTCTTCATACCAAGAGCGCAACAAACTAAAGAACTCTGAAGCAATTTCTGGATATTCAAAAAAGCGGTCAACTTCATTTAACACTAAAACTACTGGACTTTTGCACTGCTTGAGCAAATAAGATTGCAAATATAAACTGCAACTTAACTTACAACCTATTTCCTCATCCCAGTTTTCATCTAGCTTTGGGTCAATGCCTAATTCTGTTGCAATTTGCCAACAAAGAGAACGCAAAAGTTTATTTAAGTCTGTTAGACACTTTGAATCGATTTGGTTGCAATTCACATTCACCGAGCGATAACTTTGCATCTTGGCAAAGGCTAACAGCCGCAGCACAAGAGAAGTTTTTCCCATTTCTCTTGGTGCTCGAATCCGAATCACACAGCCTGGTTGAATTACTTCTCGATAAACTAGTTCCTCGATGGGGGGACGATCGACATAGAAGGGGGAATCTAGAGGTACGGGGCCATCTGGGTATGACCAAAGATTTTCGAGGTGATTATGATGTTGAGTCGCAAGAGAATCTAAGGATAAAGACGGAAATAATTTTCTTTCTCCTGTATATAAACTCATTGAGACAGTTTGAGAACCTTCAGTACGATCCGGCTCACTCAGGATTCCATAGTCTTCCCTGCATAATTCTAGGTTAAAGGCGCTAAAGCACAATTTCAAGGTTTTTTGATCCACGCCTGTATTCAACGACCATAATCGGTTTAGAGTTTTGGTCGATACCTTCATGCGATCGCCTAAATCTTCTAGAGTGAAGCGATGTCCATTGTTTTCTACCTTTTCCATAGCCAGAATCGCCCCTTGCAAACGCTTCAGCCCAGCGATCGTTAAGATAAGTCCCCGCTTTCGTGTACTCTTAGATTGCTTCATGTCATTAATTATTTATCTACTTTTTTTCTGACCGTCTTAGCTATCTCCTCATTGTTTCACGTTTTTAAGCAGTTATTGAACAGTTACTTACCCGTTCTTAAAGTGTTTACTAATCAGTAAAAAAATATACACCTCTATTTGAAAAAAATTAGATCGGTAGGTATAAATAAACGTCACTACATCAATTGCCATTTTTGCTATTTCTATGGAAAGGTGCTGACATTTCTGTATCAAGCATTCTTTACCATTTGCAAATAAAAAATGACAAGCCTTACTAGTTCACTTTATTTGTACCGATTTAGTAAGTGTTATAAAAAGTTACACCGTAGGAGAGGAATGGAAGTGAGGTATTTTGAATGCAACACGCAGTAGGGGCGCATAGCTAACTATGCGCCCCTACTAAAGACTTATATTTTAGGCAACTGAGAAACGCTACAATCTTTCAGCAAGAAGAGTAAGCGCGTTACCCAAGAAGTGTTTGAAGACTTTGTTGATTTAATACCAACGTCTCTATGCGTAACTAATTTATTGGCGAAAAGTTATTACTACTTGCTGCCAATAGGATATTGTGACGCATTTAGGGTGCAACTTTGTTTGTGATATTTCTGCCTGCCTTTGCCGCACTATCCCCTACATCACTAGCAGTTTCTTGAGCGCCCTCTACATACCCAGATCCAAATTCTTTAAAGGCTTCTCCTGACTGTTGTCCAATCTTCTGAAGTCGTTCGCCAGGAGAAGCTTCTGTTTCACGAGCATCTTTAAACCACTGCCCTACTGTTTTCGGTCTTTGAGCATCATTCTGCTCTACCTTTTCACGAACTTTCTCTTTTAAGCCTTTGTCATTTTGCCCATCACTAACATTCGTTGTCAGCATTAGAAAACCAACTAAGACAACAGCTAAAAAACCTTTTATCTGAAGTCCTTTAAGCAGGGAATTGATCTGACTAATCGTTCTAGAAATCAAATTTATCATGCCAATTAACTTATTTTTTGGGGTACTAGTAAACACTAACTACAAAAAGGCAATTATCCTTCTAGCAAAAGGCATATTTTAGTTATAAAAAAGAAAAGCTTCTTCAACCCTGGGGAAGAGAGAACTTATTTCCGCTCTTTTGTGGATCTGAAAAAATACAATATTTGTAGATTGGGTTGAACAAAGCGAAACCCAACAAAAGCAAGGATTCTTGGTGCTAGATTACTCTGCGGGAAGCCTCTTGGTGTCTACGTTCCTCAAATAAAGCTACACCTGTATTTATAAAAACTAGTCACAGCAAGGGTTTCTGATTTTTATCTGTCAAGATTTCTAGTCTGTTATTTGGCCTGCTCACCTAACTATGTCCTCAACAGTTATTCGATGTTAGATAACTTTGATACAAAGTCTACCCCTGGTTCTTTCTCAACTGTTGTTAGCCCATTACGGAAAAGTATTATGCTCAAAAAGCTATAACAACTCAAAGCAATTATGGCTTATAAAAACTCAGAAAATTTGGGCGATCTTGCCATTCTTAAATCTGAGTTTTTTGGTACTAAAGTTTCTCCAAAGGTCGCTTCCAAACTACAACCAGTAGTGGGATATTATCCCGCAATTCATTTGAACCAATTAAGCCAATATCTTCAAGGCACTTTTGGACGAGAATATGCCAATTATATGCAAGCAAATCAACTAAAACCATTAAACATCAGCCCTGAACTAGAAGACGTTGCCAAACGTAATCTATTTGCTCTGCGATATTTAGTTACCCATGATATTTTTCATGTCTTGCTTGATTTTGACACCACTTATGCAGGAGAAGTTGGTGTACTTGCTTTTGCTGCTACACAAAACTAAAGTAAATCACTCAAAATCGGTCTGTGCTTGGCGAGATTGCTCTATCCAATTTTAGCTCCCCAACAAATCAAAGCGATTTTCGTCAACCTGGAGAAAGGGCGAGAACTAGGCAAGAAAGCTGATTTTCTGTTGGGCTACCGCTTTGAAGACTATTGGGAAGAACCAATTTACCATCTGAGAAAAAAGTTGAGATTACCATAAATTTCCACAATTCATCCGAAAAAAGGATTTACTTGCTTAATAACAGCTTTTTTAGAAGCCCTACTCTTTTTTTATAAAAAATGCTTGATATTGCTTAGGCTGCCAAATGTAGCACTAAATACATTTTTAATGCTACATTTGGTTTTTAATACAGATATAAGCAAAAAAAACATATACCTTTAGCTGTAAAACTTATCTGCCTTAAGACATAAATACTTAATGGGTAATTCCTAAAAAGCTACTAATAACAATTAATATTCACAGATTTTTAGGTCAGAGACATTGTTTATCTGACTAAGTGGATTTATATGGTAGTCCTTAGATATTTGAAGGGCTTGCAGATGACAAACTAATCCACATTTTTCCTCAACACGATAACTGCTTCAGGTGGAAAGCCAAAGGATGAAATACTGGATAACGAAATTAGTAATCTGTATAGTATTACTGTCTAACTTGTTTCTATCAAATGATTATGCAGAAGCAAACCAACTTTCAAATACTTCTAATATTGATGTACAGCAATTAAATACACTCCCAGTAGTTGAAAACGTAGCAAGTGCTGACAAGAATCTTGCTGAGATTAAAAAGGAAGATTTTTGCCGATTTAATGGGATTGTTAATCGGATAGATAAACTAGAGGGACTCTTCACGCTTTATTGCAGCGAGGATTCGGGAAAAGTTTTCTTAGAACTTAAGCCAGAGCAGCTAAATAAAAACTACCTAGCTATAGTGACATTGGAATCAGGGGTTGGGGAAAGTGGGATTTATAGTGGATTACCTCTCTCTGATTTTATCTTTTATTTCCGACGAGTAAATAATAGATTGCATTTTGTTGTGCGTAATGTAAAATTCCGTACAGATAGTATACCAGAACAGCGATCGCTTGCTCGTTCATTTAGCGATTCAGTTCTTTATTCACTCGAAATAGCTACTATCGATCCAAAAAATAAAAATATTTTGATCGACCTGAATGCACTGTTAATGCAGGATTTCCCTGGATTAACTCCTCTATTAAAATATTCTTTACAAGCTGATTACCGCTTAGATGTACGCAAGTCCTATTTTGGTGATGTTAACAGCTTCCCAGAAAACGTAGAAATTGATTCGATTTACGGTTTTTCATCATTAGAAGGCTCAAATTTAATCGCTGTACCCGATAGCAGGGCACTCACTCTAAAGGTACACTACAGTTTTTCTCAACTAAGAGAAAACAATGGTTATATTCCCAGACTTGCCGATGACAGAGTTGGATATTTTACTACTGCTTTCCAAGATTTCTCTAAAAATAATGCTCACGAATCATTTGTACGTTATATTAATCGCTGGCATCTAGAACCATCCGATCCTGATGCCCCCTTATCTCCACCCAAAAAACCAATTGTGTATTGGATTGAAAATGCTGTACCACTAGAATACCGCGATGCGATTCGTGAAGGCGTTTTGATGTGGAACAAAGCATTTGAAAAAGCCGGATTTAAAAATGCCATTGAAGTGCAGCAAATGCCAGATGATGCTAATTGGAAACCAGCAGATGTACATTACAACACCATTCGCTGGTTTAATTCTTTAGATGCAGGTTTTGCCAAAGGGCCGATGCGCGTCAACCCATTTACCGGGGAAATATTGGATGCAGATATCATTGTGGATGCCAATATGGTGCGCTTAGTTCAGCAAGAATATCACGCACTGATGGAGGCAAATTCATGTCAAGAAAATCCGAAAGGACGTGAAGACGCGGGGAAATTCCTGGATAAATTTGCGTCATCTTCCTCTGCTCACTTTTTCTCCTCAGAGTCCTGCTATGGTATGGAATCTTCAAATCAAGCAGCTATGGGGGCGCTGGCGTTGTCAATGTTGCCAAACACTACATTTAGTAATGAAACGATGAATGAGTATGTGCATCAATATTTGCGTTCTCTCATCGCTCACGAAGTCGGGCACACTCTGGGTTTGCGCCACAACTTTTACGGCAGCACCATGTTAGCGCCAGAAGAATTAAATAATATTAAAATCACTCGCACCAAAGGTTTAGTGGGTTCGGTGATGGACTACGTACCTGTGAACATAGCACCACAGGGAGTAGAGCAAGGTGACTATTACCCAGGAGTTATTGGGCCTTATGACGAATGGGCAATTGAGTATGGTTATAAAAGATCCCCATCAACAGCGCTTAAGGTAACTATTCCAGAATCAGAAAAAAGTTTTTTAGACCAGATTGCCCTAGCGTCGCCTCAACCAGAATTATCTTACGCAAGCGATGAAGATATCTGGGACATCAATCCTTTAGCAAATGTCTGGGATATGAGTAGTGATGTGCTACTTTATTCGCAGTGGCAAATGGATAATGCTCGTTTTATGTGGCAGCGTCTTGATAAAGGTTATCTATCGAAAGGCGAAAGCTATAGTAACCTGCGCCTTAAGTTTAATAGAGTACTTAAATATTATTTTCGGAACGCCACTTTGCTTTCTAAATACATTGGTGGACAATCGTTTCGGCGTGTCCATACCAGTAATGATGCTGCTTGGGCATTTGTACCAGTTTCACTTTTAAAACAACGTCAAGCATTGACAAAATTGCAAGAGTATGTATTTGCAGATGATGCTTTTAGTTTTTCACCACAATTGCTCAATCAACTAGCACCATCACGCTGGGAACACTGGGGTAGTTTTGCACCTAATAACCGCCTTGATTATCCAATTCACGATCGCATTTTGGGTTTTCAAAGTATGATATTGCGATCGCTATTAGACAGCGATCGCCTGAATCGGTTACAAGATATAGAATTAAAAACTCTGCCTGGAGAAGCGCTTTCCATGCCAGAACTGTTCGACACCCTGCAAACAGGCATCTGGACAGAAATTTTCGCCCCCGGAGAACCAAAGCCAATTTCTAGCATCCGGCGTTCATTGCAACGGGAGCATCTGAATATTTTGTTACAGATGATGTTGGGTACTACTAATACACCTGAAGATGGTCGGACATTGGCTTGGTATAAATTGCGCCAACTCCAAAAAGCCATTGATGTCAAACTCAAACAACTAAGTGAAAGCCTTGATGTTTACACCTTAGCTCACTTAGAAGCTTCTGGCGATCGCATCACTAAAGCATTAAACGCACAGTTAGTTTCTAAATAGTCATTTGTCATTTGTCATTTGTCATTAGTTATTCTCCCCTGCTCCCCTGCTCCCCTGCCCCCCTGCCCCTCTGCTCCCCACTTCCCCAAGATACCGCTGCAATAGACCAATGAAAACTTCTGGTATTTCCAAATGAGGTAATATTCCGGCATCTGCGATCGCATAAAAATCTCGAATTGCTCTTGGATTTAAATTTGCCAAGCGTTGTCCTAATTTGATGTCGGTAAATTGTGCTTTTTCTCCCCACAAAATGACGGTAGGAACTGTTAGTTGTTGAATATATAAACTCAAGTCAAAGTAAAGATCGCCTCGCAAAAATGCCAAAGCAGCAAACTTGGCATTAGGTTGTTGTGCCGAGGTTAAATAAGCCTCCACCATCTCTTGCGATACTCGTTGTGACTTGGCAAAGAGAAAACTTTGTAAAAAATTTCGGACTGCAATTTCATTTTCAGCACCAAGCATATAAATAAAATTGTCCAACAGAGGTGCATTGATTACCGAAAGCGGAAGTCTGCGTCCAGCACCCTGCCCAAAATCATCAAATCCAGAGGGGGAAACTAAAAACAGTGCTTTGAATAAATTGGGTTGAACAATCGCTAGGCGAATAGCAAAAGCGGCTGTGAGAGATGAGGCTACCACTGTCACCGGCTGGCGACAAGTTTGAATGATAAACTCTGCGATCGTGCTGAGATAATCCCTAATTTTATAATCTCGCACTGGATGGGCCGATTCTCCCCAGCCGATGAGATCGGGGGCTAAAATGTGGTAATTCGAGGCAAAAGCTGGGTAAACTTTAGACCATTCATAGGCAGACGCTCCCCCACCAAAGTTATGGAGAAATAGTAGTGGGGGTAATTCTTCAGTGTCAGCAATCGTCCAAGGTGCATTCGTTTGGGTATAGTAAACCATTGCTCCCAAGAATGTATGGATGACTTTATGCCCAAAGCCAGGAGGTTGAAACTGAAGCATAAAATTAAAAAGTTTAGTTTATTTGAATTTACATACAGTCAAACTAATTCAGGATTCAAAATACATCTGTCTGAATAGTTCAAGAATCAGGAGAAGATTTGATGAATCAATATATATACAGCATAATTCAGAATTTAGTAGCCAGAATTTAAAAGTCAAACAGGCTTTATACCTGGCTTTTAGACTTAGCTTGTGTACCTCATTAACTTGAAATTCGTCGTATCAATTACACTAGATTATTTCTAAATTCTAACTTCTGGCTCCTGGGTGCTGAATTATTACAATTCATAATTCATAATTTATCCTTGCTTTTTCTCGGCATCTCCTGTGATTTGAACAAGTTGATGAAGGTTATCACCACTAATATGATATGCTCCCCCAAAACCAACTACAAAACGACCTTCACTTGGGGTTAACCGGAAAATCCGAAAGTCAGACAAGCCGCGCAAAACCTCGACAATTTCACCAAACCGCTCTTGAAATTGCTCAACAATTTGATTCCACTTATCAGTTTCACGCTCTATCAAAGTTGCCGTACAATCAAAACTCAAACGACGACGGGCAAAAATTAGATTACTTTTAGCTTCATCCTCGATAAACAAGACACTAACATGAGGATTGGCATAGAGATTTTTGGTATGAGTCGAAAGACCACTGACGTAAATGTAGATATTTTTAGAATCATCCATTACAAAGGGAGCATAACTAGCATTGGGTATTGCCTGTGCGCTCACAGTGCTAATAATTACACTCTCAAATGCTTCAGGGAACTTTTCGTACTCAGCTTGAATGTTTTCAAGTTGACTCATAAAGTAGATTACCGCTTGATTAGGAACACCTAATTAAGTATCTTAACGTGATTGAGCGATGTCTATGAGGAGCTACAGCTACGCATGGAATGCCCAAAAAATAAAAGCGATCGCTCCCTTTAACTCAAGAGCGATCGCTAATTTTTCGATTTCAGAATACAGCTTAAGCAGCAACAGGTTCCAATAATTTAATGTCAGAGAAAATAAATTCCTGAGTAGAAAATTCTCCTGCTGTCTCGGTGCGAATCTCCCGACGATTTAGGATGAAATAGTCACCAACTTTTTCATACTCATCAATAAATTCGCTTCTACCGCCTTTTTGTTCCCCAGTTTTCGGGTCATGGTATACAGAGTCATAGCGATGAGACAGATAGCCTTCGCCGGTGTCGTGACTGCTAAAGGTGTCAATTGTGACATAAGTACCGTGGATTAAACGGTGAACATGGCAGACTTCATTATTGCGGACTTTGTATTTATCGCCCTCAGCCTTACCACCCATTAAAAGCTCAACCGCACCAGTTTCGTCAGTTTTACCATAGCTAAACGTATTGGCGCTGTGGGTGTCTTCAAAGCTGCGGCGGACGCGGTGAATTGCTATCTCCCAGGCTTGACCATGAATTGCTTTCTGGGCTGACTCGTCATCTACATCCAAAACTTCGGCTTTGAGATTACCACTGATGATAACTTTGCCTGTAAACACTTTATCATCATGTTTATAGGTAATATTTGCAGTATAACCAGGGAAATTCTTGTCCCAAGTATAGCGGTTTTCATAAGCAGCCCGGAAAAGTTCCTGAGCAGAGAGTTGTGTAACTGTCATGTGCTTCTCCTAGTCGCTACTGTAATTAGCGTTTTAGTTTCCTTGGTATTAGCATAGAAGTAATTGTTGAGGCTTGGATAGTCCCCAACTGGGTACACTTATGACTAATTCTCTACACGCTGTATTTCATGCGATCGCTAATGTCCAGAATGAGCAAGAGTTAAGACTCGCTCTCACGGATCGAATTAGCGAGCATTTTGGCGTGCAAAATTGGGGTATTTATCTCCTAGATGAGCAGCCAGCCACTGAGATTAATGTTCCAGGCATTCCAGCAGTATGCTTAGAGAGCAATCCAGTGGGACGCTATGTGGTTGAGCGTCATGCTCCCGCCCATGAACAGTTATTATTATCGCCAGGAGACTGGAAGCATTTTTGTTCGCGTTCCGACCACGAACACGTAATGACCGGGCCAATTGTTTGCGATGGTCGTCTTGTAGGAACGCTTAACTTGGCACGTGACAAGGGAAATCCTGCCTTTAATGGTAACGATTTAGCTGACTTGAGCGCTTTATGTATTCATTTGTCATCAAAAATGGCAACCCTACGGACAAAACCCAAAATCTCCAATTCTCTTTTAGTTAGTCCTTTAACAGCGCGTGAGTTAGAAATCGCCGATTTGGTGGCGCAGGGGTTAACGAATGCGGAAATTGGGGAAAAACTTTGGATTACGCAAAATTCCGTAAAACAAGCTTTGAAGAGGATGTTTCGGAAGTTGAAAGTTTCCGCGCGTGCAGAAATGGTGGCAAAGCTACAAGATATATAAGTTTCTTGAAGGAGGCAGGGGGCAGGAGGCAGGAGGCAGGGGGCAGTGTTTCGACTATGCTCAACAACCAGGGAGGGATTTTTGGGCTTTCTGCGTAGATTTGGGAATTATAACTATTAGCCGGACACGATATGAAAACTTTAGTTCTGGGTATAAAACCTAGTTTTCAAAGAAGAATTGTATTGAGTAGAGTGTAGCGAGATACAATTCTTCTTACTTTAATCTCACGCTTTTAAACGTGGGTTACTCCTGGCTTCTGCCTCCTGCCCCCTGGCTTCTGCCTCCTGCCTTCTGTTATAAAGACCTAACTGATGGTAATCTAAGATTGTAGAACCAAATGCAATAAAAACTTTTGTTTTTGACAGTTTTCTTTTTTGGACAATAGTAATATAAGTCGTGGATAAAGTCTTTAACAATTAAGACTTGGTTATCATTTAAGTAAGTTCTAAAGAACTGAGTTAGTTTTTTAACAGGAGAAGTAGGGTGCTTAACAACCTTCATCAGTTATTATCTCCCCGAAAGTGGGGAATTCCCCTCGCGGGCTTAGGCTTACTTCTCGGTTTGGGCTTTCTAGCCAAGCAAACTCAAGTAACATCATTTACAGATTCTCGATTATCATCGGCTCGGATTGACAAAACCTCCGAAAACTCTCTTTTGTCGCAACTTAGAAAAGTTCGAGAGCAAAGAAGTCAAGTTAATGCAGCTTCTGGAGACGGAAAAACAGTACCTACAATCACAGCGCTGGTTCCAGGCGATGGGGGAACTACAAAAAGCGCAAGAGTTTTACCAAAAGCAAATTTTCCTGTAAAAGATGGGATTTACCTCTATGGTCAATCTCCAAAACCCAACCAGCTTGGTCAAGGTTATATCATATTTCAAAAGCAGCAGGACAAGGTAAGGGGTGCGTTGTATATGCCCCAATCAGAGTTGAATTGTTTTCAGGGTACAATCAACCCATCAGGAGAGTTGGCGATGACGGTTAATACTTCGTCAAATGAAGCCAGTTCTGAACAATCGAATCAGGTAGCTACAAGCAATAGACTGCCCAAAGTTGGTGAGGATGAGTCAAATTCTTATGCTTACTCCCTGGCTCTGCAAGACTTTTATCAGTTAAATTCGATCGCAGCGAGCGATCGCCGCACGTTACAAATGTGCAAGTAATCTCCAATATTTTGATTATGTCCTTTTGGACTAGACACACTCAAGCAGCCCTGAGTGTGTTACAAACTAATCCTCAGTAATTTTCTAGAACTTTTCCGCCACCCGTTAAAATCGCTGACCTGTTGTAACTTCAAATCTAAGTTCTCCTCGATCGCTAATTCCTAAATCACCTCGAATCAGCCCAAAGGATGACTTGACGCGCAATCCTAAACCGTAACCAAAACCACTTCCGGGTTTATCTCGTAGCACTCCTGGTTCTCCTAGCACGGTTTCGCTAGACCCGAAATCTGAGGCGAAGTCAGTAAAAAGAACTCCTCCGATTGAGTAAGAAATTGGGAAACGATATTCCACAGAAGCTAAACCATAACTCCGACCACTGGCAACTTTTCCATAACCGTAACCCCTAACAGAATCTAGTCCACCAATATTAAAAGCATCAGCCGGTGGAAAGTTTCCAATAGTCGTACCAATTTGTAAATTAATCGCCAACATTTCTGGATTGTCAGTTGGTCTACCATTACCGATCCAACTAACTGGTAAATACTGAATATAATCTCCCAATAGGCGGTTGCTAGAAATATTACCCAATCCAATCGGAATTGCTTGTTCTGTGCTGAGAGTGAGAATCGATCCTTGAGTCGGATTTTCTCGGCGATCGCGTTGATCTCTGGATACAGAAAATAATACTGTATATAAGTCATCAATGCCAGTACCGCTGACAGATAAAGGATTCCCTAAACTATCGACCTGTGCAATGTTATAGTCGCGATCGCGTAGGCTAATTCTGGTGTAATTCAAACTTATAGCTGCATCCCACTCATCAAAAGATCGTAAAACTCCTACAGAACCGCCAAACCTTCCCTCGCGTACTTTGTCACCGTTAGACAATCTGATATCTTCGTTGAAGGTTCCCGATATATTACGATTACGAAAAGCTCTGATGCTGTAGCCTAAGCGGTTTGGTTCTTGAGGACGATAACGACTAGTAAACTGACCATTAAATTGGACATCTTTACCGCTGATTTGCACAGTTGTATCTAATTTATCGTTAAGACCGCTGATATTTTCATCTTTATAACCCACCCGACCGAATAATCCAACATCTTCGTTACTACCGCCTCCTAATATTAGAGAAGGGAAGTTACGCTCTTTAATTTCATAGATGAGATTAACGCTGTTGCCATCTTCTTGTCGATAAACATTGACTTCATTAAATGATTCTAATCTCCGCAATCGTTGCAAATCTGCTTCTAGTAAATCTTCACGGAATACCTCACCAGGTTTGAGTTTCAGCAGACCAATGATAAACTCTTTTTGAGTACGTCCTTTGATCGGCTGACCTTTGTCATCGACCAATTGATCTTTGTTATTAACAAAACGAATCTGGATGTCTTTGACAATTCTTTGGGAAAATTCCACAGACTGGGTATCTACTGGAGTTAATCCGATATAGTCACCATATTTTGCATACCCTCCTTCTATCTCTAATGTTGGTTTGGTTGCCACAATATTACTAGTGCCATCTTCAGTAGAAGATTGCGAGTCTGCAACGGCCTCTAGATTTTCTCCAGCTATTAAGATGACTGCGATCGCAACTACAGCTATTTGAATATACATAAATAAAGCTTTTTCATTACACCCTTTCTTCAGTAACTAATGTCAAACTAACCCATTCGCCTTTCTCGTTGTAGCTGCGAATCATCCGTTGGCGCAGGTTTGGCTGGATTAACCAACCCACTTCTATAAAAAATGGTTGGCGTAACTGCACTTTGACAGGTGATGTTGCAGAAGCGCCATCTGGTAGAAATAATACTTGCACCTGCCTTTCTGGGTTTTGGTCAAAGAGAACAATCGGGCCTTTGATGGTAGCAGTTGAGGTAATTGTGCGTTCTGCAAAAGAGGTACTTTGAATTAATCGCCCAGCATCATCAAGTTGTAATTTCAAGGTTGTAGAGTAAGTATCAGGCGATCGCAAATCTGGATATATTGTCAGTGCTTGACCTTGCCATTCTCCCAACAAATCATTTATCTGCAAAGTTGGACGTTCATCTGCTGGGGTTCCAGCTAGATGTTCTCGAATTAAGATTAATTCCTTTAGCTGACCAGTATTATCAAACAGTTGTACCAGACGCAAGCGGCGATTTTCATGAACAAAAGCGAGTTCTCCACCAAATTCGGAAAATGGCCCTAACTGAATTAAACCTTCTGAAAAGGAACCATTTTCAAAAAATAATAGACCCCCTCCCACAGAATTAAATTCTCTGATTATATCTTGTCCCGAACGGCTCAGAGTGAGACGCACTTTCTGGCTATTGTTCAAATGTTCTAGGGAAAGACAACTAGGAGTATCATTCAAAAGTGTTCCTTGGGGGGAAAAATTCGTAAATGAACCTTCCCAAACACCAAGATTCTGCAAAAAACATTCCCATTGTGATTTCATAGTTATTTTGTCATTTGTCATTGGTCATTTGTCATTTGTTATTTGTTATTTGTTATTTGTTATTTGTTATTTGTCATTGGTCATTTGATTAGCCCTGAGAAGTTGATATGTAGGTTTAATTTCATATTCGTTCAAGCAAAACTTCAGTTATTCTTTTAAAATTTTGAAAATTCCGAGTTCAGAAGTCGAAGTTCCCAGTTCAGAAGTCGAAGTTCCAAGTTCAGAAGTCGAAGTTCCCAGTTCAGAAGTCGAAGTTCCAAGTTCAGAAGTCGGAGTTCCGAGTTCAGAAGTCGAAGTTCCGAGTTCAGAAGTCGAAGTTCCGAGTTCAGAAGTCGAAGTTCCGAGTTCAGAAGTCGAAGTTCTAAGCTCAGAGGTCAAAATTCCGAGTTCAGAGGTCGAAGTTCTAAGCTCAGAGGTCGAAGTTCCAATGACAAAGGACAAATGACCAATGACAAAGGACAAATGACTATCCTTTAGCAAAACGTCGGACAGCAAATAAGCTCCCCATTAATCCTACAGCTGCACCGAAACTTAAAAGAATCAGAGGCAATAATAAAATTTCTGCTGGCGTGAGTTGCACTCTGTTGGTGATGACTTGGATAAACTCAGGTTGATTGACTAGCAACTTACCGAGAAACTGTTGAATCACAGAAATGAAACTCCAAGCGATCGCACCACCAACCAAACCAAAAGCAATTCCTTGTAAAATAAACGGGAGGTAAATCCAAACAGAAGTCGCTCCCACTAGTTGCATAATTTCAATTTCCTGGCGACGCGCCATGACAATCAGCCTAATTGTGGTGGTAGTAACTGCGATCGCTGTTAAAGTCAGAATCATCGTAATTGTTAAAGTAATCCAGTTCAGACCCCGGTGCAACTGGGCAATGCGTTTGACTGCTTCATCGACATACTGCACCGTCTCAACTCCTCGTAATTTAGCCAACTGTGTTGCTAAGGTTGGTACAACTTGAGAATTACGTGCTTTCACCTTCATCTCATCAACCAAAGGATTCTCACCCAGCTGCTGGGTAGCACCCTCAATATCAGAAATTCTCATTTCCTTAACTAACTTAGTCCAAGCTTGTTCTTTGGTAATGGTTTTTATCGCCGCCACCTCTGGCATTTTGGCGATTAGTGGCTCAATACTTTCGATTTGCGTATCTGGTTCGAGATAAACTGATACTTCTAGCTGGCTACCAAACTGATAGAGGAGTTTTTCGACTTGCCAAGAGGTTTGCAGACTCAAGCCGAATAAAAACAGTAACACCGTCACAGTACTGACAGCGGCCCAATTCATCCAACCTCCCCGCAATAAACCGAGGAAAGTTTCTTTCAGCAGATAATCAAGTTTCGTGAAAGATTTAAACACACATCACCTCAAAATTTGAACTTAACGCCAAAGCACTAAGTTCAGCTTTTGCGTTTTTGCGTCAATAACACCACTATTTATAGTCAATGGTGCAAAGTTTGCCAATATATCAGCTTTTATCTATTGCTACTTTCTTCTTCTGTCCTCCTACTGCCTTGACCATTCACTCGATATTCATACCATTTGCCACAGATATACTCACTATTGCCTCTAACAGTTATTGATAATAATTGGCTAGCTGTTCTAGTTTCTCAGCAATTCTACGGTTCTTTAAACTGACCTCCAAAAAGTGGAAAAATAGTTTGGTATTTATACTATGTTTTTCTCTGGATATCGTAGTAATTTGATAGGGAGAAACAGATTGATGGAAGGAAAGTTGAATCATGAACTTATTAAATAAAGCCAATTTGGACAATAGCTTCTTAAACCAGATTCGCTATCAGCTTGAGTCCGTAGAAATACATAATTCTAATCTAGCTCGACTATTGTGCAAGATAATTCCTTCCAATTGCCCTTTTGCAAGAACTGTTAAAGTTTTCGGTCGGACTCTGTTTCAGATTCCACCTTTATGTAAATTGAACCCTCTTTATGAACAGATAGTTGGTCTTCGTTTTAAGTGTTTATTATATTTAGTTAATGAATGTGGTGAAGATGCCAGAAAATATTGCTAAACATAGGTTTCCATCAATAAAAAATTGATTGGAGAAATCTTTTTACTAAGAAAAATTGTATAGAAATCCTAGTTGCAATCAGGGGTGAATCAGAAATAGGCTGGTGAACGACTTACAATCGATTTCACATTCGGTGAGGCTCAGAAGTTTTAAAAGTACTGTTTAATGATGTCAGCCTCGATAAAAGGATCGCTCCAAGTATGGTGCAACGTGACTTCACAATAATTATTTTGGAGATTGGTACTACGTCTAAGGGGATATTTAAAAAGTATTATTGCTAACAATACAACCTCGGAGACCTAACCCCTAGCAAACCTTACTGACGATAAAATAAGGGTTTCACAGCCTCTCACTCTTGGCATCAGCCTGCCGTTAGGCAAGCAAAAAGAGGAATGGCAAGTGGGTTTTTGGTATACTCCAGGACTTTTTAAACATCCTCTAACTGAGATTGATAGAATGAAAATAGTAGGAATTTTCACCATCTAGCCATCGAGACTCATGCCCTCTGAAATTGCTGTCGAGAAAAAAAAGTTAAAAAATCCACCTTTGGAACTTCATTATTTAGGCGATCGCGTGCTGCGTCAAGCTGCAAAGCGGATTTCTAAAGTTGATGACGAACTTCGCCAAATAGTGCGCGAAATGCTGCAAACTATGTACAGCAAAGATGGCATTGGTTTGGCTGCACCCCAAGTAGGAATTCACAAACAACTAGTTGTCATCGACCTGGAACCAGAGAACGCAGCTAATCAGCCTTTGGTGTTGATTAACCCCACTATTAAACAAGTCAGCCGCGACCTCTCTGTTGCCCAAGAAGGATGCTTGAGTATTCCCAACGTATATTTAGACGTAAAGCGCCCCGAAGTCGTAGAAATTGCCTATAAAGACGAATACGGTCGTCCCCGGACATTAAAGGCTAATGACCTCTTAGGACGCTGCATTCAGCACGAGATGGATCACCTTAACGGCGTGGTATTTGTAGACCGTGTAGAAAACTCCTTGACTTTAGCCCAGGAGCTATCTAAGAATGGCTTCTCGTATCAAGCGGTGAAACCAATAGCATAGGGGGGCAATAGTGTATTTAACTCCAAAAAGCAGTTTATTTCTGGGTGGTTCTTGTGTAAGTGCGATCGCAGCCGTCGGTTCGATTTTTGAACTCGGTTACGGACAACCAGATTTTGGTTTCACAGCCACGGCAATTATCCTGGTATTAAGCATTCCACTTACAGGATTATTTTTCTTTGCCGCAGTTAAGGATGCAAGGGCTAACATGAAATAAGCATCAGGTACATAAAAAAGGTAAAAGGATGAAGGAAAAAGGCAAAATTCATTCTTTTACCTTTTATTTTTGCTCTCCATCTTCCACTGCCCCTAAAGCTTTTAGCGTCACTAACTGCGCTGCGGTTAATCCTGTAACCCCGATAATATTCATTTTTTCATAGGGTCGTGGCGATCGCAGTGTTCTTCGACACTCACCCGTAGATACATCCCAAAGCTTGATTGTCTCATCTTGGCTACCACAAATCAGAGTTTGACCATCGGGACTAAAGGCAACTGACTTTACCCAATTAGCCCCCTGCAAAGTTTTAAAGCACTTGCCATTATAGACATCCCATAATTTTATCGTTTGGTCTTCACTGGCACTAGCTAAAATTTGACCATCAGGACTAAAGGCAACTGACCAGACTCGGTTAGTATGTTCTTGCAAAGTTGTGAAGCACTTGCCCATGAAAACATCCCATAACTTCACTGTTTGGTCATCACTACCACTAGCTAAAGTCTGACCATCTGGGCTGAAAGTAACCGACCTGATCCGATTGCTATGTCCCTCTAAAACTTGGATGCATTCTCCTGTATAAATATCCCATAACCTGACTCTTTGGTTTTCACTACCACTAGCTAAAGTTTGACCATCGGGGCTAAAAGCAACCGATCTTACCCAACTGGTATGCCCTTTCAAGGTTTGGAGACATTTGCCGGTGTAGATATCCCATAATTTCACCGTTTGGTCGTCACTGCCGCTAGCTAAAATTTGACCATTTGGACTAAAAGCAACCGATCTAATTCTATTGGTATGTTCCTGCAATTTTTTCAGACATTGCCCCGTCTGAACATCCCATAATTTAATTGTTTGCTTTTCACTGCCGCTAGCTAAAATTTGACCATCAGGACTGAAGGCAATCGAACGTACCCAACTATTATGCCCTTCCAGAATTTTGAGGAACTTATCGTTACGGACATCCCATAATTTCACTGTTTGCTTTTCACTGCCACTAGCTAAAATTTGACCATCGGGACTGAAGGCAACTGACCTGACTCGATTGCTATGCCCTTGCAAGGTTGTCAAGGACTTACCATCCTGGACATTCCATAACTTCACTGTTTGGTTTTCGCTACCACTAGCTAAAGTTTGACCATCGGGACTGAAAGCAACTGACCTTACCCGATTGGTATGCCCCTGGAAGGTTTTCAGACATTTACCATCACGAACATCCCATAATTTCACGGTTTGGTCGTCACCACCGCTAGCTAAAGTTTGACCATCGGGACTAAAGGCAACCGACCATACCCGATTAGTATGTCCCTGTAAGGTTTTCAAGCATTTACCATTACGAACATCCCATAATTTCACGGTTTGGTCGTCACTGCCAGTAGCTAAAATTTCACCATCGGGACTAAAAGCAACCGATCTTACCCAACTGCTATGTCCCTGGAAAATTTTCAGGCATTTACCATCACGGACATCCCATAACTTCACTGTTTGCTTTTCACTGCAACTAGCTAAAGTTTGACCATCGGGACTGAAGGCAACTGACATAATTCGATTGGTATTTTCCTGCAAAGTCATCAGACATTTGCCGATGTGGACATTCCATAACTTTATTGTTTGGTCTTCACTGCCACTAGCTAAAGTTTGACCATCAGGACTAAAGGCAACTGACCTGACCCAATTGCTATGTCCCTGCAAGGTTTTCAGACATTTACCATCACGAACATCCCATAACTTCACTGTTTGGTCATCACTGCCACTAGCTAAAGTTTGACCATTGGGACTGAAAGCAACTGATTTTACCCAACTGCTATGTCCAATACAAGTAAAAAGTAGCTTTCCATCGTCAACTTGCCACAAGTAAGTCTTGCCATCAGCATCACCCGTAGCCAAAAGTTTTCCATTCGGGCTAAATGCGACTGACGAAATACTAACTAATGTTTCGGCAAAAACGCATTTAGCTAAATCGCTATTGGCAAAATTTACCCGATGCAAATTCACAGTTTGTAAATATGCTTGCCAAATGGTCAGATTTGAAAAGTCATAGCCGCTAAAATCAATTTGTAATTGACAAAGAATATTTAACAGATTTCCACTTGCATATCCTGCTGTTTGGGGAATCTGTCGCAGGGACAATAAAATTTGATATAGATGATGTTCAATATTTTTAGCATATCTAAAAATAGTTGATAACCTATATATTATTGGTTTAATAATCAGAGTAATCTGAGTGTTTCTAATATAATCTTTGGCCGTCGCTTCCATTAAAGCATGGCTGATAAATAGTCTAATATTACGAGTGGTAATTTCGTCACAAACCTGTTCAATCAGTTGGTCGGTGATGTATTCCATGACCACAGATTGAAGGGTGAAAAGTGCTGTTCTTTGTTCAATTAGCGATCGCCTCCGTAGAGATTCTAGCGCTTCCATCACTTCCCTTTTGGTCAAGGGACGCACAAGATCGTTTAGCAATTCGTCAAGAGAAACTAACTCGCGTTTGATTGCTAACCAATAAATTATTTCTTTTTCGATCTCTGACAACCGCTCAAATTGCTGGTGTAGTAAATTTCGGGTGTCGCCAAAAATTATTTCTCCTTCAGCAAGAAAGGCAGCGATATCACCATCAAATAACTCCCGAATTGGCTCAGAAACTAGCTTTAACGCTAAAGGATTGCCTGAATACTTCTCAACTAGCTTGGCCCATTCCTGTTGTGAGCCAAATAACCCTTTATCTTGAAGAATTTCTTGCCCTTCTGTTTCTCCTAAGCCAAGTAATGATAATGTTCTGACTGGTGATGCTTCTCCTTCTAAAGGAGCAAATTCTTTTGGTTTTTCGCGAGATGTCAGCACCAAGCAGCTTTGATGTGGTTCTTCCCCTACCCGACTAAGTAGTTGACCATAATCTTCGTATTCTTGTCTATATTGTCCGGCGCGATCGCCTTCTTGTAAAATTGTCTCTGTGTTATCAAATACCAAAAGACAACGACGCTCTCGTAAATAATTAATCAGCAGCGTTACTTTACCATCTACGCTTTCTGGCAAATTTGTTTCTCTCTCATCAGATAAAAACCCGATTAGATTCGCCAACATCTCTGCAACAGGTGGCGCATTGCGGAGACTCCGCCAAATCAAATACTCAAAATTCTCCTGAACTTCCTTTGCCAGTTTCACAGATAAAGCAGTTTTGCCGATTCCACCCATTCCCAGTATTGCCACTAGTTGGCAGTTATCCTTAATCAGCCACTGCGTTAGCTGAGACAATTCTGCTATGCGTCCTCGAAAAAAGCAGACACCAGGCGCTTCACCCCAATCTTGACGGTTTTGGGTAATGGATTTCTCAGTCTGTGAAGATGCTTGATACTCAGATTCTATAACTTGCTGTAACTTAGTGAGCTTTCCTGGGCCGCTACCAGTAACATTAAATTTCTTGTAGACTTCGCTCAATCTTTTGCGTACTGCTTCGGCACTGATTGCCAATCTTTTCGCGATCGCATTTGGCGATTGTCCCTCAACAGCATATAAAAATACTTCTATCTCGCTGTTAGACAAGCAGCGTTTTTCGGCTAAAGCCAAAAGAACGTTTTCGGGAATGACACTCATACTCACCCAAAGACACATTACAAACCAATGTTATCTCACATAGTGAGATAACATTACTGCTAATACGTTATTCCCTCAATATTTCGAGGTAGACATTTGTTGCTCTGAGAATGCTTTCTTCGGCTTTGTCGTTCTTTTTCTGACGGGGTGCGCGATCGCGCTGATGAGTTTAGTGTAACTCTCTATTCTTGGCGCTCTTGGCGTACTTGGCGGTTCGTTTAATATTCCGTGCATCCTCATACAGAACTAATATTAGATACATTGAGTCTACTTAGTTTGTGCAACTGGCTGCACGCGCAAACCCTCTGTCTCATCAACCGTAGGAGTGGCAATCAGCGATTCATTTCCTGTCAGACCTGATGTAATTTCTACTTCAGTACCATAATCTCGCCCAACGGCAACTTTTTGATAATGCACTGTGTGGTCTTTGGTTACAGTTGCTACCTGCGTACCTCCGCCATTAACGACTAAAACACTATCTGGCACAACAAAGGGAGGATTGGTGCGGTTAATGGCAAATTTGACATTGGCATACATCCCAGGTCGCAGCGTCGCGTCTGAATTGTGTACTTCTAATTGTGTCAGCAAAGTGCGAGTAGTTGGATCTATAGCGTTGCTAGTACGCACTACTTTACCCGTAAACACTCGTTGGGGTAACTCTCTGACTGTAATTTGTGCTGTTTGTCCGGTTTGAAGTGACTGCGATAAACTCTGTGGAACACTCACATTTACCTTTAGATTGTCATAAGCAGCAATAGTATAAAGGCTGCTATTGCTATTGTTAGTGTTGCTGGTACTGGTACTGGTGTTGCCATTACCTGCTGAAATTAAAACACCTGTATTGACATTACGTGCAGTAATCACTCCTGCAAAAGGAGCAGTGACTTTCTTATAAGATTGCAATACGGTATTACGCTGGAAGTTTGCCAGACTTGCGTAGGCGTTAGCTTGTGCTGCTTTGATGTTGGCAGAGTCAGAATTAATAGTGTTTTGTGCTGCCTCAACGCTGGCAAGATTAGCTTGATATGTAGCATATTTTGTATCTGCATCTTGTTGAGGTACTGCACCTTGTTTGACAAGAACTTGCCAGCGCTCCCAGCTCTGACGTGCGATCAATAAATTAGCGCGGGCTTGCTTCAAATCAGAAATACTTTTAGCTAAATTAGCACGAGTTTGAGATACATTGGCTTGTGCTTGCGCTACCTCTGCTTTCGCTTGCAGAACTTGCTGATCGGTATCTGGTGAATCAATTTCTGCCAACAACTGACCGGCTCGGACGCGATCGCCAATATCTGCGTACCACCGCCGTAAATACCCAGTACTGCGAGCGTAGATGGTCGTTTGATTCTGGGCTACAACACTGCCAGGTAGTTCCACTTTCGTAGCACCAGTAGCGCGACGGGGAGTGATTACGTTGACTGAGGGTACAGTGCTTGCTTCCTTGACTGCTGCTTGTAATTCTGACTTTTGGCCCAACCGGGGTAGAATGCCTATTGCCAGTAAGCTACCAAAAAAAACAGCACCAATTACAGCCCAACCAATTCCACCGATGCCGCGTTTTTGTTTTCTAGAAGTAGTTTGTTGTTCAGAATCAGGAGATGGACGATGCTGAGAATCCATAAGTAAACTGTCCTGTATTATCTTAATTTGCAGAAATTTAGCAGCTAGAGTCATTACCATTATTAGACTTCTTGCAGAAGTTCCATTCGTCGGGTAAGGAGTAAAGGGGAAAGCAGCTTAGAGGATGTTTTAAAAGTGGTTGGCTGTAATTTTAGGCACTTGTTGATCCCCCCAACCCCCCTTAAAAAGGGGGGCAAACTTTCTCAAAGTCCCCCTTAAAAAGGGGGATTTAGGGGGATCTAAAACGTTTTTATACCGACCAGAGGACGTTTAAAACATCTTCTTAGAAAAAACTCTTTTCCTTTAACCTTTTCCCTTTCCCCTACGGTGTACACACAAGTTTCTGACCTGCACATTAATTGCATTGACTTGCACCTTTGTTGCATCGACTGGCACATTAATTGCATTGACTTGCACCTTTGTTGCATCGACTGGCACATTAATTGCATTGACCTGCACCTTAATTGCATTGACCTGCACCTTTGTTGCATTGACCTGCAAAAATTAATCTACTCTACGTAACGTAGTTCTCTATGACTTGCCTTGAGATGATGACAACGAGTAGGCTGTCTTTGGATCTGAGAAATTTAAATCGTCATCATCCTCATCGATAGGACGAGGTGGTTGACGCCGCATAATGCTGTATACAACAGGTACAAAGATCAGAGTCGCGACTGTTGCAGCTGACAAACCGCCAATTACAGCGCGACCCAAGGGCGCATTCTGTTCGCCACCTTCACCAAGACCGAGAGACATTGGCACCATCCCGATGAGCATGGCTAAGGCAGTCATCAACACCGGACGCAACCGCGTGTGACCTGCCGCTAGAGCTGCTTTATAGGCATTTTCCCCTTCTGCACGTTGCTCATTCGCAAAAGTAATCATGAGAATACTGTTTGATGTCGCTACACCTATACTCATAATTGCACCCATTAATGAAGGAACGCTGAAAGTGGTACGGGTGACAAACAGCATCCAAACGATCCCTGCTAAAGCGCTTGGCAATGCCATCATAATAATCAGGGGATCGAGCCAAGATTGGAAGTTCACCACCATTAAGCAGTAAACCAACACAATTGCAAACACAAGTCCTAAACCAAGTCCCAGAAAGGAAGAGTTCATCGTTTGCACTTGCCCGCGGATATTAATCTGACTTCCTTTAGGCAATTTTTTCTGATAATCAGCGATGATTCGATTTACATCGCCGGCAACTCCCCCCAGGTCGCGACCAGAGGCGTTAGCGTAGATATCGAAAACTGGCTGAATGTTGTAGTGATTCACAACTTGCATCACTGTGTCGCGTTTGACACTAGCCAAATTACCCAAAAGTTGCGGTGTAGTTTGACCGTTGCCAACTGGCGTATTTTTTAGGCTGTCAATAGAGTCAAGTTTATATTGGGGAACTTGTACAGCCAGGGTGTAACTCACGCCTTTTTTGGGATCGAGCCATTGGTTGATTGCAGCTTGACCGCTTGAACTTAAGGAAGTGAGAACGCTATTGGCAACATCACGCTGAGTCATACCCAGTTGTTGAGCCTCGGTGCGATCGACATCAAGACGTAATTTGGGAGCATCGACAACTTGCTGGAGATGTACATCAACAGCCCCAGGAATGCGCGTCATCCGTGCGGCGATTTGTTGGGCAATTTCAAAGTTACCCTTTGAGTTTTTCAGAGGGCCAGATATTTGCACGTCAACAGCAGCAGGCAAACCGAAATTGAGAATTTGAGTCACAATATCAGCCGGCTCAAAAAAGAAAGTGTAGTTGGGAAATGTCGCTTTCAATTTCTGGCGGAGTTCCTTGACGTAAGCAAAAGTTTCACCAGATTCTTTTAGGGACACAAGAATATCAGCATCAGCCTGCCCAATTGTCGCGCCGTTGTAGCCATAAGTAAGGTTAATGCCACTGGTAGGTAAGCCGATGTTATCCAGAATTAGAGAGAGATTCTCTTTCGGTACAGTTTGGCGGATAACGCCTTCAACTTGGCTGACAATTCTTTCTGTCTCTTCCAAACGAGTGCCAGGTAAGGCTCGAACATGGAGGCTAAACTGACCGCCATCGACTTCAGGGAAAAAGTCTTGACCGACGAACGGCAACAAAACTCCGGCACTGACGATAAAAGCACCAAATAACACAAAGACTATGCGGCGGTGACTTAATGCTGAGGCCAGGACGTTGTAGTACCAACTGCGAAGTTTCTCAAATTGTCGGTTAAACTTTTCGTGTAGCCGCCATATCCAATCTTTCTTTACAGGTTCGGCAGTTGTCGTTGCTGCCTCTTCTGTTTGGTGGTGGTTATCGCTATGACCATTATTGTTTAGGACTGGCGAATGGGTGTGGCGATCGCGATTATCATGGATTTCGACTAGCGAATGGCTGTGGCGATCGTCGCGACCATTATTGTTTTGAACTGGCGAATCTAGATGATGGTTGTCGCTATGACCATTATGATTCTCGCTTTCTCTATGCCAGTCTGCTTCGGATGGCAAAAGATAGCTTGCCATTGTCGGCACTACAGTCCGAGACAGCACATAGGAAGCAAGCATTCCAAATACTACCGCCATCGCTAGGGGGACAAATAGGTACTTTGCCACTCCACTGAGAAACACGACCGGCACAAAGACAATACAAATACATAATGTTGCTACAAGTGCTGGAGTAGCGATTTGCTGCGCCCCATCTAAGATTGCTCGCTTAATGGGTTTACCTTGTCCGAGATTGCGATGGATATTTTCAATTTCTACGGTGGCATCATCTACCAAAATACCAACAGCTAAGGACAATCCACCTAACGTCATGATGTTGAAAGTTTGTCCCAAACGACTCATCACAATAATTGAAACCAGCATTGAGAGAGGAATCGATACGGCTACAATTACGGTGCTGCGCCAACTTCCCAGGAAAATCAAAATCATCAGCGCAGTGAGACAGGCTGCAATCAATCCTTCTTTGAGAACGCCTTGAATAGAAGCTTTCACAAATATAGATTGATCGAACAAAAACGCTAAATTCAGTTCTGGGGGCAAGGTGGATTGGATGCGAGGCAAAGTTTTTTTGACTCGCTCGATCACATCAATGGTTGAGGCATTGCCACTCTTCAGGATACTAAGTAAGCTCGATCGCCTGCCATTCTGACGGACAATGTTCGATTGCACGCCAAAGCCATCTCTTACCTGCGCGACATCACGAATGGAAATGACAGTACCATTAACTTGCTTAATTGGTAAGTCATTGAGGGCTTCCACCACACTTGGACTATTGTTGATTTGGACGGCGAAGTCGCGATCGCCTATTTTCATATCCCCTGCTGGCAAAACCAGATTTTGGGCACTGACAGCATTAGTCACATCTTGGGCAGAAATGCCATTAGCCAACATCGCTTGGGGATCGATATCAACCATAATTTGCCGAGGTTTACCACCATAAGGCAGAGGTATACTCGCTCCTTGCACTGTTGCTAATTGGGTGCGGACGAAGTTGGTAGCATAGTCGAAAAGTGCTTGTTCTGGCAAGGTTTTGCTACTGACACTCATCTGGATAATCGGCACCGAAGAAGCGTTGTATTGAATGATGAATGGCGGTGTAATCCCAGGTGGCAAAGGGCGGAGAATTGTTTGGCTGACAGAGGTAATTTGAGCAACTGCTGAGGCGATATTAGCGTTGGGTTGAAAGAAAACCTTAACGACGCTAACACCACTCAAAGATTGAGACTCGATGTGTTCGATGTCACCAACAGTTGTTGTCATAGCGCGTTCGCTAATCGTAACGATTCGCTGTGCCATTTCCTCAGATGTGGTTCCAGTGTAAGTCCAAACTACACTGACAACCGGAATATTAATTGCCGGAAAAATGTCAACAGGTGTACCAAATATCGTCACTACACCCAAAATCACAATCATCAAAGCGGCGATCGCGAATGTATACGGAAGACGTAAAGCAATTTTGACGATCCACATAGTTAGTTAGGATACTTCAAAAGTTTTTTGTGTTATGGCTGTTTTACTCATCACTCATCACTCATTACTCATTACTCATTATTGAGGTTGGCGTTTGAGCTAATTGCAGTTGTTCTGTTTGGAGTTGCTCAACTAGCCACTCAATCTCCGATTTGATGACTTCAAATGCCCGCCTTTGCACTTTCGCTTGATATAAATCATCACTAATTTCAACTGCTTTTTTCTCTGCAAGGCGTAATTGACATGACATTAATCGGTGTTCGATTAACTGCACTCGTTCTTCCGGTAATAAATGGCTAAAGAAAAAAAATTTGATAAAGAATCGCGATCGCATATTCACCCAGCTTTCATGAGGATATGCCAGCATCTCTTGATACCAAGTTTTTTTACCGAGGGGTGTAATCTCATATACCTTTCCACACTGTCCGCCTTCTTCTCCTTGTTCTGGACATAAGCTCACTTCACCTTGTTCTTCCATGCGCCTCAGAAGAGGATAAATCGCGCCATAGTTGACACAAATACTGCAACTCATAAACATCTCTAGTTGCTGTTTGAGCCGATAACCATTTAAAGGCTCTCGCTGTAATAAACCTAATACCGCCAACTTCAGCATTTTGATATATCAATCTGATATGTCGATCAACAATATCAAATTGAGCCTTTTTAGCCAAGTACTTAAGGTTCAATTGTCAGCATTCTCTGTCATGCCGCAGGATGCTAGCCGGATAAATTATCTGTGGGGTAGGAGCAAGTGAAACGCCTACCTCACAATAGGTGGTTGAGTATTTTTATTTATTTGTAAAGTCCTTTAGTGCCAAAACTGAGGATTCATTGGGGGATTTCAGCAGGATTTGTAGTATCTTATGCTATTTAAATAATTTTCTCTACAGTTTACCTTGACCTAAGTAACTAAGTTACTTGACCTAGCAACTAAGTTACTTTATAGTTAGTTTAACAGTAGAAACCACGGTGACTTAGTAAGGTTACGGGTGAATTAAAAAAACTTAGTGAGTAAGGCATAAAGGCAAAGACTGGAACTGCAAATTCTGAAAAAGGCAAGTATACAAATTGCCTGTAGGAATTTCGAGAGTTCAATGCGCTTAGAAGCACAGAACGCGCACTACGCGCATTGAACGCCTAATTTTTGATATCCAGATTGCCCTGGTAATTCATCAAAGAGCTTAATTTTTCATGAGCCGCAAATATCAAAACCACCTTTGTTGGTATTCCCACACCACTCAGGAGTAGGACTTTTGTCTATCTTGACTTGGTAGGAGCAAAACTGTGGAGATTCGCTGTTTCCTTAGTGTGGTCGGGGGAGCGCAAACTGCTACCTAGATTCAACTTTCAAAACAGGAAAAAAACTATGAAACCCAGTCTCAAAGATAACGATAATCTGTTGTTCAAGTGGTTTTGTATAGGACTCAAATATTTTCTGCTGGGGCTGCTGGGGCTGGGAATAGCCTTTGTTGTGTCTCACACTTTTGGGGCAAATGCGATCGTCGGGATACTTTTATCTGCAAGTCTACGGTCATGGGTTGCGAAGATAGCGATTTTCCTAGTCTGTCTATTTGCGATCGCCATGATGTTCGAGTCTTGGGGTTAACACTCATACTGACCAAAAATAGCCTTTAGCTGAGTGAAGGTCAGCTAAAGGCTTCGTAATCTTTTCACTTGGAGATCGTATCATGCCCAATAACAATGGCTCTGGGGTAGAAACATTTTCGCCACTTTTAATCATCTTAGTGGCAGGGTCAATTTCTTTGGCGATCGTTAACAAAGCTAATCACCCAGCATATTTTGACATAGTTAAAATAGCTATAGCCTACAGCTTTGGCTCAATCAAGTCCCAAGGAAAAAGTAAACATTCCGACGATCGCCAAGATGAGGTAGATCGAGACGATTTGAAATAACATATGTAAAGGCAGTAAAAAATACCTATTTTTTACAGATAGTCTGCTAAAGGTGAGTTGCAGATTATAATTTACTTCTAAAATAGAAGAATGCTGTCAACTCCCACTCAACTATTGCGACTATCTCAAGGACAACTTAACTTACTAGAAACTTGTCCGCGTAAATTTCAACATACCTATCTCGAAAAACTTAATTCTCCCTCAAATCCAGAACAAGAAGAACGGCTAACTTTGGGTAGTCGTTTTCACTTGCTAATGCAACAGCGAGAAATGGGTTTGCCAATTGATAGTTTCCTGGAAGCAGATGCTCAACTGCAAAGCTGGATGCTAGGTTTTGCCGATGCAGCACCAGAAATTTTAACGGCTGCATCTGATAATCAAACTTTCCGTGAAAGCGAACACTACCGCACTCTGCAAGTTCAGGATTATTTGCTCACAGTTATCTATGATTTATTGATTGCAGATAACCAACAAGCGCAAATTCTCGACTGGAAAACTTATCCTAAACCACCCAACAAACGCAAGTTAGAATCCAACTGGCAAACACGGCTTTATATGTATGTCTTGGCAGAAACTAGTGACTATTTACCAGAAAAGATTTCCATGACTTATTGGTTTGTTCAATCTGAAGGCAAACCCCAAAATATTAAATTTAATTACAATACGGCTCAACATACACAAACAGCTAAAAAACTTAATCAACTGTTAAGTCAGTTAACTAATTGGCTGGAAAATTACCAAAATAACCAGCAGTTTCCCCAAGTGGTGGAGGGTAGCAAAACCTGTGATTCTTGTCAGTTTGCCAAACGGTGCGATGCCTACGGCGGTAAACCACGCATCCAATCTACTGAAGAAGCAGTGAAAGACTCATTGCCAAATTTTGACAGTATTCAAGAAGTCTCACTTTGATTTGATCCGCAGGATTGTGTTACTAAAACAGATTTCTTATATCTGTAGACTCTTGCGTAAAGTAAAAAAGTAATGTAAAGTCCTTTGTCTAAATCTAAAGCATTTGAAACTATTTTTATTAAAAGAGATAGATTCGGTAAATACTCTTTTTTTCATTTATGAAAATAAATCACAACTTCTAAATTTATGTCAACTTTTGACGAAACTGAAGCAATTTATGTACGCGAATTAGGAATTGATGACATTGCTCCCGTTTACCACTTGGGAGAAGGGTTATTTACAAGCGATTTATATCCTTATTTATACCGCACCTGGGACGAATGGGAAGTGATTGGACTTTACAACACCGATCCAGAATACTGTCTTGTGGCTGAAACAGACGGGGAATTAGCAGGATTCGTTTTAGGAACCATCATCACCAAAGCATCTTGGACTTATGGATACATTTTATGGCTGGGAGTTAGCCCAAAGTATCAGCGTCGGGGAGTTGCAGACAAGTTGGTTGATAAAGTCGTCGCTCGGATGATTGAAGATGGGGCGCGGTTTATGCTGGTAGATACTGACCCCACCAATACTTCAGCATTAAAGTTTTTTAACCGCAAAGGTTTTGGTAATATCCGCCAGCATATTTTTTTGTCGATGAATTTAAGCAAGCATGAATATTATGGCAGATTGATTGATTACGAACACCAAAAAGCTGAAAGAGCCGGTTACAAGCGGTCGCGTCCAGCAATTCGTGCCCGTAAACCTGATAGTGTTGCTAATGAAGTCGTCCTCAATCCTCTAGTGAATGAATCTCCAATAACTGAGGATCAATCCCCAATCTAATAAAAGCTAAAGTAGCCCTTTCAAGGTGGGCAAAATTTTTGGACGATTATTCCTCTTTTCTCCGTGTTCTCTGCGCCTCTGTAGTTCAATAAATTACTTTCAAACCGTAGACGCATAGAAAACGCAGAGAGAAAAGCATGATGGCGATTGTTAATTTTGAATTTAGAGCAAAGTGGCGTGACTTATGTGTATAGAATTTGGGCGGGAAATCTGCGGCAATCTTGACATTGCAGAATCGCGGGAGTGGTTAGTTACTAACGGTATTGGTGGTTACGCCTCTGGGACTGTGGCTGGTTTGTTGACTCGCCGCTATCACGGACTATTGGTAGCAGCATTGAAACCACCTCTAGGTCGTACCTTAATGGTGGCAAAACTAGATGAAACTGTCCTGTACGATACTCGCTCTTATTCTCTAGACACCAATCGTTGGGCTGATGGTATTGTCAGTCCCCAAGGTTATCAAAATATTGAACGTTTTTCTCTGGAAGGTACAATTCCTGTATGGCGTTTTGCTATTGGCGATGCCTTATTAGAAAAACGGGTGTGGATGCAACAAGGCGCGAACACAACTTATGTCCAGTATACTTTGCGTCGTGGCACTCAACCGCTAAAGTTGAGGCTCAAAGCAATAGTCAACTACCGCGATTATCACAGCGACACTCAAAGCAATGGTTGGCAGATGTCTGTAGAGGAGGTGGAACAGGGGATTTGTATAACTGCTTATCCGGGTGCTGTACCACTATATCTACTGAGTGATTCACCTAAAGGCGATGCCTACGGCGGCAAGCTACGCAGCGTTTCACGTGTTAGTACATCTGTTGTCCACAATTGGTATCATGGCTTTGACTTGGCAGTTGAACGCTATCGGGGATTGAGAGATAAAGAAGACCACCTCCACGCCGCCACCTTTGAAGTTACACTGAATCCTGGGGAAGCGATCGCCTTTGTAGCCAGCACAGAAAAACAACCAAATCTCAATGGTGAAGCGGCACTTAAGTTACGTCGCGCTCAAGAGCAGAAGTTAACAGGGTTTTGGAAAACTAATCGACCCCTGAAAACTAAGGAATCACCTAGTTGGATCGACCACCTAGTATTAGCTGCTGACCAGTTTATTGTCGATCGCTCATTGCCAGAAGACCCCAACGGTAAAACGATCATCGCTGGTTATCACTGGTTTAGCGATTGGGGACGCGATACCATGATTAGTCTACCTGGTTTGACAATTTCCACTGGTCGCCCAGAGGTAGCACGCTCAATTCTTCGCACCTTTGCCAGATACGTAGACCAAGGAATGCTGCCTAATCGCTTTCCCGATGCGGGTGAGCAACCAGAATATAATACAGTCGATGCTACTCTCTGGTACTTTGAAGCAGTCCGCGCCTACTACAGCGCTACAGACGATGATACTTTGCTTGGTGAACTCTTTCCCATACTTGCAGACATCATTGATTGGCACTGTCGCGGTACACGCTACAATATTCATCTCGATGCAGCCGATGGCTTACTTTATGCAGGCGTTGCAGGCGTACAACTGACCTGGATGGATGCCAAGGTTGACGATTGGGTAGTTACGCCGCGAATTGGCAAACCAATTGAAGTTAACGCCCTCTGGTACAATGCTTTACGGACAATGGCAAAGTTTGCCCGTCAGCTTGGTAAACCACACCAAGAGTATGAAGCAATGGCAGACCGCGCCAAGTATAGATTTTCTCGCTTCTGGAATGACGAGACAGGTTATTGCTATGACGTTTTAGACAGTCCTGATGGTGATGATGGGTTGTTGCGTCCTAACCAAATATTTGCTGTATCATTACCAGAAAGTCCGCTCACACCTGCCCAGCAGAGGGGTGTGGTGGAAGCTTGCGGGCGATCGCTGCTGACTTCTCATGGGTTGCGATCGCTAGCCCCCGATCGTTCTCAGTACCAGGGTAAATACGGTGGCAATCAGTATCAACGGGATGGAGCCTACCACCAGGGAACCGTTTGGGGTTGGTTGTTGGGGCCATTCGTCTTAGCACACCTGCGCGTCTACAAAAATCCCGAACAGGCTCGTCAATTTTTGGAACCAATGGCTAATCACCTGAACGCGCACGGTGTTGGTAATCTCAGCGAAATTTTTGATGGTGATGCTCCGATGACTCCACGGGGATGTATTGCCCAAGCATGGACAGTGGCAGAGGTTTTGCGTGCTTGGTTGGCGACAACGAGTTGATGCGCCGAACCGCGGTCTATCTACAAAGTCGATTTTGTCAAGAATTTTTAAGAAATTAAAATCTTTCAGAAAAGGAAAGACGTAATCCTGAAGTAATCCTCAAAAGTTTATAAACACGCCTTAGTGTTAGGAGGAAATTATGCCGTCAGGAATGATGATCGAAGGCAAATGGACAACCAATAGGAATAAATCAGATCCCAGCGGTAAGTTCAATGAAACGCCGACAACGTTTCGCGATCGCGTCACCGCAGATGGTTCTAGTGGGTTTAAAGCAGAAGCAGGACGCTATCACCTCTACATTTCCTTAGCCTGTCCGTGGGCGCATCGCACCTTAATTATGCGAGAAATCAAAGGTTTGAATGATGCCATCTCAGTCTCTATCGTCGATCCGATTATGAGCGACAAGGGATGGATGTTTTCTGAAGCACCGGGAGCTATTCCTGACTGGGTGAATCACACTCAATATTTGCAAGAGATTTATCTGAAAGCCGATTCCAAATACACGGGACGAGTTACTGTTCCGGTGTTGTGGGATAAGCAAACTCAAACGCTCGTCAATAACGAATCTCGCGAAATCATGCGGATGTTTGATGTAGAGTTTGGGGAATTGGCAACACAAAAAATAGACTTATACCCACGCGACCTACAGCATAAAATTGATCAAACGATTGATGCAATCTATCTGCCAATCAATGCTGGTGTATATCGCGCTGGTTTTGCGACTTCGCAAGCAGCTTACGAAGATGCGGTAACAGAACTCTTCGAGAGTTTAGATCGATGGGAAGCCATTCTGAACGAGCAGCGGTATTTATGTGGCAATCAACTCACCGAAGCCGATATTTGTATGTTTGTAACTTTGTATCGCTTCGATTCAGTGTATTACGGTCACTTTAAGTGCAATTTGCGGCGAATTATCGACTATCCAAATCTTTGGAATTATTTACTAGACCTATATCAGCGTCCTGAGTTCAAAGCGACTTGCAATCTAGACTATACCAAGCGCGGCTATTACATGAGCATGACTCATATTAATCCAAATCGAATTGTGCCGAAGGGGCCGATCGTTGATTTTGACCAACAGCACGATCGCGTAGGCGTAGCCCGTCGTAGACATCGCTTCACTAAGGCGTCTCGTAAAGAAGTTATCGCTCCCTATTCATAGAAAAGAAATTGCACAATCTAACTGGAGTAACACCATGAGCCTTGTATCAGGTATCCACCATGTTGCAGTGGTGACAGCAGATATTGACCGCTTTATCGACTTCTATACTGATGTATTCGAGATGCCAGTAATCTTCCAAGAGACGACCCCAGCCTTTCGCCACGCACTTCTGCTAGCTGGATCGCAGAGCGTGCTTCACGCAGCAGAGATGCCTAATAATATTCATAGTTCTGGATTGCCGGATATGTTTGGACGAGGACACATCGACCACTTAGCTTTGAATGCCCCAACAGAATCAGCATTCCAGATTATCCGCCGCAAACTTATAGATCGAGGTGTGAGTGATGGCGCGATCGCCGATCTTGGCCCAGTACTTAACTTGTCATTTTCCGATCCTGATGGTATGCATATCGAAGTTTGTCTCATCGTCGATGCTTCACTCCAGGGTTTTCACCAACCGCGGCCATATCTAGAGACTATCAACCAATAGGTTGAAGTTAGCGTTATATCATGTCCGGCTAATTAGTTATAATTTCCGAATCTATACAGAAAGACCAAAAACCCGTCCTATTTGGCCCTCTGCGGTCTTAATGATAAGTCTTTAACCGGACACGATATTAGCTTCCTTCACTTTTTGTGGTTAATTAATACTTAAATATCATACACAGCAATCCGCATTCCTCAAATGCAAGTTTACCACTTCTTTTATCCGCTTAAATTGTAATAATGTTGTGTTATAGTTTTTAATTATCGCTTTTACTCTAAACTCAACGCTAAATTAAATTTGGTTTTTAATTAAAATTATTTTTTAATAAGTTTATCATAAATTTTAATATACCCATTTTACTATCAATTATTAATTATAACTTCAGGACTATCTTAAGTAGAAACGGGATACTTCAGATAGCAAAATTAACTGAATTAAAATACAGGTATGCATAGGGTGATATTATTATGACAATTTTAACCCCAGAAGAAATTAGATTAGCAGAAGCCTTGAGTCACAAAGCTCATTGGCGCAGATGGGGGCCATATTTAAGCGATCGCCAATGGGGAACGGTACGCGAAGATTATAGTCACAACGGTACAGCCTGGGACTATTTCACCCACGATCAAGCTCGTTCTCGTGCCTATCGTTGGGGTGAAGATGGTATTGCTGGTATTTCTGATAATCATCAACGACTTTGTTTTGCGATCGCACTTTGGAATGGCGAAGATTCTATTCTCAAAGAAAGATTTTTTGGTCTAACTGGTAGCGAGGGAAATCATGGGGAAGATGTTAAAGAATATTATTTTTATCTAGACAATACTCCTACTCATTCCTACATGAAAGCGCTTTACAAATATCCCCATAAAGCCTTTCCTTACTCCCAATTAGTTGCGGGAAATCAACGCAGAAATCGTCAAGAACCAGAATTTGAATTACTAGATACAGGTATATTTGATGAAAATCGTTACTTTGATGTCTTTATCGAATATGCCAAAAATTCTGCTGAAGATATTCTTATTGAAATTAAAGTAGTCAATCGAGGGTCAGAAGCAAAAACACTACACCTATTACCTACTCTCTGGTTTCGTAACACTTGGTGTTGGAATGGGGATAGCAACAAACCTACTTTAAAAGAGGTCGAATCTGGTAATGGCTTTCATTTGGTTGAGGCGTTTCATCCAACTTTAGGTAAAAGATGGCTGTATTGTCAGCAAGCAAACGAAATTCTCTTTACAGAAAACGAAACAAATTATCAGCGATTGTTTGGCTATTCTAATTCATCTGCCTATGTCAAAGATGGTATTAATGACTATATCGTTCAAGGTAAAAAAGAGGCAATAAATCCAAATAAAGTTGGCACGAAGGCATCTGCTGATTATTTATTAACAGTTGGTGAAAGTGAAACTAAAATTATTAAATTACGATTGTGCGATCTACCCGATTTAGTTGAGCCATTTGGCAAGGAATTCGATACAATATTTGGGGTACGACAACAAGAAGCAGATAAGTTTTATCAGCGAGTTACGCCATTTCCATTGAGTGAAGATATGCGAAATGTGCAACGACAAGCATTTGCTGGAATGCTTTGGAGTAAACAATATTATCACTATGTTGTAGAGGATTGGTTGAAAGGCGATCGCAATACACCACCGCCACCGCCAGAACGCCAACAAGGCAGAAATCGGGAATGGTTTCATCTCTACAATAAAGATATTCTTTCTATGCCCGACAAGTGGGAATATCCTTGGTTTGCAGCTTGGGATTTGGCATTTCATACTATTCCTTTGGCAATGATTGACCCCGATTTTGCTAAGTATCAGTTGGATGTTTTAACACGGGAATGGTATATGCATCCTAATGGGCAAATTCCTGCTTATGAATGGGCTTTTGGTGATGTTAATCCGCCTGTTCATGCTTGGGCAACTTGGCGAATTTATAAGATTGAGCAGAAGATTTACGGACGAGCAGACAGACAGTTTTTAGAAAGAGTATTTCAAAAGCTAATGCTGAATTTTACCTGGTGGGTAAATCGCAAAGATACTCAGGGTAATAACGTCTTTCAAGGGGGATTTCTCGGTTTAGATAATATTGGTGTATTTGACCGCAGCGCAGCTTTACCTACTGGCGGACACATTGACCAATCTGATGGTACGAGTTGGATGGGGATGTATTGTTTAAATATGTTAGCGATCGCTCTAGAATTAGCCAAGACGAATCCTGTTTATGAAGACATTGCTAGCAAGTTCTTTGAGCATTTTCTTTACATTGCCGATGCTATGAATAAAATTGGCGAAATGGAAGCAAGTTTGTGGAATGATTCCGATGGATTTTACTACGATGTCCTGCATTTACCTGAACGACAAATTAGTTTAAAAGTTAGGTCAATGGTAGGTTTAATTCCTCTATTTGCCATTGAAACTATTGAGCCAGAAACTTTAAAACTGCTTCCTGGTTTTAAAAAGCGATTGGAATGGTTCATCCAAAACCGTCCTGACTTGCGGCAAAATGTGGCTTGTATGGAAACAAAAGGAGTGGGTGCGAGGAGATTACTTGCGATCGTTTCCAGAGATAAGCTCAGAAGTATTCTGCAAAAAATGCTAGATGAAAGCGAGTTTTTTGGCCCTTATGGCATTCGAGCACTTTCTCGATTTCATGCTGAAAATCCTTATATTTTTGATGTCAATGGTTCGCAATTTCGAGTTGATTATGAACCGGCTGAATCTAGTAGTGGTTTATTTGGTGGTAACTCTAACTGGCGCGGTCCTGTTTGGTTTCCGGTGAATTTCATCCTAATTGAATCTCTGCAAAAGTTTCATTATTATCTAGGAGACGATTTCAAAGTGGAATGTCCGACAGGTTCTGGTCAAATGATGACACTTTGGGAAGTTGCATCAGAATTATCTCAACGTTTAACCAGAATTTTCTTACAAAATGCCTCTGGTAAACGTCCTGTTTACGGTGGAATGCCAAAATTTCAAAACGATCCACACTGGCAAAATCTGATTTTATTTTATGAGTATTTTCATGGTGATAATGGAGCCGGAATTGGCGCTAGCCATCAAACTGGCTGGACAGGTTTAGTTGCCAAATTAATCCAGCAATTTGGTGAATATGAAGCACAGCATCAAGAATCAGAAATAGAGAAGGATAAAGACGCGATCGCTTTAACATAACAACATCCAAATCCAATTCTCTCTTGCTTTAATGAAAAAGGTTTGTTCTCACTAACCCACCTCGGAATCAATTTCAAGGATTCAAAATATTAAGGTAATTCTCAGCAGAAATTAATTTAATTACTAGTAAATGCATTTAGACTATTCTTAGACAAGAATTCGTGGATTTGAGATGGCAATTAAATAAAATTTTTAGCAATCTTTTGGGAAGCAATCTTTTGGGAATGGTTGTATTTTTCACTGTCGGTATGCAACAGAAGTAAGTTCAAATCGGCTATAACTAAAGATGTAGCTATTAAGAGTAACTTTATATTTACCAGTCTGATTTTATTTTTCAAACTTTATTAAACACCTAAAACGCAACCATAACAGTGAAGCAAATCATAAAATTTGGGATAAATATAGATCCATTTTCCTTACAATCACGCCTCATGGTTGGTATGACATCATTTTCCGCTTTGGTATTAGGTAGCCTCGCTACATGGACTAGTTGGAAAATGCAGCAAATTTTAGTTGATAGTCATAAATATAATATAGAACAAATTGCCAAGCGCTTGCCGCAAGATGTGCAAATTTATAGTGAAATGATGCAACCTGAAACGGGGTTGCAAAAGGCTATTAATAATTTAGCAAATACCAACACATTATTATGGCTAAAAAGTCCCGATAATAAAATTTTAGTAAAATCTACCACTTTAGATTTATTATCTGATACTACGGTGGCTGAGTTAATGACTCTGACTAAGATGCCGATTAAAGCACAAGTTTACAAAGTGAACCAAAGTTACTTTGTTTTATGTGGTAGTACTGTGCAAGTACAGGGTAAGTTACTGGGTGAGTTATTTGTAGTCAAGGATATTACCCGCGAACAGAAAATGTTTGTCGTAATGGTGCAGAGTTTAGGTATTACTAGTGTTTTAGCAATTCTTGTTTTAACTGCTGCGATCGCATTTTACATTAAGCGCTCTCTGCAACCTCTGCGTCAGCTAAATCAAATGGCTTCTGTGATTTCCGCTGAAGATTTAGGACAAGCGCAGCTATATCTTGATAATGCACCCAGTGAAGTTAAAGAATTAGCTCAAACTTTAACCATGCTGTTATCGCGCCTTTCCCAATCATGGCAGCAAGAACGGGAATTTGTGAGTAATGTTTCTCATGAATTACGCACACCTTTAACGATTGTACATGGTTATTTGCAAAGCGTCTTACGAAGGCAGAATAATTTAACTCAAACTCAGCAAGAAGCTTTAGAAACTGCGGCATCAGAAGCTGAACGTACTATCCGCCTGCTACAAGATTTACTTGATTTAGCACGTGCAGATAGTGGTTACTTATACTTTCAAATGAAATCTTATGTGCTGAATGATTTGGTTGAAGAAGTTGTCATGATGGCAAAAAAATATAGCGATCGCACAATTACAATTGAATCAGAAATTTATCCAATTGAGATCAAAGCAGATTATAGCCGCTTTAAACAAGTATTATTAAATTTAATTGATAATGCCATTAAGTATTCTGATGCTGACACATCCATAATTTTTAAATTAGATCGGCTTCAAGATCGGGCTATTATTCAAGTTTGTGACAAAGGGTATGGCATTCCTTTGCAACAGCAAGCACGGATATTTGAGAGATTTTATCGTGTAGATGAATCTCGCTCCCATAATACTGGGGGTTGTGGTTTGGGCTTATCGATTGTTAAGACACTTGTAGAAGGTATGGGAGGTAGTGTTAGTGTGGAATCAAAGTTAGGAGAAGGAAGTATGTTTACAATCAGTTTACCTACATATAGTAGCTCTATCTGATTTGTAAAAATTGCAAGACTCAGATCCCCAGTTTTTGGATTTGATTGCAGACATAGTACAGATGACAGAGAAATTTGGTGTTGCTGAATTCCAAGATGAAAATGATTTTGCGTGATTTCAAAAGCTCTGTAGATTCTTGGCAATCGAACATTTCTACATCTAATCAGCAATGCCAGAAATTTACACATCGGGTAATCTATTTAGAACTCACTCCGTTTCCTGTGAGAATAAAGACAGCCCTCGTTTAACTGGCAAAGCAGGTTTGGGTTTATCGATTGTGAAACACCTAACCGAAGGTATGGAAGGCAAAATTGCCATCCTTTTAAAGCCAGGTTATGGTAGCACTTTTATTCTCATATTACCTGCTTTAGGAGCAAAAATATGACAGCACATATCCTTTTGGTGGAAGATGAAGTCAAACTGGCGCGATTTGTCGAATTAGAACTTAATAGCGAAGGATACCGAGTAAGTGTTGCCCATGATGGCATCGCAGGCTTGACTATGGCGCGAGACTCCTCACCAGATTTAGCAATTCTGGATTGGATGCTTCCAGGGTTAACGGGTTTGGAAATTTGTCGGCGTTTGCGAACAACAGGTAGTACAGTACCAGTGATTTTGTTGACAGCAAAAGATGAAGTCAGCGATCGCGTCGCCGGATTAGATGCGGGAGCCGATGATTATGTAGTTAAGCCATTCAGCATTGAGGAACTATTAGCTAGAATTCGCGCTCATCTCCGGCGCACGCAAGAAACAGACGAGGATTTGTTGCAATTTGAAGATTTAAGCTTAAATAAGCGCACTCGTGAAGTATTTCGGGAAAAACGAAGCATTCAGTTAACAGCAAAAGAATTTGACTTATTAGAATATCTCCTTTCACATCCCCGTCAAGTATTTACTAGAGATCAAATTTTAGAGAAAGTTTGGGGTTACGACTTCATGGGTGATTCTAATATTATTGAAGTATATATTCGTTATTTGCGACTCAAGTTAGAAGAAAATAATGAAAGACGTTTAATTCATACAGTTCGTGGTGTAGGCTATGCACTACGGGAGTAATCGTAATGACTTGGTGATTTCGAGAAAAGCAACATATTCAAGATAAAAGAGAATTATGAAGAAAAAATGGGCTGTTAAACGACTGACAGTAAATCTCACAACCGAGGAAATGAAGAAACTTGAACAGTACTGTACTCTCACAGGAAGACCAGCAACAGATGTAATTCGAGAATTGCTCCGAAGTCTTGAGGTTGACAATACCGAAAACTCTGAGATGGGAACAGCAGACTCAAAAATCACTGTTGGCAATTCGTCAAAATCACACTAACTATCGACTCGAATATAGCGTTTCCTAATCAGAATCAGCTACAGCTTAACCTCACCCCCAACCCCTCTCCTTGGTGAAAAGAGGGGTTGGGGGTGAGGTTTTGATATGTCCTTTATGCACCTGGGAACTTCTATATCCCGCCAAATTAACGCCTTTACGCCTTTTGCCTTTCCTATGTCTTAACAAGCATCGATTATGGGCATCATAATCCCAGTCCGAATACATCAGCTCGCAGCCAGAAAACTATTTGGCAGCAAGTTTTGCATTTACAAATATAGTATCAACCGATGGTATATAGTTTTAGACCTTATCTCTTTGTTTCTCGATATAGTTTGTACGCTGTATTTCTTTTGGGATGCCTACAGATTCAATTGGGAGTAATCTGTAGCGTAGGTATTTGGATATTATCAGCAGCTAAATTACAAGCAGCCCAAGCACATCAGACCTGGCAATCACCTTTAGGATTGACTGAGCAAGTCACCACAGTAAATCCTGAGTCAGCAGAGCAATACTCAAAACCACTCCCCTATCGATTCAAGCCAACACCTATTTTGCTGGCGGCACCGGAAAACTTCAATCCTGATTTGCGATTACCACCATCCCTACCCGAAGCACCACAGCAGAATTCTAGTCCATCTTCGCTACCCGAACCACCTCAGAATTCTAGTCCATCTTCCCTACCCGAACCACCGCAGCAGAATTCTAGTCCACCAACAACTGCTACCGAAGCAAAAACGCCAAATGCAGTTTTGGAAAGTATTCATACAGACTATCACTATGAGACAGACAACTTTGGTCAAACTAATTTTTTCTTAGAACCAACAGTTCAGTTTCGATTGAGAAATGGCAATAAAATATTTTTCAAGACAGGTTTTAACTTCTTTGAAAAACGCGGTGTTGAATCAATTACCAATTTTCCCTTGCAAGTTGGATGGCAAGGAAAAATTGGACAAGTGACTCTACAAACAGCAGCCGGAGTCGATGTGTTCAATCGTTTACCTACAGCTATCAATCTCAACGTTAAGGTAGATACTCCCATTTCGCCGCCGCGAGTTTCGTCATCAGGTCGATTGCTATCGGCAGTAATAATATCAGGTAATTTAGAACAAGGGCCTTATAAATCTAATGCTCGAACTTTAGATAATCAAATTACTGCTTGGCGATTTGGCCCTGATTTATACTGGCAGATTGACCGTAATACCAGCTTATTTTCGTCATTGCGTTTGGGTAATTATAACGATGGTAATTCCGAGGTGCAGTCTTTTAGTAGGTTAGAGCGCAAGTTCGGACAATTTTCTTTGGCAGCTAACTTATTCACTTGGAGTTACGATCGCGATTTAGAACGCACAAGCGGTTATTTTTCTCCACCAGATTTCTTAGTTTACAACGGTGAGGTAGCTTGGGAAGGAGATATTGCTAATTTCTTACGCTGTCGCCTCGCTGCCAATTTAGGACGGCAGCGACTTAAAGGAGAATTTGACAATGCCAATACCTATCAAACGCGCTGTACGGTAAAACTGTCGCCCAGTATAGAAGCAGATTTAGGCTATAGCTTTAGTAATGTCCGCAATCAAGAAACCGGCGGAAGCGCCTACGGTGGTAATTCCTTCACAGGACAGTTGCGGGTTAAGTTTTAACAAAAAAGAATTCAGGAGTCAGAATTCAGAATGAATATAGAATCAAGTGCACTATATATATTTATTTTATTTTTTGATTTTTTGAAAATCATAAACTTTGACTATCAAAGTATTCTTAATTTTAACTTCTAACTTCTAACTCCTGGATTCTGAATTCATAATTCTGAAGTCTGTTTTTAATATCCAAAATGGTATAAGGCTGGAGAATGAAAGCACCATTACCTGATAACGAAACACAGCGAATCGAATCTCTTTTGCAGTATAAAGTACTCGACACTCCTTCGGAAACAGCCTTTGATGACCTCACCCGTTTAGCCTCGTATATTTGTGGAACTCCCATTGCCTTAATCAGTTTAATTGATACTAATCGTCAGTGGTTCAAGTCAAAAGTTGGTTTGGATGCCCAACAAACACCCCGCGACTTGGCATTCTGCGCCCATGCTATTCTGCAACCTGAAGTTTTTGTTGTACCTAATGCCACAGAAGATGAAAGGTTTGCGACAAACCCGTTAGTCACTTCTGACCCAAATATTCGGTTTTATGCTGGGGTACCGCTGACTAACCCTGAAGGATATGCACTAGGAACACTTTGCGTAATCGATCGTGTACCAAGAAACCTCTCTCCAGAACAACTTGAAGCATTACGAATTATTGGTCGCCAGGTAATTAAACAACTAGAAATGCGCCGCAGTTTAGCAAGTTTGGTATTGGCAAATAATACACGCAAACAGTCTCAGAAGACACGCAAACAATTTTTTCAAAGGATAGCCGGAGGGTTTGGGTTAGCATCGGCAGTTTTAGTTTTGATTGGCGTGATTTCTTTTCAAAACACACACAGGTTGATTGATACGAATAATCAGGTACAACAAACCCAAGAGAAAATCAATAAACTAGAAGAATTACTGTCCGAGATGAAAGATGCTGAGACTGGACAACGCGGTTACATCCTCACTGGACAAGAAAGTTATCTAGAACCCTATCAAGCAGTAGTTGGAAACATCGATCGCAAAATTGTAGAACTGAAAGATTTAATCGCAGATCGACCTAACCAACAAAAGCAGTTCGCAACTCTTGAATCTCTGATAGTTGCAAAACTTGCCATACTCAAGCAGACTATATACCTGCGTCAAAATCAGGGATTTGAGGCGGCGTTGCAGGTAATCCAGACAAATCAAGGAAAACATCTCATGGATGATATCCGCAAGATCGTCCATGAGATAGAAAATCAGGATAGAGGGTTGCTTCAACACCAGTCACAAGCTGCAAAAGCCAGTGCTAACAACACAGTTTTAACACTGGCGATCGCTATTTGTTTAAGTTTTTTGATTCTGGCCATAGTCTACTACTTTATTTACCGTGAAGCAAAAGAGCGGAAATTAACAGAAGAAATACTGAATCAAGAACGCAATTTTATTTCAGCAGTCCTTAATACAACCAGCGCTTTGGTAATAGTTCTTGACCCGAAAGGGCAAATCATTCGCTTCAATCAAGCTTGCGAACAAATTACTGGTTACTCATTTGATGAGGTGAAAGGAAGGCATTTCTGGAACCTGTTTCTACTTCCCGAACAGGTAGAGCCGGTTAAAGCAGTTTTTGAGCAGTTGCTATCTGGTGAAGCGCCCAAAGAATACGAAAACTATTGGGTAACTAAGGATGGCAGCCGACGGCTCATTTCTTGGACTAACACTACCTTGCAAGACTATGAGGGGCACGTTGAATACATTGTTGCTACAGGTATTGACATCAGCGATGTCTTTGAGGAACTTCGCTTACGCAAACGAACTGAACAGCATTTGAAAGCAGAGTATGTTACAACTCGTGTCTTGGCAGAGTCAACCACAATCAATGAAGCCATGCCCCAAATCTTGCAAGGAATCTGCGAAAGTTTGGGATGGGATTTAAGTGAATTTTGGATGGTAGATCGGCGATCAAATCTACTGTATTTGCTAAATTCATGGTATAAAATCTCCTTCGAGATGCAAGAATTTGACATTCTCAGTCACCAGACCATGTTTGCACCAGGAATTGGGCTGCCTGGTCGTGTCTGGGCTAGTCTTGAACCTGTTTGGATCGCTGATGTCGTTAAAGATCGGAGTTTCATTCGCTCTCAAATCGCTGCCGAAGCAAAACTGCACGGAGCTTTTGGTTTTCCGATCTGTAGTGGTAAAACAATCATCGGTGTGATTACCTGCTTGAGCCATGAAATCCAGCAAGCTGACCCAAATTTGGCAAAAGTTATGAATTCTATTGGTGAGCAAGTAGGGCAGTTTATTGAGCGCAAGCAGGCAGAAGAACAACTCCAACGCCAAAACTTGCGATCGCAACTATTTACTGAAATCACCCTCAAAATTCGTCAGTCTTTGCAAATCAAAGAAATTCTCCAAATCACTGTCACCGAGGTTCAAAAAATTCTCCGTAGCGACCGAGTTTTGATTTATCAGCCTTTGGCTGATGGCTCTGGAGCTACCGTGGTTGAGGCAGTAATTTCTGGCTGGCTAGCAATTAAAGAGAAAGAGCTAGTCAATGCTTACTTTCAAGCCGAATACATCCAGCAGTACTATCTACAGCAGTACCGTCAAAAACCGAGTCTGGGGCTTGCTAACTTAGATATAGCTGAAGTCCAAAAAAACCATCTCGAATTACTGCAACAATTTGGAGTCCAGTGTAATTTAGTCATACCCATTCTTGTCAAAGAAGAACTCTGCGGTTTGGTGATTGTCCATCAGTGCGGCAGTTCCCGCCAATGGTCTAGCTTTGAAACTCATCTTTTACGGCAAATAGCTGACCAAGTAGGTATTGCCTTAGCCCAAGCCCAAATGTTAGATGCAGAAACTCAACAACGACGAGAACTCGAAATTGCTCGTCAGCAAGCTGAATTAGCCTCCCAAACCAAAAGTGCTTTTTTGGCCAACATGAGCCATGAAATTCGGACTCCCATGAATGCTGTGCTGGGGATGACAAGCTTAATGTTAGAAACTCCCCTAAATTCCGAGCAGCGGGATTTTATGGAAACAATTCGCATTAGTGGCGATGCTCTCTTAAGCCTGATCAACGAAATTTTGGATCTTTCCAAACTAGAGGCTGGGGAAATGGCACTAGAAACTCTAGATTTTGACTTATCTACCTGTGTAGAAGAAGTATTGGAATTATTGGCTCCCTCTGCCCATCATAAGGGATTAGAAATTGCAGGATTAATTTACAGCAACGTCCCCACCCATCTCCAAGGCGATGCTGGCCGCATACGGCAAATTCTCATGAACCTGATTAGCAATGCGATCAAGTTCACCAGCAAGGGTGAGGTAGTATTACGAGCAGAATTGCGATCGCTTTCCTCGACTACAGCCACCATCTATTTTGCGATCGTAGATACCGGTCTTGGCATTACCCCTGAAGATCAATCCAAACTCTTTAAGCCATTTACCCAAGTAGATGCTTCCACCACCCGTAAATATGGCGGCACAGGTTTAGGATTAGCCATCTGCAAGCAACTGGTAAGCTTGATGGGAGGAGAAATGGGCGTAGAAAGTCGTTTGGGGAAAGGATCTAAGTTTTGGTTTGAAATAACTCTCGCCAAGCAACTCGATCCTATTTCTTTAGAAGGCGAACGCGAACTTTTGCTCAATCGGCGCTTGTTAGTAGTGGATGATAATGCTACTAATCGTAAAATTATCTACCATCAAGCTACCCGTTGGGGGATGCTGGTGGATCAAGCTGCTTCGACTACTACTGCCCTGAAAGCTATTCAGGAAGCCGCCAAGCAAAAAAATTTCTATGACATAGCTGTGATTGATATGCAGATGCCAGAAATAGATGGCATGACTTTAGGAGAACAAATTAAAGCAAATTCAGCGATCGCTGGGCTACCTTTAATTATGCTTACCTCTACTAATCAACGCGATGAAATCCAACGAGCGCTAAAAATAGGATTTGCGGCTTATTTAGTCAAACCTATTAAGCCGTCCCGGCTCCTCGATACGATCGTGACTATTTTAGGAACGCAGCCAGAAGAAGAGTCAGAAGTCATAATTCAGGAATTAGAAGTCAGAGATCGGGATTTAAAACTGAAAAATTCTGAAAACAACCGCAACTATTATTCACCTGACTCTCCCAAACTTAGAATTCTCTTAGCTGAAGATAATTTGGTGAATCAGAAAGTTGCTTTGAAGCAACTCCAAAGTCTGGGTTATAGCGCTGATGTTGCTGGTAATGGTAAAGAAGTTTTACAGTTATTAGAAAAAATTCCCTACGATTTAATTCTGATGGATTGCCAAATGCCAGTTCTCGATGGTTTAGAAACCACAAAAGAAATTCATCGTTGGCAAGAAAACCACTTTGCTAGTGGTTATCGTCCGGTGGTAATTGCAATGACAGCTAATGCCATGAAAGAAGACCAGCAAATGTGTCTAGATGCCGGAATGGATGACTATTTGAGCAAGCCAGTAATCAAAGAAAAATTGGCGGGAGCGCTAGAGCGTTGGGGAAATGCGATCTTCGAGGCAAAAGAAACAACTGCCACAGAACAAACTACGACAGATATCGGTGCAGTTAACCTTCCAATTGATTGGGAACGTTTGCACCAACTCTCAGAAAACAACCCAGAATTTGAATTGGAACTACTGCAAATATTTGTTGAGGATATTCAACCTCGTCTAGAGTTAATTAAAATAGCGATCGCAGCTCATGACTTTGAGCAAATAATACTCCAAGGTCATCAAATTAAAGGTTCTAGTGCCAATATGGGAGTTACAACCATGCATCTGGCAGCAGAAAAACTAGAACAACTAGCTTATAAGCAAGAGCGTCGGGGTTCTAGTAACTTAATCGTAGAGTTAGAAGACTTTATTAAACGCATCCAAGAGTTTTTGAACTGTAAAGATAGTAACGCCACAACCTTCAATAATAATATTTATTAACAAAGTAACTGGAGCATTTTTCCTGAGTAAGTTATGAAAAACACTTATTTTACATTTCTCATTACTCATTTCCTATTTTACAGATATAAATTGTAACCGATTGGGAATAATAACAAAGTATATTCGGTGAGTTAGCTGCATCATCAGCTAAGAAGAAAAAGACCCAGATTTTGAACAAAACTTACAGTTAATAATTTGGGATATTGAAGGTAGTAATAAGTTTAAAGCAGTTGCTAAAAGTTATTTTCAAGGTTCTAAAGGTGCTGTGATAGTCGGCGATGTGACACAAGCAGAAACGCTCAATCATATCCATGAGCATATTCAAACTTTTTTAGCTGTTAATCCTAACAGCTATATTGTTGTTGCACTGAACAAATCAGATATGATTGCAGCCGAATATTTAGAAAAAATTCGGCAAATGCATCAATTTACTAATCAAGCTAATATATTAGACACTTATGTAACCTCAGCTAAAACTGGTAATAATGTTGATAAAATATTTCAAGATTTAGCCACTCGTTTAATTTAAGTAAGATGAATTCATTTTTTACAAACCTATTAGCTGTATGTGGTATTGAATATTTGATAATTGATGAAAACTTTAAGATTTTAAAGATGTCTTTGGGATTAAATCATTTTGCCGATCTTCCTAATGAAGTAAATCTAGGTCAGGATGTTCGGATTGTGTTTCCAGAATTAGAGGGACTGGAAGATGTTTTTGATGCAATTCTCCAGGGAAAACAAGATAATTTTGAATTAAAAGGAATTAGGCGATCGCAAGATACGCCTTCTCCTTTATATATTGATATTCGTATTACTAATAACCTCCAAGAAGACCATTCTAGGAATCGACTAACCATTGTTATCGAAGATACGACAGAACGAATGGTGCTTGAGCAATCTTTATTTCAAGGTGCAAATGAAGCAAATCTTTTATTACGTAATTTAAAGGCTTCTAAACAATATATTGACCAAATTGTGACATCAATGGCGGATGCCTTGTTAGTGACAACGCTATCAGGCGAGATAAAAAAATGAATTATGCCGCACAAATCTTATTGCAATACAACGAAATAGAACTTATCGGTCAACCGATCGCAAAAGTTATTGGAGAAGCCAATAAATATCCATTGATAATTGATGATATTGATATATCCCACAGTCAAGACATAAATTTTTTAGTAAAAGAAGTAGAAACCGTTTGTTATACCAAAAGTGGTAAAACAATTCCCATAGCTTTTTCATCCTCAATTGTAAAGACAGAAATTGAACATTTTCAAGGTTATGTTTACATTTTGCGAGACATGACTGAACGAAAGCAGGCAGAACTTGCTAAACAGGAATTCTTAGCGATGATTAGCCATGAAGTTCGGACTCCCATCGCATCGGTAATTGGTATGGCCGGTCTCAATTGATTGGGAACGCTTGCATCAACTTTCAGAAAATAACCCAGAATTTGAATTAGAACTACTACAAATATTTGTTGAAGATATTCAACCTCGTCTAGAGGTCATTAAAATAGCGATCGCAGATCGTGACTTTGGGCAAATAGCGCTCCAAGGGCATCAAATTAAAGGTGCTAGCGCCAATATGGGAGTTACAACCATGCATCTTGCAGCAGAAAAACTAGAACAATTAGCGATAGACCAAGAGCGTCGAGGTACTATTAACTTAATCGTAGAGTTAGAAGACTTTATTAAACGCATCCAAGAGTTTTTAATCAGGAGTCAATAGTCAGTATCTCCCCACTTTCTACTCCGATCCTTTTTTGTAAGATTTACTAATAAATAAACAGTAACGATTATCTCCTGTCGGCTCATAACTCAACTTGTCGGCAATAGCAAACATGATTTTTAAACCCCGCCCGCGCTCTCGATTGTTATCCTCAAATTCAGATGCTTGGTGCAATTGCTGTTCTAAGTTAAATGGTTTGCCTTGAGACCAGATGCGAATTTCTATATATTCATCTAACCGCACAGCTTCCATCTCAATTGGAGTTTCAATAGGTAAATTTTTGTGGGCGTGTTCAACAATGTTAGTAAAGCCTTCCATCATCAGCGTTTGACATTGCCACCAAATTTCTTTATCCGGAATAGGTGGTTGATTCATCTGCTCGAACCAAGACAAAACTTGAGGTGAAGCTATCAAATCTGTGTTGACTTTGAGATAAATTTTATTATTCACTTCTTAACTAATAAAATATCGTGGAATCATCATATTCGTTAATTAGTTTATTTAATTTGAGTATTTTTACTATACATTAAAAACTAAATTGCATATAACTTAAATTAAAGCAACTATTTATCAATCATTTTACTTAGTAAACTGTAATTTATGTTTAAAATTCTGGTTATTGATGATGATCCGACAGTGCGAGCAGTACTGAAAAGCACACTCCAAAGGCAGGGTTATGAGACTACTGTAGCTAGCAATGGTGAAGAAGGAATTATCCAAGCACAACTGCTACATCCTGCCCTGATTATCTGTGATTGGATGATGTCACAGGTAGATGGGCTAGAAGTGTGTCGTCGAATTAGAACCGATCCAGAGTTGGCAACTACTTTTTTTATTCTATTGACAGCTAGGGGAGCCGCTCGAGGAGAGGAGGAAGATAGAGTTAGAGGACTTGATGCTGGAGCAGATGAGTTTATCTCCAAACCAATAGAGATAAATGAATTGAAAGCACGGGTAAGAGCAGGACTAAGGTTACACCAGCTAAATCAGAATTTACAAAGTCAAAAGCAAGCTTTGGAGACACTAAATCAGGATTTGCAAACTCAAAAGCAAATTTTGGAAGCAGAATTGGCTGAGGCCGCTGATTATGTGCGATCGCTTTTACCTTTACCGCTTGTAGGATCGGTAACTACAGAAAATCTGTTTATTCCCTCAGCACAGCTAGGAGGCGATTGCTTCGACCATTATTGGATTGACGAGGATCATTTGGCAATTTATTTGTTGGATGTATCTGGTCATGGAGTGGGTTCAGCTCTCCTATCAGTATCCGTACAAAATGTTTTGCGATCGCAATCTCTACCAAACACTAACTTTTGTCAACCAAGTGAAGTCCTAAAAGCTCTCAATCATGCCTTCCAAATGAGTAAGCACGGTGATAAATACTTTACAATCTGGTATGGAGTTTATCACCGCCTTAAACGTCAACTCATTTATGCCAACGCCGGACATCCACCAGCTTTACTGTTATCTAATACCTCCACAAATAATATCGAAGTTAAACAGCTAACTTCTTTAGATTTACCAATTGGCTTTTTGCCTGAAATTCAATTTGAGGATGCAGTTTTGGAAGTCGAAGAAAACAGCACTTTATATATTTTTAGTGATGGTGCTTATGAAATTAATCAACCAGATGGTAAAATCTGGGGGATCGATGCTTTCATTGAATTACTAACCAAATATAGTCAAAAACATACTTGCAACCTCAATCAAGTATTAGCAAAGATTCTCACCTTAAATGCTCAAGACAATCTTGATGATGACTTATCTTTAGTAAAAGTTAAGTTTGGTTAGAATAGTCAAATATGCATAGTTAAGTTTGGATTTGATTATAGCTTATTGTGTTGCCAATATTTGGCGGTGAAATTCATCTTTGTCAGCAAAAGTTTGAAAAATTCTATCCATTTTAGTCAGTTCAAACAACATCCTGACTTGATCGCTTATCGAACAAACAAACAGTTTAGCATTCGCAGTTCGCACCATTTGCATCGCTGATACTAAAGCACCTAAACCAGAGCTATCAATAAACTTGACTTCTTTCATATCGATCAACAAAATATCGGCTCCGTTTGCTAGCATCCCTCTAACTTCACGACGTAGTTCGTTACCTCTAATACCATCTAAAATTCCCGATATCTCTAGTACTTTTACACTCAAATTCATGGTTTTGTTTCCCTATTATGTAGTTATATTTTGGCATTTACTTCATGCAAACTGCAAGAGGTATCTACAATTATTTTTATTTTAATACTTGCTGATTACTATTATTTGCTATAGCAGTAAAAAAGCTAGCGTCAACCCATTGCCGAGAAATTTCAAAAGCTTCAAAATAGCCATCTTTTTGACCTAACTCTCGTGCCCAAAAACGAGACAAAATAAGTATGGCATCAAGCTGCATAAATGCTTTATTTAACTCTGATTCATAACAACCGATGGCTGCGACTTTTTCCTCAATTACAGAGGTAATATCTACAAAAAAGTTGGGTTCAAAACCGCGCAAAAAAACAGGTGGTGCTGAATACCATAAAGGTATATTTTTGCGGGTAGCAACATTAGAAACTGCGATCGCACACACTTCATGATCTCTATGCCCATATTTTTCCGGTTGTGGTGCGTGAGTAATAATCAGATCCGGTTGCCAACGCCCAAGAGCTTCTTCAGTAACTTTAATCACTGCTTGTGTGGAGAAATTGCACTCCTCAAGTGCATGAAACTCGTAAGTTGCACCGATGATTTTGCCAGCTGCATCTGCTTCTTGATGACGTGTACCCTTTACAGGCGAACTAGAAAGACCACCATCAGTCAAAATTAAGCAACGAACATTCCATCCTGCCTTAGACATCAGACTGAGAGTACCAGCAGCAGGTAGAACTTCATCATCAGCATGAGCATAAATTGTTAAGACAGTTCGCTGACCAAAGTTTTTTGAGTCTGAATGAGTGTTCATAGCTGTTTTTTTCTGTGCTGGATTTATAAGTCAGTAGTCATTCTTTCTTCTGCTCACTCCTCTTACTTAACTTTTAAACCTCTTTTGGAGGCTGCCAAACAGATGCGCGAATGATCGCCCACAAAAGTAATAAATTATAGATAGCCCATGCACCATTGAGCAGGTGAACATCAGGATTATTTAGATGGCCGATAGCGAATTGGTAAAGGCTCCATAACATCCCCAAGATGGTAAGGATAAAAACAACCAACTGCGGCCAAACAAGCCGGAGATAAATCCCGGATTGCCGCTGCTTAGGCGTGACTTGGAAATTGAGTTTTTGTCCTGTGAATACACTCCATACAGCTTGGATTAATAAGGGGAATAAAGCGATCGCATATTGTTCGGAACGCCAAACTTCTCTAGCTGGAATGCCCCAAGTAGCTGTAAGGAAAGTCAGACGGTTAATAATAAAAGCTGGGAAAAAGTGTATGGCAAAGTCAGACCCGTAGGTTTTAACTGGAACAATGTCCGTAAAAAAATAGATAATTGGACAAGAAATAAAAACCAGAGTTGCAAAACCAGAGAAATAACTATACATCGTCTTGAAATATTGCAACCTTTGCCAAAAGGTTAGCCCTGATTTTGTCAGTGGATTTTCCCTCATTAGCACTTGGATAGTTCCTTGTGCCCAGCGTAGCCGCTGTTTAAGAGTAGAACTCAGATCGTCTGGGGCTAAACCTTCTGCCAAAAGTTCATTGTGGTAAATAGATTTCCAGCCAGCACTATGCAGACGCATGGCTGTATTCATATCTTCCGTAATGCTATTACTAGATACCCCACCAACTAAATCAAATTCATCTAAACGTTTTTCATCTTTGGCAAATTCATCAGCAAAATTTTGTAGTCCGACACTAACTAATGCTTCACGTCTGAGAATGGCATTTGTGCCCGTATAAAACGCAGCATTCATGCCATCTTTACCTTGTTGAAGTGGCCCGTAAAATAAATTTGCTCGATGCCCAAAAGGATCGCCTGGAGGAATATTGTAAAAATCCTGGCGGGTCTGTACAAAAGCAATTTGATTCTGGTCGTATTTTCCGATTAAAAGATTATAGGTGTAGAAATAAGGCAGAACTCGCTTGAGAAAATTTCGCTTGGGAATGTGGTCAGCATCTAGAGTTACAATAAAATTTCCTGACGTTTCTCCAGAAAAAATTGCATAATTGATGTTGCCTGCTTTCGCATGATGTGCTACACCAGGCGTCTTCGGACGAGCAATGTAACGAAAACGAGCGAGTTCAACTAGTTCTAGTTCTTTTCTGTAAATAGCTTCTTCTAAAGCTTTCCGTTCAATAATTAGGCGATCGCGTAGCGTCTTTACAGTAAAATCGCTAATACTGGGATGAGTCGGAGGTAGCCAAAGAATCAGCGATCGCAAACTTTGCACAAATCCAGCCGCAGGCTGGTTCACCACTGATTCTGATGATGTTTGCAGCCATTTTTCGGCAGCTTGAGTATTAGGTGTCAGATTTTCCAGTTGCTTCAAACGCTCCAACAATTCAGCATGTTCTGCATCAATCCGTTCCGCTTCTAGCTGTAATTGTGGGGACTGCAAATCTTCAATACACAATCTTTCTGTCATCGCTCGCATATCAGCCGAGTTCCCATCATCCAGCACATAAACGCGTAACTTGATGGGCGGATAATCCATTGCTAAGGCAGCTTTGGCAGTTTCTTCGACAATTTCCGGCGGCTCATTGTAGCAGGTTACAAATACATCCACTGTTGGCCAGTCGGCTCTGGGTATGGGTGGGGTCATCTGGTCGAGAGACTTAATTTGTCTGACTAAAGGTCGCCACAACCCAATTACAAACATGACGCCACCGAAATAACTGTAAATCTCGGCTATCAGCAAAGGAATAGAAATCCAGAGGGCATCAAAATTGATCGAATGGGTGACGCGCCATTGCAAATACCAGATACCAAAAATTAAATTGATTTCTGCTAAATAACGAAATAACAGCGTTCTTTTTTTGAGTAATGAGCGGCTGTTACCAGGAAAGTTTGTCAGAGAAACTGAAGTCATGTTAGTACCGATAGTTAATGTATCTGCATCCCCATCAAAATAAGTATTCCCTAGTTAAATTTGCGACTAACAAATTTTCTCGATCGCTCCAAAATTGGCGTTGCTGATTGAGCTACAAATCAAGATTTAGAGACATAGCACTGCTACACCTCTACAAGGATTTTGGATTACTAGGACTTATGCAAAACTACATACTGTAGGGGCAATTTTATGAACATTGGTGTCAACCTAAGCCGAAACTTTTTTAAAACCTCGTTTCCAGCCAGAGGCTGGAAATGCACTTCAATTGCGGCTCTGCCGCCAGCAAGGCAGGCGGAGCCTCTAGGACGGCATTCCTAGTCGGAGACTGGGAACGAGACAATATCTAAAAGCTTGTTCTAAGATGGCTTTCACGTTAAGTTGACACGTATGTTTTATGAATTGCCCCTACCTGAAAATCAGGGTTTTGGTTATGTTATTTTGTGCCAGTTACTAGATGAGTCTTTTCATTATTTGAAACCCAGTAACTTCCAGAACTATCAGAAGTTAACTTAGTTTGTTGTGTGGCGCTGTTTGGTAGACCTCGCCCAGAATTTCCCTTGCTAACTGTCTGCCACCAAAGGGAGTTCATAGTGGCCGGACGAATTAAGGGTTGTCGATTTGTCAGATTGTATAGCAAGGATTGCAAAATCATACTGTTGGTGCTGCTGGTGAAACCAACTGCTGTTTTGCCAGTGGTTTCGTAGAAGCCCTCATAAAATCCAACTAATGGATTATATAAGTCAGTCGTTCCTTCCTGTAACTGTTGACTATACTTATTGTCTGGAAGCAGGGCATGATAGGCAAAAGCGACTGCTGTACTTACCAATCGCCCTTTTGGTACTGGTTGACCGTCATCTCCTAAAGCTACCCAAGACTCCCCTTGTCCAGTAATTGTACTGTGGACAGTGTAAGGTTTACGATCGATTAAGGTGGTAGCTGAGGCTGTGAGAGTACCGGTGCGACGGTAACGTTCAGCTTGTGCTTGAAAAATTGGTTCAAAGAGCGATCGCATTTTTGGATCTAGTCCAAACTCTAATCCATAGAGTACAAAAGGATTGCTAACTGTGTATTGGTTAACTTTGGAATTAGTATCTGTGCGATGGCGTTGAATTGGGACTTTCAATCCCTCCACTGACGCAGTTTGATATTCACCCCCAACAGCAGAACGATCGAGATTAAACCCCCATAATTGAAAAGCACGAGCGGCATATTCCTCATAACCCAAGCGGATTTCTGGGTTAACGCGGGTGAGATATCGCCCATCTTCCTCTTTGGTAACGGTGGCACTAGAAAGAATACCTTCGCGCACCACACGCAAGTATGACCAATCCAAGACAATTTTATCTACAGCAGCCGTGTATTCTGGATGACAGCTTTTTAAGTTGTAAAGCGCTGCCAGCATTCTACCCAAATCTAAAGCTGACCAACCGTTTCCTTCGGGAACTGGATTACCACCATAATCGACTGGTTGGAGCGATCGCGTATCATAACTCCGACTTGGCAATTCACCTGCAAATAACGGTAACTTTGTCAAAGCTCCTAAGAGATGGCGGGTGCGCCGATCAAATTCTTTGGGGGTAATTGTATCGAGCGATCGCGCTGCATGGAGTGCTGCGAGATAATCTCCCAATCCCCAGAGGGTTGCACCTTTAAAATCACTGCGATCGTCTATCAGCCCACTCTTGGGGTGATAATTCGCTTGAAAGTATCGCCAAGCCGCCTCTGCATAGCGCCGTTCAACAGGCGTTAGCGATCGATCTAGTTTCAGTTTAGATGATGGCTGAGGACTATCCACTGGTGGAATTGGTGCAACAGCTACTTCTGTAGGTTTAGAAGTTGCGATCGGAGTCGTAACAGTAGAATTCGGTTGATTTACAGGGATTGCGATCGGAGTCGTAACAGTAGAATTCGATTGATTTGCAGGGGTTGCTGAAGAAGCATTTTCACTAGGCTTGCTAGTAGGCACACTCGCAGAAGTGGAAGCAATTAACGGGTGATTTCCCCTAGCTTTATAGTATAAAATCTCTAAAATTAACCCATTCGTATTACCTGTCAAAGCTTTGTTGGGTTGTTTTGATTCTTCATAGATCCCAGCATAGTAACCGCTATCATCAGGACTGCGGAGATCCTTGACTGCATCAAAAACTTTTTGGGCATAAGCATTATCTGGAAACAGATAGCGCCAGCCAAAAGCAGCTTTTGTACTGAGGCTGCGAAACTGTGGGTAAGGTTGATTGGTATCGGTAATAGTTGCCCAATTTGTACCGTTGGCGTAAACGGTGTTGTAGAGAAAATAAGGTGCTTGATCGATATTATCTTCTGTCACCGCAGTTAACTGACCTGTAGTATCAAAACGCCGTTTTTGTACGTCTAGAACCCTAGCAGCAAAATCAGCTAACTCACCCTGCAAGCCAAATTCAATCCCATCAAGGATATAAGACTCACTCACAACATAATTATTAGCGTTGGTGGTTTGAAAGTCACGCGTATCAACAGGGATTTGCACACCATTAACTTCGACCAATTTAAACGGTTCTAAAGCAATGGCCTTGGATGCAGAAAAACCCCAAAGTTGATAACCCCTAGCGGCGTATTCTTCGTAGCCGAGTCGTCCTTCTTGCACCAGTAACGTTTTGTTGTCTGGGAGAACAGTAGCACCATAAAGTTGTTCATCTTTGAGCGATCGCGCCACCTGCCACTTCGCTATAATTCCTTTGAGCCAGTCATTATATTGAGGATGGCAGGTACGGATGACATCAAACGCAGCCAATATTCGCCCAACATCCAAAGCAGACCAGCCAAGACCACGCTCCAGCGGATTGTTACCATAATCAACCATCTGTGCAGTGGCTGCGTTATAGACTTTATTTGGTAAGGCATCTTCAAATAACTTCAGACTGCTAAGAGTCGTCAAAAACTTATTGAGGCGGGAATCAAAGTCTGCTTGATCGGTAAGGTTCAACCATCGTGCAGCATTCAATGCCATCAGGTAGTTACCCATATCCCAGAGTGTACCCGAAGGATAACCCCCAGTAGAATTGGTAAATCCCGTTGCTGGCTGATAATTTTTGACAAAATACTGCCAAGCAGCACGAGCATAAGTTTGTTCTTCAGATGTAAGCGGGGTTGTAATATTGCTACAGCTATTGGAATTTTGAGATAAGACTGGTGTCGGGATGTAAAACAAAAATTGCAGAAATGCCCCAATTAAGAACAATGCAATCCATCTCAACAGCTTTTGTTGAGGGGGTTTGTATATCATAATGCAAAGAAAGAGTTAGGACTTAGCAACGTCATAGCACATCTGTACAGCTATATTCATAAATAGAGATGTATTGAATGAGTCAAGTAGCGCTAGTAAATGATATTCGGAAAAATTCTGGAAATCAGGGTGAATTATACGGAAATTTTCTATACTGTTTCCTTAAATGGGGACTGTATACGGAAGAAGTTTGTATTTTGCCCATAAAGAGATTTTATAGAGAAAATTTATTTCTTCTATATATATGACGAATTGGGTAAATAAACGGGCAATTTTTGGTATAATTCCAGCATTTAATAATACTTATACAAATATAGTCGGTGCAGACCGACTTTGCCTTGATAACAGCGATTTAAACTGTCCTTGGCTAAAGATTTGTCAGTCAACCAAGCTCAGGGGTTTTATGTACTTACTCTAGATAAAGTGATGGCATATAATGCACAAGCAAAAAGACTCTCCTAGCCAGCAGTTAGAATCAGCTCGTTCCAAAATTCTTAATTCCTACCTTACAACAATTGAAGATAGTTTTCGAGAAAACCGTTCCCAACTCAAACTCATCAATTATGGTACAGGGTCAGGAAAAACTCACCAATTGTTTCAAGCAATATATAAAACGATTGAAGATCATCCAAATATTCAAATAATAGGCATATATGTTGCCCCATTGAGAGAACATTTATGTGTTCCAACTCCAGTTGCAAGCCAATACCCAGATATTCCCGTCTATAAACTAAATTCATTAGAAATGAAAACGGCGGATGAATTTATCAAAAAATACAAAGAATGGATACCTTCAATCCTAAATAACACAAATTTCTGGAAGATTGATTCAAAAGTCTATCCTCATGAAAAGGTTCAGGAAAGCCGTCAAAAACTTGAGAAAATAAAAGATGTCATAAACCGCATTGAATTCGTAAAAAAGACAGGTTTTGGGGATGATAAATTTAATGATTCTGAGGAGAATAAAGCAAAGCAGGATCTGAATAATCTATTTGAAAGTTTTTTAGAATTCCTCATTAAATGTAAATTGGATCAAGAAAGTTGGCCAAATGAATGTTTAGAGTTGATTAAAATCTTTTTTCCTCTGCATCTCCTGCGAGAGAAATCTGGTATTTTGATGCTCACTTATGATAAATTTGAAACGTCTATTCCATACTTTAAGCATAATGAGAAAACATGGATAAAGAAAAGCAGCCATCTTGATAAATACGTTATTCAGCAAACAAACAACTCCATAAAGTTTATCCTTGCCTTTGATGAGCAGGAAGATGGCTATCAAATTATGCTAGATAAGAAGATTGATATCATCTCCCCTCAAATGCTGGCAATCAATAATGCACTCTCATCTATCAATAGGGAATTTTCTATTCTCTTTTCAACCCAAAACAATGAAAACAGAGGATTCCTAAATTTTATTGAGAAAAACAAGGGAGCTTTACACGAATTTAAAGAACATTTTGAAAAAGGCAAACCTCTTGAAGTAAAACTGCAAAAGTATGCAGACATATATCAAAAGCTTATTTTTGATGAAGGGAACTCTATCAATTTTTTGGAACAGGTAATAACGATTAAAAAAGGACTTGAGAACTCACTGAAAGAAATTATTGGGCTTTTTGATGATTATGATGAAGAGAATCCCATTGTATTGGATTTTGAAATGTTATCCAGAGTTTTTTCAAAATTCGAGAATAATAGAAGTTTGTTGATTCCTCAGAAGCTTTACAACAAAATCAGTGATGAGTTGATGAATATTTTTTCATATAATAACCTATACATCTACAACATCGAACCTCTAAAAAAATTATTTTTAACCAGACCTTCCGGTGGGCACGTTCGTATCACTGAGGAAAAAGTTTCAGATAATACCTCTGTAGCAGAATTGATTTATGCAATTCTGGTTGTTCGATCGCAAATCAAACCCATTAAAGATTTCCTGGCTAATGTTCTGAATGCTGAGGATTCTCAATCCCGTTCTTTAGATATTTGGTCAAAACAGATAGCCAGAGTTCAAAAAGCGAGTGAAGAAAGCATATCGCAAAATCAACTGCTCAAATACTTAAACCGTGCCTATGTCTATGAAAGCTATAAGTCTATCATAAATATTAAAGAAATTTCTCGTTATCAAAATTCCAAAAATGATCTGATTGCTGACCAGCTTAGAGAAGTTTCTATTGGTAGTACTGCTATATTAACTTCGCCTGAACAGAAGATAAATTCCATGCTAGGTAATAACGGCAATGTGATTTTTATTATTTCAGCAACAGGGGGAATTATTGGTGATTTAAGCACAAGTTATGATATGCGTTATTTAGAAGATAATTTGCGTAATGAATCTGGTCAAAGTTCCTTTAAGGAAATGGTTGAAGAAGAAGTCTTGCTTTGTGAAGAAATCAGAGATCAGCGTGAGGCAAAGCGACAGATTACAGTAAATTTTTTCAGCGAGAATTTATTATCTTTCCCAAATAACAAAACTCAAGAAGTTGCAGAACGATTTGAAAAAAAGATTTTAAAAGATTTTATCGATGATTGTAAGAATGATAGTACTTGGTTGGGTAGTTATAAAATACAAGAATTAAACAATTTTATTCGTTTCTTGTTTTACCTTTTTGAAGATGATTCAGTTCAAGAAACCATTGCTTTTACACAAACCCTACGTTGGATTAAAAAGTTGATGAACTTTTGGGATAAAGTTCATAATACTAATTTTGTATTTGAGAAATCACTAAAGCATCCAAACATATATTATGTTAATTTGAAGCCTCAAAAAGATCAGAGTAATATTCGGATTAAAATCATTTTATATGAGGCATCCTTCAATAGTCTTTACTCCGATAAAACAACTCAAAAAACATATTTGGATGAGCTTGTTGAAGAAGAAAGTCATAAAATTTTCTTTATATCGGCTTATCAGTCAGCTTCAAAAGGATTAAACCCTATCATAAGGAACCAGAATGGTGATGAAAAAGATTTCGACTCTTTGGTTTTGTTAATGGATAGTTATTATACAGTAATGAAACCATCACTTAAGAAGCCAATAGATTCTGAAAAATCTACTACACTTTACCATTTTGCATTGATGAAAAGTATTGTAAATTTGGGTGAATCTAATATTGAAATCAAAGATTTCAACAAATACCTGAGCCAATCGGAAGCTGGAGCATTTCGAGAGCAGCAACACCAAATCTTATTAGGCAAAGAAGTTTTACAAGCTATCGGTAGATCAGAGAGACGTGATTTTCCAAACCAAGTGGTAAAGATTTTTGTTAATGAAGAAACTCGAAAAAATTTAGTGAATTTTTACAGATACTTGGAGCGGGAAGAGTCCAATGAAATTCGTAAATTTTCCGTTAACAACCACAAAGTTTACTTAAGTGTTCAAGAGGAAGAGAAGAAACGAGCGATTAATGATTATGATGAGCATGTCTATCATGAGATTAATGCTTCTCTGCATTTCCAAACTTTTAGAGAAAAAATGTTAGATGAGATTGATAATTTTCACCAAGATAAAAATGCCTTTGCCATCACAAAAATGTGGAATGCTTTACGCGATCCAGTTGTTTTTAAAGAGCCAGACAGGTATCTGAAAAAGTTGCGAGAGTTAAAACTATTTCCTGATGATTTTATTGAGTCATTATTTTATCATAACCCGGAACAACCTGAGTTTACCCCATATTTAGCTTCAGAGGAGGAAGACGGCAAAAAGTTCCAGATTATCAGCGATAGCATCAATGGTGAAAAAATCTATCCTTACCAGAAGCGGTTATATCCTGAATATCTAAAAACAAATGCCCAAGGCTATGACTTGGAAGGCAATGAAATTGGATCGCTAGATCCTTCGACTGATTTAATCTATAAATTATACAACAAGTTGATTCCACAACCAGAAGTTTTTAATACTTATATTCCGCGTCCACATTTCTTTTATGATGTGTTGTATCCATCACTAACTGAAAATTTTACAGAACGCTGGATTAAAGATGTAGTTTTCAAAGGCAAAGAGTGGAAAGCCATAAAAGTCATTTATCGTTTTGAGCAATTGCTAGATTTTAAAAAATATAACAAGCTGTATGAGCGGTTTGATTTGTACTATATCAAGGACAATACGCTATTTTGTATTGATGTTAAGGCATGGAGTATAGCTTCGGGAAATCGCCTTTCAAACAAAACACTGGAAAAAAGCCAAACCAAGCTAAATGCCATTGTTTCAGACTATCCAGAATTTAGCGCTGTGAGAGGGTTACTTCTAAATTTGCACGCAACCCAAGAAAAAAGTCACCAATACTCACCAACATTATTTTCTGGAAATTTGATTTACTTTGATAGCCAAAGTTTCCTCGTTGAATCCAATATACTCAAAGACTTTTTGTTCCCCAAGGAGAAATAAAATGAAAGATAAAATGACTAAAGCATTATCAGATAAATCACGAACAAACCAGCTAAAGATATTAGATAAACTAGAAGATGTTGCTGAAAAAGTTGTCCAATATCTCTTGAAAAAGGGTAAAGGTATTGATCATTTTGTTCTTAAAAAACAGCCTGATGAAGATAAGTATTCCGAAGATGAGGATTCACGGGCTACTTTCTATAAGAAACAGCATAGATTAATTAAAAATCAGATCCAAGAACGGCTTTATGAATATGGCGAAAAACGTCAAAAGTCAGATATTCAGTATTTCCTCTCATACGCTGATGGGCAAAAGTATGTGTTTTTTTTATCCCCTATTTTATCCCATAATAAAAGTCATTCGGGGTGGAAACAGTTATTTCCTAATAATCGAGAAATAATTTTAAATTTGGTTTTTAAATTTTATATTCTTTCTCAAGGCTTATCTGTTGAGACAATGAATGGTTTTGAAGAATTACTCTTAGTTCATTCCAAAAATATAACCAAATCGAAAGTTGCTCTTGTGGTGTGGGGACAGAATTTGTTAATCAAATACAATCACCATAATGTACTAACATTAACCTTCTCTCGAAAAAAGCGACTATTATTACCAGAAGATCAGTACAGTACCATAGATAGTGACGATGTAGGAGAGTTGTTGGTCTATAACAAGAAGAGCTACTACTTTGAACGTGACCTCGATGCTCGTCGCAAAAATGATATTTATTTTATGCAATTTGGTAAAGATAACGAGAATTTTGACAACTTTAAAAAGACTCAGCTTTATCATTACCAAAACCTCATGACAAAACTTGAGGATTTTTTAAGTGAGTGTGGTATTGGCTTTAGACCCCTTCATTTTCAGGCTGATCACTACTTAGAAAACCCTTTTATCAAAAATATAGAATCTGTAGAATCATTAGAGATTATTAACAATACTGGAGTTGATCTGATTGAAGATGATCAACAATTTCTGAAAAATTTTATGAAACATCAAGGCGTATCTCTTCTCACATTTTATAATTCTGGGAAAACTGTTAGTACCTATGAAAAAGTAGAAGTTGAGGGTGAGGACGATGCTTGCTGGAAAATTACTGAAGTTGTTCCCTGGTTAGATATTGAACTGGATAAGGGAAAAAACTATTTAGTTCTCAATAAAGATTTGGAGGAAGAAGCGGGTTCAATGGCATACCAGAGAAATGATGAACTTTGGTATCCATCAACAAAAACAGATAATAGAGAGAAAGTTGATTTCTATTCACAGTTAAAGAAAAAATTTAACTATTTGGAGACAGGAGAGTTTTTTAGTACGCAGGGGATAAATATATCAGAATTTAGGGCTGTTGGAGATGTAAAATCTGCTTCTTGGTCGGTTCTCAATTATACAGATAAAAAAATTGATCGAGATATTCTGGGCTTGGATACGCAAACTTTTACAGATGGTAAATTCTTGGATGTTGAAGGTTCTATTTCCTGCTATTTAAGAGGACAGGAAGATAGTAAACAATGGGAAGATTTCCGCGAGAAACACAAGATAAAGATTTCACCTAAATTTCAGAAAGTATTGATTGAACTGGGAATTAAGAACTGGATCAGGCAAAGTCTTGTAAATCCCAACTTTGGCTTGTCTATTACTCCTCAATCATTTCCTGAAAAACAATTCTTTACTATATATGTGCGTAGCCCCCGAAAAAAGGAAGCTAAAGCGGTAGCAGTAAAATTCTTATATAAAGACGGTTGCATATATATTGAAAATATAATACGCGATATGAAACAGATTGAAAATAAATTTCCATTTTTAAGAAGGAAAAAAAACAAATCAGAAAAATTAATTGACGATCAACAATATTTTGTAGATGAATCTGAGCAGTTATATATTAGTTGTTATGCAGATGATTTGTATACACCAAGTTTAATTGGACGTAATGGTATTATTGAAGATATTGAAAATGGAAAACTAGAAATTAACCGACAAATTAAAGATGAGAATAGTAGTAGATTATTACCTTTGGTGTCATATTATAACGGTGAGGTTAAACCCATTAACCGAATCCAAAATATGATATGTTTTGATTTGGAGGAAGCAACATTTATTCAGTATTATGTTCCACTTGCAAAAAGTATTGATAGGATTATCAAGAGAGGGTTTAAAGTTTATCATTTGATTGGAAATACATATTCAAAAACGCAAATTCAGACAAATGAACTTATCGAGCATCCCATCACAGCTTTACATTTTAGTACACTAACTCAAAATATTTTAAAGATCAGTGATAATAGTCAATCATCCTTGCTACAAAAAGTGGCGAAGGTATTAATTGAAAATTGAGAAATAGTCTTATGTTGAATATCTGCGCATTTTTGCACCTGCTTATTTCGGAAACTGCACCGCAAACCCCGATTACAATCTAACGACAAAAGCTTAGAAGCTGAGAAATCAGCAATCTCTGGCATATTTAGGATTTATTGAAAGAGGTAGAACTAGCGATCGCTCATTTAACTAGTCATATAGTTTATTTATACTACTTTCAACACACATCTACTTACCACTTTGTCAAAAGTTATATGCATTTGCCCTGCCCCTAAATCATTACAAATAATTACGAACTGTAATTATTTGTAATTAACTATTTTAAATATTTCCACCGCAGAGATGCCACCTCTGCTGCCCAAGGTGAATATTGTAGATATCGCAGTAGCTACTCATTCTTCGGTAAGCACCATCGATAGGTTGTTAGTCCTAGTCCTGTAGAAAATCAAGATAGCGAAAATGGAAGTTGGAGCGATCGCAGCTAAAATACTCAAAAATATTTATTATACTAAACCGTTTAGTTTAAAATAGTCATTAGTTAATTTTTGACTTACCTAATGACTAATAATTTCTTGAGAAGTTAGGATGAAATCACAATCGAACTTTAGTTAAGATATTTCCTTACCAGGCAAATAAAAACATCAAACAGCAATGCCTCTTCCGTCGAATTTTACCAATTTATAGTAAATCTCACTTATCAAATCCCATGCCACATCGTCATTATCCTCCCGCTTACTTACGCTATCTTAAAGCCAGGTTATGGAATCTAGGGCGGCCTGGTTTTTGGGTAACTGCGATTTTTTTATCTGTAGTTGGGCTAGCAACCTGGGAATACTGGTCAAACCCAAATATTTTCGTTTATAAGCAAAAAAAACCAGTCGTTTTACAAAAGTCTGCTGATTCCTCCCTGTCAGAAGAAAATAAAGCTATTGCAGCAGATATTGATAACCTGCCAGCTTTATTTAATGACTTTGAGCAAGGAACTCTCTCATTAAACGCAAATGCGCCTGAAGACAAGACTGAGGCAAAAAAGAGCAAAGGCTTATTAGATGATGTAATTAACAAACAAAAGTCTGCTAATAATACCAAATTAAATCCTGGTTTAGGTGTTAACGGCGACACCTCCCCAACCGCGAAAAATCCCTTTGTCCAACAAACAGACAATTTATTACGTACTGGAACAGTTGATAGTAATAACCCGTTTCTAGGTCTTAAAACCTTTAATACGGCGTCTGAACCAACAGGAGCAGATCAAACATCTTCTAGCCTGGGTGTTGGATTCACTAATCAAACCAATAAGAATCAAAATTCTCTCTCTATCAACCCTCTGCAAGCAGCGCTCAATCAATCGACAAACCAGAAATTGTCTAGCTTCAATGGCAGCACTGCAACTCAGACAAATGCATTAGGGCAAGTCTCCGCTCCAGCAACAACCTTAATCCCACCCATCAATAGCTTAACCAGTCAGAATTCTCTACCAAACACTGGGTTAACTACTGGGACAGGCAACACATCAACGGGTACGAACTTACCACAAAATCCCTACAGAAATTTAAATAACGGTCAAGTAGTGCCTAATAATGGGTTAACTACGGGTACGAACTTACCGCAAAATCCCTACAATACTTACACTAATTTAAATAACGGTCAAGTAGTGCCTAATGTAGCACCAAGTAATACTGTACCTTACTCTAGCCAAAGTCCAAGTCAAAGTGTTGTCACACCCACAAACCCTGTAGGGTATGGGAATTATGGCTTGCAGCAACCGACCCAACTGCCACAAACTAATTATGGGAATTATGGTTTGCAGCAACCGACCCAAATACCACAAACTAATTATGGGAATAATGGCTTGCAACAACCGACCCAACTACCACAAACTAATTATGGGAATAATGTGTTGCAACAACCAACACAGTCTAATTCCGTATATCTTCGTCAACTTCGAGACAGGTATAGAAATCCGGGTCAAAACTGATTTTGAGTCCGTTGGCTTGATAAAGTTTAGCTAAGGAGATTGTGGGCTATTTGGAATTATCGGAACTTCTGGTGTTTCGGGTTGTTGCTGTTGTCGTTGCAAATATTTACTCAATACATAAGCCATATCCCCACGGGTTACAGGTTTTAATGGGGAAATATTGCCTTGAGCATCCGTATTCAGAAATCCCTCAGTCGCTACTGTCGCGATCGCTTTTCTAGCCCAAGTTGGGATAGATTTTTCATCTGGATGTGAAGCCAGAATTTCATTTACAGCGGCATCAGGAAATTGAAATACACCATAAGCCTGGGCGAAAATAGCCAGAGCTTCTGCCCTTGTCACCTTTTGGTTAGGAAAGAATTCATTACCCCGATAGCCTTTCATGATGTCAGTTTTTAGGACTGTCTGTATATCATTAAATGCCCAATAAGAACGAGGAACATCTGGAATAGTTAAATTTTCTTTGGTAACAGCTTCTCTTTTATCTAGGCGAAATGCTTTTACCATAATCGAGGCTAATTCTGCCCGACTCAATAACCTTTCTGGATAAAATTTGCCATCGGGAAAGTTTGTCATCCATTTGACAGCAGTTACCTGTTGAATGGAATCAGCTGGTATTTCAGAAGTAGATTCTGGTACTTGAGCAATTGCTGGCAAGCTTTGTAGGAGTGCCATTAAAGAGAGAGTAATTGAAAGCTGACGTATCATGATAACCACTTGTAGCTGCTAACGTGAATTCAAAAAACTACGTTACTGAGGTTAACGTAAAATTTAATCTCAGTTAATTAATGACGAATTTGGGCTAGGCGATGTTGCATAGCTACGTAATAGGCGAGCTGGTTTTCATCATCAAGGGAGTGGAAATCAGCAAAAACTTGTTTTTTCCTTTGATGTTTTGGCGTTATCCGCCCACTACTATGGACTATAGTCAGTTTTTCAGGAGTTTTGGGAATGACAACAACAGATCCCGTCAAGTTAATGAAGCAAGAAGTTGGCAAAGCCGCCGCCGCCCTAGTCAAATCAGGTTCCATTGTCGGGTTGGGTACGGGGTCAACTACAGCATATACGATTCAGTTTTTGGGCGATCGCCTCAAGTCTGGTGAACTCAAAGATATCATTGGTATACCTACCTCGTTTCAGTCAGAAGTACTGGCAAAGCAGTACGGTGTCCCTCTCGCCACCTTGGATGCAATTGACCACATCGATATTGCCATTGATGGCGCAGATGAAGTCGATCCGCAGAAGAATTTGATTAAAGGCGGTGGTGCAGCACATACCCGCGAAAAAGTTGTAGACTACCTAGCAGAACAGTTCATCGTTGTGGTAGACAGTGGCAAGTTAGTAGACCGCTTAGGTTCTAGTTTTGCTGTGCCCGTGGAAGTGATTCCAATGGCAATTACTCCTGTAACCAATGCCATCAAAAAACTCGGTGGTAAACCAGAACTCCGCATGGGTGTAAAAAAAGCTGGGCCAGTAATCACTGACCAAGGGAACTTTGTCTTAGATGTCAGATTTGACTCTATTGAAGATCCAGCCGGATTAGAAAAGACATTGAATAACATTCCCGGCGTTCTGGAAAATGGTATCTTTGTGAACTGTGTCGATTTAGTTTTAATTGGCGAAGTCAAAGATGGTCAGCCATTAGTGCGGCAACTGTAATAATTTTGGATTTTAGATTTTGGATTTTAGATTTTAGATGTCTCTAAAATCCAAAACTCAGAAAGATTCTAGTGAGTTTAAACAGAAATTTCACAAAAGTCGCCAGTTGTACATCATTCATTCTGAATTCTGACTTCTGAATTCTGTTTTGACACTAAACTTTAGTCTACTTTTCTATAAAACCTAAAAAATAGCCTTAGCGCGTCTTCTGCTTTAGGCTTGCCGCACTCCCGCGTTATCATCTGAGAAAGATAAAACTGTTGCGATCGTGGGGAGGTCTTTCTCACTTCAGGAATTCCAACAACTAAATCATCCCGTAAAATAGACAGGCAAGAATCCTGCCCGATAAAAATATGGGAAAATTTTTGGGAAATCCCTCAAAACTCAGGACTCGCTACTTATCTGCTCACTCAGGACTCAGGACTCTTTATGTTAGCAGGCACAATTTTGCAGGATGGAAAATATACCCTAATTCAAGAAATAGGGCGGGGCGGCTTTGGCATTACCTTTAAAGCTAGGCATCACTACTTGGGTCAGGAGGTGGTGATGAAAACCATCAACGAACGGCTGCGACAACATCCTGATTTTGCCAAATTCGAGCGCCAATTCCAAGATGAAGCCAGACGATTAGCTACGTGTATTCACCCAAACATAGTCCGAGTTAGTGACTTTTTTGTAGAAGCTGGACTGCCTTACATGGTGATGGAATACATTCCTGGTGAAACCTTGGGAGACGCATTTGTATTACCAGGAATAACTTTGCCTGAAGCTACAGCAATTCATTACATCCGGCAAATAGGGGCAGCGTTGCAGGTAGTACACAACAACGGCTTGTTACACCGCGATGTCAAACCAGATAATATTATTCTTCGTCAAGGAACACAGGAAGTAATACTAATTGATTTTGGCATTGCTAGGGAATTTAATGGCGGTGTCAGACAGACTCACACAGGTCTGGTTTCTGAAGGTTATTCTCCGATTGAGCAGTATATGACGCAAGCGGCGCGCACACCCGCCACGGATGTTTATGGTTTAGCAGCAACCTTATATGCACTGTTGACAGCCCAAGTTCCCATGCCAGCATTATTGCGCGATCGCGAACAAATGCCTTCCCCGCGCGAACTGCAACCACACTTGAGTGCTGCTGTCAACCAGGCGGTAATGCGCGGTATGGCAGTAGAGTCTCGTTTTCGGCCAGCGACAGTTGCTGACTGGCTGCAATTGCTACCTGGAAATGAGGTGAATGGGACATCGCAAGTTTTACCCACTTACGCAGTGCCAACTGTTAATTTATCTGCCCAGCAGGCAGCAACTTTAATTGGGAAAACAGCCCAAAATTCTATTCATAGACCATCTGTGTTGGCGCAACCCAACCCAGGCATGGCTAAGGAAACTGTACTGGCTAAAAAGCTGGGGTCATCTAAAGTATTTATTGGTATGGGTGTAGCCCTAGTTGCTGCGACAGCAGGTTTTGGGATTGCCAGTATATTACCCAAATCTCAGCAGCAGCCAACCGCCAAGCCACTTGTTGAAAAGCCAACTCAAGAATCAGGCGCGAAAGCACCTAATTTTGATAGTACATCTTCACCCAGAGGTGAACAGACTAACACTACTTCAAGAACCGAAAAAGCACCCGTCTCTAATTCCAAGCAGCGTCGCCGCAATCGTCGTTCTTCCCAAGAAGAATCTACCAGCAGCCCTACAAGAGAATCGCAACGCGGTGATTCCGAACAATCCACACCTTCACCTAGCGTTTCCCCCACACCCTCCTTAGTGGAGAAACTACGGGCAATCCGCTCATCTCGAAAAGCTTCCCCCGCACCATTGCCATTCCCACAAAATAACTTACCCGCTTCTAGTCAAAATCCTGCCTCCCCTCAACCCGTAAGTCCATCAAAACCTCTACTTATACCACCAGCACCACCAACAGAATCCAAACAATCAGATCCTTCTGCTGTGGTAGTACCAACACTAGAAAAGCAAAATTCACCGACTAATAGCCAACCCCAGAATATTCAAAAGTTCGAGGAAAAGCCACAAGATGACAATAATTAATCAATTTTAGATTTTGGTAAAGCAGCGCGGTAAGTCCAGCACCACGCTGGCTCCTATTAACTAATTACGAATTACGAATTATTTTAGGAAGGATTAAGTTTATTCTGTACAACAACTTCCCCTTTCTTATTAATCTTCACCGGATTTTTGGGAAAAGCTTGATTATTCAAATAACGCATAAGTTTTACAGTTTGAAAACTGCGATCGATATGAGGAATTCCCTGCCGATCCATCCGAACGGGAATAATTTTACTTGATACCAAATTTCCTGCTGAGTTGAGTTTGACTTCTAAAATCATTGAGTCACCTGTTTGGGCATTTGTAGATAAAGTCCGATATCCCAAAAAGTTTCCTAAAGAATAGGCAATGATTTTTCCCTTATAAATTTCCATCGCTCTGGGAACGTGAGGGCCATGTCCTAGTACTAAGTCTGCTCCAGCATCAATCATGTTTCGAGCAAACACGATCGCATTACCTCGATTTTCTCCATAAAAAAACTCTGTTTGATTCTTAACGTGTAGTGCTCCCGTTCCTTCCGCTCCAGCGTGCATCGATACTACTACAATATTGGCTTTATTTTTGGCTTCTGCCACGAGTGCTTTAGCTGCTCCTAAATTATGGATGGAGTTATACATTTCATAAGGAGAAAATCCGATCATTGCCACAGGGATATTGTTAGCTTCCAAATAAAGAATTTGATTTTTATGACCTAATGTTGCAATGCCTACAGCCTGAAGATTTTTCATTGTATCTTTGAACCCTACCGGGCCAAAGTCCATAGCATGGTTATTTGCCATATTGAACACATTAAAACCAGCCTCAGCAAAAAGCTGGGCGTATGCAGGTGGAGAGCGAAAAGCAAAGACTTGTCCTCGACTAATATCTTTAGCAGTATAGGGATAATTAGTTAGACTACTTTCAAAATTACCAAACAAGATATCAGATCCTTGCAAGTGAGTTCTCACTGATTTTGGTAATAATCGATCTCGAAAGCGGGGTAATCTATAGTTAGGAAAATTAGTGCCGGGAATAATATCTCCAACGGCTTTGATAGTAATAGTATTTGGAAAGGTTTGTTGTTGTGTTTTTGATGGGGTAAGTTCAGGAATAGCTAATGGAAACTGCACAGGCTTAGTCGGCATAGTAGCAGCGTTTAATCGCTGTGACTGACCAAGCCGGATAATGACTCCTATACTAATACTCAGATATAAAGAAATGCCGATCAGACTAAATGAGAATACTCGCCCCAAGCTGCGATCTACCATCGTTCACTCCTCACACGATGGCATTAGTTTATCCCGAAAATCTGTAAAATCTGTGTTAATGGTGTATATTTTAGTGTTTTTGGCAAATATTTGACTACGTAAATATTAAGCGATAATCCTATCCAACTTGCAAATAAACAGACAAGTTGCTCAAGACCATTTCTATAGGTAGGCAAATTTCAGCCACATTGTAGTAAATTTTCAGTAATCTTTTGAACGGAGAGGGGGGGATTCGAACCCCCGTTGGGTTTCCCCAAAACGCATTTCGAGTGCGTCACCATGAACCGCTCGGACACCTCTCCAACTATTTATTCAGACATTTGAGTATCTATTGTACATTCAAATGCTGTAAATTTAGGGAAATTTTGCTGTATTCCCTATACTACTATAGCATTATCGCTTTTTTTGCGTAATGCAATCTTCCAAGAACACCAACGGCAAATTAAGGTCTGTAGACATCGAAAAAGACATCACAAGATTCATGTTACTTACATTAGCATGGCTTAAAAATAACAGTACTCGTATTATTCTGTTAAATATTTTTTAATCAGCATCCTCTTATCTCAACTACTCCAATAAAAGCGTAGCCGTAAGGCTTGTCGTCAGACATCGCACTCCCGTTCATCCTTGCCTTCTATCGCTTAAACTACTGCTGTATCTGCTTTCTACACTTTAACTCTTTTGTTAAGAAAGATGTGACTAATGCATAGATCCTGAAACTAAAAATCCCACCAATCAAAAGGTGGGAAAAGGTGGGATGAGTTAAGTATTGAATTGGTTACAGGGACAGGCAGAGCAAAAATCTTAAATCTCTACTGTACTTAGATATTTAGTACCTTGTTTTTTCAGTATCAGTACAGACAGCAAAAATCCCACTAATTAGAATGATTGAAGTGCTTCTGTTTCACTGTCATAAGTCTCAAAAACCGTTATGAGTTGGGTTATCATCAGAATATCATTAACTTTCGGGGGAAGATTTGTTAATTTAAGTTTCCCACCTCGGTTATTTGTTGTAGTATAACTTGATACTAGCTCACCTATCCCCGAAGAGTCTATTGTAGTCACTCCGCTTAAATTGAGCAAAATATTTCTAGCACCATCTGCAAGTGCGCTGCTGATAGATTCGCGAAGGGTTAAATCACCTTGGCCAATTGTCATTTTGCCTTTTACATCTAAAATAGTCACGTCTTTCACAGTTCTTGTTTCTATTGACATAGTTATGCTTCGTTAATAGTGTTGGTTTTACAAGAACTTATCACGGCTGAAAAATTGTTACAAGGACAGTTAAGACAGATAAGACACTTAAGGAAAAAAGATAAATAAGTTTAGAAAAGTTAGATTCTCGCAATCTATTTTCGTTTGGCGTTGTCGATGCTGTCACTTGTTGGGCGAATGTCGAATTTACTTTACTTGGTAGGCATAGAGACTTCCCAAATTCCTTGATTTCCGCCATATTCTAGAACATAAATCTTATTGCTAATAATCTCAGCATCAATGGGATTACTAAAACCTTTGACAAGGCGTGTAGCGTTAAGTTTATAGTTGGTATTTCCTACTTTAGTTAACTTTAAATGCAGTAGGTCTTGGCTGGCATCTTTAAAAGGGCCTATTAATGTTTCACCAGTGGGATCGCCTGGTGTCCAACTTAACATAAATCCATCTTTATTGAATTCTGGACTCATCACTCCTTGCGTATCAAAAACTAAGCCTAAAGGAGAACGGTGTGTTGTAAAAGTGCTAAAACTTTGTCCAAGAACACTGGCATCTTTGATTTTTCCATCTACAGGATCGCGGTAATTATCTGCGTCCGGGCCAAGATTAGGAATTGGTTCATTCAAATTTCCAGTAGGACGAATAGGAAAGGTGGGATCGTTACGATAGTAGCCCTTTTGAATAGCGTTAAATTGAGGGCTTAACAATCGGTCAGTGGCAGGATTATAATTGGGAAATTGTTGTGGATTATCTGTTCCACCAATACGCCAAGGAAAGCCGTAATTACCACCTAAACGTAGCCAATTTAATTCTTCTGACATATCGCGATCTGGGCCATTTTCTGTGCCAAATAAATCCCCATTAGGTGCAAAAGCCATATCGAAAGTATTACGTATTCCTTCTGCAAAAATATAGCCAGCTGTCTTTAAAGTTGCTCGATTGTTTGCCAGAAAGAGATTATTACCATTACTAGGAAGACGGAGTATACAGGCGGTTAATCCAACTTCGCGAGTATTAGGATATAGACCATCAACAGACTGAACCTCACCATGATCGGTACGAGAACCGCTATTCACATAGATAAAGTTACCATCCAGGCTAACAACTACGCCGTTGAACCGATGGTCATAAGCTGTTTTGCTTTTGGGATAGGCTGCACTCTTAGCTAAGATAGACCAGATACGCTGTCTTGTACTCGAATTAATTACACCTTTAACAATAATTGCTTGAGTTTGGTTATTCACAAGGTCTGCATTGCCAACTAAATAAATAGTGCCGTTAGGGCCAATGGCCATACCTTGAGTTTCACTTAAATTATGATTACTAGAGTTGTAAACAAGTGTTTTAGTAGAGGAGGCTAAATTGACTTGAGAAATCTCACCATTTCGTTTGAGGTAATAGAGAGTATTGTTTCGTGGATCTTTTACAATCCGCACAGAAGGAGAGACTGATAATGTATTAATAATATTGCGAACCTTGATATCAGGACGCAGGGCTTGAGGTACAACACTTACTCCAGTAGTGCTATGATTTAATAAAACTATTGTAAATAATAGTGTTATTGTAAATAACAGCGCTTTAACAGCCATCTGATTGAAAAATCTGCGTTTCACTTGGTTAAATAATTTAATTTTGCTCATGATTTTTTTGATAAAATGGTTAGTTAATTTTGTTGCTAAATCCCTCTTGATAAGTGAAAAGGTTTTGGAATTTTAGCTTGAGTTTTAGGAGATCGTAGTGCTTAAAAATTTAAACCTTTATGGGACATTTTTTGCAGTTGTCAGTGCTATTTTTATGTGATGATGGAAAGTTTACCTCAGTTTTATTAACCCAAAAGATTGTATCGTCACTAAAACATATATGACCAGAGTAAATAGGTAGGCACGAATTAATCTAACTATGTAATAAAATGTAAAACCGTCAAAGTCCTTGTCATTGCTTTTCTACGAGACGCTCCGCGAAGGTTACACTCCGTTTCACTCGCAGTGACATACTTGTAAATTTTACCACTTGCTTACTTAGAAGGTAAAAATACACGTTTACGTGATTATCTTGCACACCTACATAAAAAAACATTATGCTATTTTAAGTAAGTAGATATACTTGAATGTTTGAATTGATTGTTACTTTCTTATTTTCAGTATAGAGAAATACCTGTATTTAGCTAATTTATCCCGCATTTATGCAACGCCAAACTTTCCAACAAAATATTTCGGATTGTCTGATAACTTACTGTATTCTGGGATATCCTACCTTGTTGAAAGCCAAATAATGACTCTGAATATGCAACGACTCATCAAAAAAACTTCTAACCCAATTCCCAAGATAACAGAAGTAACTCCACCATCGACTGAACCCATTGAGATGCCTGAGAGTCAAGATATTCCTGAATCGGTGGTTGAACCAAATCTACCTGTGTACATCGAAGCATCCGAATCGGACTACATCTGTGAACACTATCGCCCTTTGCGTTCCGTTGGTAACTCTGGCTGGCAACCGTCTGATGTGTGGCGCGAGTTGAGGGTTGATAATTTCTGTGGCTGAGTAATATGAACGCAGAGAGCGATTCGATTTATGGCTGAATAAAATTATACATTTGTGTAAGTCCTGCTGAAATGTAATTCCTCAGCTACAGCAATAAAGTAGCGCAGATCTCGTAATCCCATTTTTTTTGATACTTTATAAGTCTCAATTTAAAATAAATATATATTGGACATCTCAAAAAAGCCTACATATCATACTCATACAGAGATTTGATTGAGGCCAAGGCAATGAGTGAAAAAACAACGTCAGAGAATTTCAGAAGTAAAGTTGTTACACAAGGGGTACAGCGATCGCCAAATCGGGCTATGCTGCGTGCAGTAGGTTTTCAGGATGAAGACTTTAAGAAAGCAATTGTCGGTGTGGCTAATGCCTACAGCACCATCACTCCCTGTAACATAGGAATTAATCAACTAGCACTCATAGCTGAAGCGGGAATTAAACTAGCCGGGGCAATGCCGCAAATATTCGGCACAATTACTATTAGTGATGGGATTTCTATGGGAACTGAGGGAATGAAATATTCCCTAGTGTCACGAGAAGTAATTGCTGACTCCATTGAAACCGTCTGTAATGGTCAGAGTATGGATGGTGCGATCGCAATCGGTGGCTGTGATAAAAATATGCCAGGGGCAATGATTGCAATGGCACGGATGAATATCCCAGCTATCTTTGTTTACGGTGGGACAATTAAACCCGGACACTACCAGGGTCGCGACTTAACTGTTGTGAGTTCCTTTGAGGCTGTGGGTGAATACAGTGCTGGTAAAATTGACGACACCGAATTGATGGAAGTAGAACGCCGCGCTTGTCCTGGTGCTGGTTCTTGCGGTGGGATGTTCACAGCCAATACTATGTCCTCGGCCTTTGAAGCGATGGGTATGAGTTTACCCTATTCTTCCACAATGGCGGCGGAAGATGACGAAAAAGCCGATAGCACCGAAGAATCAGCCAAGGTATTAGTAGAAGCAATTCGCAATCAACTATTACCCCGGCAAATTATTACGCGCAAATCTATAGAAAATGCTATTTCTGTAATTATGGCTGTGGGTGGTTCAACTAACGCCGTGTTACATTTTCTAGCGATCGCTCGTGCGGCTGATGTAGAACTTAATCTAGATGATTTTGAAACTATCCGCGATCGTGTCCCGGTTTTATGCGATTTAAAACCCAGTGGTAGATATGTCGCCACAGACTTACATCAAGCTGGTGGTATTCCCCAAGTGATGAAAATGCTATTGGTGCATGGATTACTTCACGGTGACTGTATCACGATCACAGGTAAAACTATCGCCGAAATTTTAGCAGATGTCCCCGATGAACCACCAAGCAATCAAGATGTGATTCGTCCTTGGAATAACCCGATGTATGCTCAAGGTCACTTAGCCATCTTGAAAGGGAATCTTGCTACAGAGGGAGCAGTAGCAAAAATTACTGGGGTAAAAAATCCCGGCATTACTGGCCCTGCACGGGTATTTGATTCTGAGGAAGAATGCTTAGATGCCATCCTTGCACGTAAGATTAAAGCCGGTGATGTAATTATCGTCCGCTACGAAGGGCCGAAAGGCGGCCCTGGGATGCGGGAAATGCTAGCACCCACCTCAGCAATTATTGGTGCGGGTTTAGGTGATGCAGTCGGGTTAATTACTGATGGACGCTTTTCAGGTGGTACTTACGGGATGGTAGTCGGACACGTTGCTCCCGAAGCCGCCGTTGGTGGTGCGATCGCTCTAGTCGAAGAAGGTGATAGTATCACTATCGATGCTAACTCTCGCTTGTTACAAATCAATATTTCCGATGCAGAATTAGCCAATCGCCGCGCCAAATGGCAACCCCGTCCACCCCGTTATACAAAAGGCATCTTAGCAAAATATGCTAAGTTAGTTTCCTCTAGTAGTGTTGGTGCTGTCACAGACTTGGATTTATTTCATGAGTAGGGAGTAAGGGTAGAGACGCGAGATTATACCGCGTCTCTCTACAAGAGTATGGAAAGACGACTTTCTGGCATTGGCTGTGAAACTTATTTCATCTTTTCGCGATCGCTGTATGTCAAAATTGGAAATGTATGCATCTTGTTTTTTACCGCGATCGCAATCTGTATTTACTTATCTTCACATATAGCAATTTTATTTAAGTTGTGAAAATTAACGAACCGCCAAGACGCCAAGAGCGCCAAGAAAAGAAAAAGAAGTTTTCACAATTGATTTAGGCCTGCTATAGTCTACTTCTTTGAAGTCGCTCTACTTATGTTTTAAAGTAGAAAGTAGTTGATTGAAAATGTTTGTTACTACCAATGAAAGTTTTAGGGTCAGTCTTGCCAATCCTGTTGCTGCTATGCAGTCCTGCTATGGCAGTTGAGCTTAAAGGACAAAATATTGATGGTCAAAAGCTGCCTGCTACAGCTTATTACTATGCAACTGGTGGGGTCTACAAAGTTCAGGTGCGCTTTCACAACAAACGAGCCACAATTTACTTTGACGACGGCAACCAAACAACTATACAGTTGAACCAGCAAGCGATCGCTGACTCAAAGAATATTGAAGGTTTTGGAAAACTAGGACAATATCCTCTAAATAGAACATTCAGTGTTGGGTTGGTGTATGACAATAATTGGCTCGGTAGCAATGATAGTCAATTCCAACTGTCTAATCCGCTAGATGGGTTGTGGAAAATTAGTTTGGAGTGAATACTCATCCGACTTTAAAACATTTCTTACTTCTGACAGGGCAACTCAACAATATGTCCTCTGCTAGACTCGGAGTAACTACTTAATTCATAAAGTAACATATATTTAGGACTCCTATTTAATTTTTGAATAACTAAGCTGCTTAAAAGCCTGCCTGGCAAAGATTTTCTTTTGAGTATACTGAGCAAGATTCAAGTAGGATTCCTATATGTATATGAACATAATAATTACATAAATGAAAGTTGGCATTCAAAATACAGTAGAAATTCTAGAACAAGTTCACCAATTAGAGTCGGCACTAGGTCTTAAAAATGAAGCCTGCCGTTCTAAATTTTTGATTCATCCTGACTTCACGTCAAAAGTTTTTTTGTTTTTGCATGGTTTTACCGCAGGCCCTTACCAGTTCGAGCCGCTTGGTAAAGCTTTCTTTAACAAGGGATATAACGTTCTGATTCCTTTACAACCCGGTCATGGACGCTCAGGTGACTGGAGGTCTCAAAATCCTCCACCACTACCAACAGATATTGAGATTTATCAACAATTTGTCATCAAATGGTTGCAGATTGCCAAAACACTAGGGCAACAAGTTGTGATTGGTGGATTATCAACAGGTGGAACTTTAGCTGCTTGGTTAGCTTTAGAGCATCCTGAAGAGATTGACCGCACTTTATTGTTTACGCCTTATTTAGGTAGCCGCTATTTACTATTCGATCAACTCATCAAAATTCTGCCAATTTACTTTGAATGGTTCAACAAAAATGCACCTGGTAATTTTGGTTATAAAGGTTTTCGTCTTAAGGCCTTACGGATATTTCTGGAATTGGGATATCAGGTTTTAGACAAGGCTCAAGGCTGTGTTTCTGCCCCAATCTTAATGGTATGTAGTGAGGCAGATAGTGTTGTTAGTCGCTCGAAACAGCAGGATTTTTTCCGAAGAGTACTTAGACAGCAACCGAAATCCTGGTATTACTGTTTCGATGATTCGCTTCACATTGAACACCGAATGATGACAAAATTGGAAGACAATGATTATGAAGAACTGGTAATTATCCTTGCTAAAGCATTTGTTGAGAGTGATTTAACTTGGGTAGAGTTTCAGGAAATGGCAAAGCGGATAGCGCAGGGACAAGCTTATGACCAAATAATGCGAGAACTCAACTTTGACGAACAAGTTTTTCCACAGCTATCTGCAATGATGACTCAAGGTTTTGGCTGTGAGCATCTTAAATGTATAAATCCAGATTTTTAATGAGCATCCCAATTTTGCAAAAAGGTCTTTTAAGACGCGGGTTATCGCGTCTCTACATCAGGGTTTTGTTGCTCATTCTGAACTGTATTGGCTCAACTCTAACTTTTGCTATTGGCTGGTGGTTGCAAGTTAATTTTGAGTCTGAGCCAGAATCGGTAAGCTAATTACAAATTCTGTTCCTTCACTTTGGGTAGAATTCACAACCAGTGAACCGCCATGTTTTTCTACAACAATAGACTGAGCGATCGCTAATCCTAATCCCGTTCCTTTACCAACACCTTTCGTAGTAAATAAGTGGTCAAATACTTTTTGTTTGACTGATTCACTCATGCCTTGACCATTATCAGCAATGCTCACTTCAACTTGTTTATTTTTTAAAGAGGTGGTAATTGTAATCTGGTTGAGATTAGCTTGAATCTCTTCAAAACTCTTACCTGTATTTGATTCATCCAAGGCATCAATAGCATTTGCTAAAATGTTCATAAATACTTGGTTTAATTGCCCAGGAAAGCATTCAATTTGGGGTAAATTTCCGTACTCATTGATGACTTCAATAGCTGGACGTTCTTCGTTAGCTTTCAGGCGATGTTTGAGAATTAAAATCGTACTATCAATGCCTTCATGAATGTTAAACAGTACTTTGTAATCTCTATCGGCACGGGAGAAAGTACGAAGACTGGTGCTAATGTTCTTGAGCCTGTCACACGCTATTGTCATCGAATCAATCATTTTGAGCAAATCTTCTAAGCTATATTCCAAATCGATTTCTTCGGCATGGGTAAAAATTTCATTTCCAGGAGTAGGAAACTTTTGTTCATATAGTTTTAAGTGTTCGATAACATCAATAAATGTTGGTTTAGCTTGTTTGAGGCTGGCAGCAATAAAACCAAGAGGATTATTCATTTCATGAGCGACGCCAGCAACTAAGTTACCCAATGCAGACATCTTTTCACTTTGGACGATTTGTAATTGAGCTTGTTGCAAATCTTGTAAAGCTTGCCCAGCTTGCTGATAAAGCCGAGCATTTTCTAAGGCAATTGCTGCTTGGGAGGACAGTAAATTAATCACCTGTAAACGGTTACTAGTAAATACTCCTTGATTCAATTGATTTTCTAGGTAGAGAATCCCTACCAAATGACCTTGGTTAATAATGGGCGTACATAATACACTTTGAGGTTGATGTAAGAGCATATATTCTCCAATTACACCAGGAATATCTGTTTTGCAATTGTCTATGATGACAGTTTCTTGAGTATTCTTAACGTAATTTATTAGTTTTCGCGGAATATATTGGCAAGCATCTATTAGTTGTGAATCAAGAATGGTTTTGACATCCGTCTGGGAATTTAACTGTTCATTGATAAAGGTAATTGCCCGCACTTGCCAAATATCTTCTTGAGGAAGAATTAATACAGATGTTTTCGCACCAGAATTTTCTAAGATAATGCGAGTGAGACTGCTGATAAGTGCGTCTAATTCAATACAACTGGAGATAGTTTGAGCTGCTTTGAGAATGCAGGTTAAATCTAGAGCATCACAAATATTAGTGCTGCTGGTAGTGTAACTAGAGGTACGAGCAATGCTGGCTATGGTTTCTAAGGGATTTAAGTTGAATTCTTGCTGTTGCAAAATGGGTTTGAGTAATTTGGGATAGCGTTTTTCCAAGTCATCAGTTTTGGCTTTTGCTCCCCAACGGGCATAACTGTAATATGCTTGTTGCAGATATCCTTCTGCGGCTTTTTCTTTACCCCATTCTAAGTAAAATTTGGCAGCGAGTTCGTTAGCGATCGCTGCTTCCTGAACATAGTCATTGGCGATCGCTTCTTGGATCGCTATTTCATAATAATCTGCGGCTTGTAAGCGATCGCCAGTTACACGAGCTTGTTCAGCTAAAATTAAATTGTACTTGTGCTGATAATTTATGGGTGCATGAGCCGCCCATTCTTGCATTTTTGACTGGTTTTCGGCTACTTTCTGGAGATAAAGCTGTTGCTGTGCTTCATTTACCTGAGAACAAAGAGCTAACAAACTCAAAGATTGGTAGAAATTCCGCAAAGGAACAATTAATAAACCTGCTGCTCCCTGCTCATACTGCTCAAATTTTTGGGAATATTCCCAAGCAGATTCATATTCACCAAAAAGATAAGCTAAGAGCGTTTTTGCTAGATAGACATAACAAATACCATTAATATTGTTTGTTTCAATTAAAGTCGGTAACATTTCGACTTCGTGAAAATGCTTACCAATCAAACAACAGGGATTAGCCGCTTCTCCTTGTAAATTTAGCACTGTCTGCCGCCAGATATTTCCCCAAACCAGAGATACCTCTTGTTTAATTTGCTGCATGAGATCGCAATATTTATCTGCTTCCAGCACAGCATTTTCTAGGTTTTCTCCGCTCCAAAAGAGAAATTGACAATAACAATTGGCGCAATAGCCTACATATTCTAAATTTCCGGTTTCTAATCCACTTTGTAATCCCTCCAAAAATAGATTCAATGTAGATTTAATTGAATCTTTCCAATGTTTTATAAACAAACTAAATGTTAAATAAACTCTACTTTTAAGTTCTTTAGTTTGAAATTTTTCTAAAAGTTGTACTGCTAGTTTGCCAAACTGATACCCATCTTCAATTGCACCAATACTGCACAAAAATAATCCATAGAGACTGTAAGCAACAGCTGCCTGTGGTGAGTTGCCATACTGGATACAAATCTCGATCATTGTAAAAATTTTGAGCGGCAATAACATCGGTTTGGCTATATAAACTGGAGCAAACAAACCCGATAATATGCGGAGCGCAACTAATTTTTGGGGATCAATCATTTCTGGCATATCTGCCAATGCTGCTATCGATTGATGAACCAACATTTGTTGTAATTTGTCATGTTCATCAAAAATCATTTGAGTGTTGCCCTCTTCAGGTAACGTCAAATCTAATAATTGCAGTGCTTCTCTACCTGTGGCTATTGCTTCAATGAATTTATTTTGTGCCGTATAAGATTGGATTTGAATCTCATAGGTACGAACTTTTTCTAATGGAGATTTAGCATTTTTGAGGATAATCTCTACTAATGATTTTGATGACTCAAAGTTTGTATTCAGATATTCTGCCTCAGCCGCAGATTCGTAAACAGCAAGGGCCAAATCGTAGCTGCTTTGCCAAGCATTTATCGGTAATAGAAGGATCGCCACTTTTAAGTACTCAACTGCTGTGGCGTAAGCAGTCGAGTTTTTGGCTTTACAACCAGCTATCAGATTTAACCGGGATAAATGTTCTCGTTCGTTAGCTTCTTCTAATAATTCCAGTCCGTAATTGAATTGGTTAACGATCGCAAAAATTCCTGACTCTTGCTGCTCTTTAGGTGTATTCTGCAATAACAATTGCCCAATTTGCAAGTGTGTTGACTGTTTTTGTGCATCTGGAATGAGTGAATAGGCAGCTTGCTGGACGCGATCGTGTAAAAATTTATATACAACCATCTCAGACTGTTCTTGAGTAGCTGCTTGATTTTCGGAACCAACAAAAAACTTATAAACCTCACTTTGTGGCAAAATCAACCCTTCTTGCAAAGCCTTCCACAAGCAATCTGCGGTTTCTATCTCTGATTGTTTAGAAACAATCGCTAATGTTTTTAAATCAAACTGATTACCAATACAAGCAGCTAGTTTCAATTGTTGTTGAGTTGATTCTGGTAATCTTCGTAATTGAAAAACCATAAAATCAACAACATTTTCTGCTAGAGTTTGCTGATTGATTTGAGAAATATCACATTGCCAGCATCCCTCGGTAAAATTGAATTGAATTAGTTGGTCTTGATGTAATGATTTCAAGATTTGAGTTGCAAAAAATGGATTTCCTTGAGCTTTACGGTAAATCAATTGTGAAAGAGATAATGCCACATTCTCTGCACAATTTAACGTGTCAGCTACAAGTTGATTCAATTGTAATTGGTTGAGTGGTTTTAGGTTAAGACTATTTACCTTTACACCTATTTTGCGAATTTCATCCAACATCACCATCAATGGATGTGCTGGGAATACTTCATTGTCTCTATACGCACCAATTAACAATAAATATCCCTGATTAGCTTCATTCATTAATAATTGCATTAGTTTTAATGAAGCCGAATCTACCCACTGCAAGTCATCTAAGAATATAACTAAAGGATGTTCTTTAGTGGTAAATATTTGGAGAAATTTCTGAAATAATAAATTAAATCGGTTTTGTGCTGCGTTACCTGATAATTCTGGTGCAGGCGGTTGTCTGCCAATAATTTTTTCTAATTCGGGGATGACTTCAATAATTACCTGTCCATCTTCACCTAATGCTTGAATAATTTGATTTTGCCATTTGTTTATTTGTACATCACTTTCTGCTAGTAATTGCTCCATGAAGTTACGGAAAGCTTGGACAAATGCAGAAAAAGGAATGTTCCGATTAAATTGGTCAAATTTGCCTTTAATAAAATAACCATGTTGACGAACAATAGGTTTATGCACTTCGTTTACAACGGCAGTTTTACCAATCCCTGAAAACCCAGCTACCAGGATTATTTCTGTTGCTCCCAGGCTGACATTTTCAAATGCTTCTAGCAGAGTTTCTACTTCTGCTTCTCGTCCATAGAGTTTATCAGGGATAATAAATCTGTCGCATACATCCCTTTGGGCAATTGGGAAACTTTCAATTTTACCAGTTGTTTTCAGTTTAACTAAACAATTTTCTAAATCATACTTCAATCCTAATACACTCTGATAGCGGTCTTCAGCATTTTTTGACATTAATTTGCTAACGATATCCGAAATTACCGCCGGAATTTGTAAGTTAATTACATCTATCGATGAGGCTACCTTAGCAATATGGGAATGCACCAACTCCATTGGATCGTTTGATTGAAAAGGTAACTCACCTGTGAGTAATTCGTAAAAAGTTACACCAAGTGAATAAAAATCAGTCCGGTAGTCAATTCCCCGATTCATTCTCCCTGTTTGTTCTGGAGAAATATAAGCTAGTGTTCCTTCTAATACATTGGGGCTGATTAGCGTTTGCGTTTCTCTTGGTAATAGAGAGGCAATACTAAAGTCGATTAATTTAACTTGTTTGGTTTCTGGATTAATTAAAATATTGCTCGGTTTGATATCTTTATGAATGATGCGCTGACTATAGAGTATTTCTAAGGTATTACAGAGTGCGATCGCTATTTGTAAAAACTCTTGTAAAAACCTGATATCCTGCATTTGATCGCGAACAAAATAATCTTTTAGAGAAATGCCGCCAAAATCTTCCATCACCAACGCATAGGCATTTTGATACACCTCCAGGCTGTAGGTTTGGACGATTAAAGATGAGTTTAGATTTTTGGTAATGGTGTACTGATTGCGAAACTGCACCAGTTCGTTGAAGGATGGATATGAATTTTTCAGCAGTTTGATCGCTACAGGTAATGAGTCACTTTCTCGATAGCCCCGATAAACTATAGTTCTCGAACCATTGTAGATTTCTTCAATGATTTGGTATCCAGAAATATTAACATTAGTGCTAAACATACTGTTAAATCCGAGTAATTTATAACTTAATTATTCCCAAATTAATAACGGCAGTTTAATGTTAATTAATAAAGATTATTATGGCTTTACTTTCGAGACCATTTATGAAGATAAGCTTTAAATTGTAGGGTACATTACACGCTGCTTTAGCTTTAAAGCATCCAATGCAGAGATAGAATATCTCACACAAAGCGTCAAGGTTCTCAGTAGGAAATTAGGAACCTGCAAAGCGTAAATTAGGAATTTTTTAACTCAAAAATATGCTTGTAAAGGCTAGGGAAAGATTAAAAGGGAAAAGGTGAAAGTTTTTAACCTTTTCCCTTTTAACTTTAAAGAACCAAGTTAACAAGAGCAAACTACTAGTACCTGCTGGGATTTTTAGTTAAGTTTCGTAGTCTGACTAAAGGCAATTACCTACTCAAATAGAAGAGACTATTATTGATTGACAGTAGCGGAAGTTTATTACCCCGCCAACTGTTATTAGATAGGGTTATGTTATAACCAGTCCTCAACTACGGTTATCTGGAATTACCGCATAAGCATCAATTTCAAACAACATACCGTCAAGTGCAAGTCTAGGAACGGGAATAAGAGTGTTTGCTGGTGGTTGATTACCCCATAAATTTATAATTTCACGTCCTAATGGGATCAATTTATTTTGGTTGTGATCCACTATAAGAATAGTAGTTTTTGCAACATCTTGTGGTTGTGCCCCAACGGCTGCTAAGGCATAACGGAGGTTTTTAAAAGCCTGTATTAACTGCTTTTCAAATTCATTGGAGACAAGATTCCCTTGTAAATCGGAACCAAATTGACCAGAAATATAGACGGTTCTCGCCCTTGATGGTGTCACAGCTATATGGCTATAGCCATTTTGGGGTGCATTATATAATGTTGGTGGGTTCACCAATTTCAACTCTTTGTTGTCTTTAGCGCTCACTTCCTTTTGTGTTCCCACCATCAAGGCGGTAGTTATTCCACTACCTCCAAGCCACAAAAGTGCATTTCGTCGCGAGAAGTTTGCTACTAATGAATTTACAGCACTCCTAATAGGTCTAGTCATTAAAGCTCCTTAAATGTGAGTTCTCTATTTTTCTCATACTTAGTTTTATTATCTATCTAATCAAGCTAAAAAGCACTAGTTAGTAAATTTATTCAGTGCAATCACACAACCAATAAGCCTGGATAGGTTTCAGCTCCTTTAGCTTTCGATATGGATACAGTTAAAAGTTATACTAAGTCATGTTATTAACCCTCCAAAAACTGTATTAGGCGATCGCAGTGCCTCATATCTTGCACCTAGCCCTGGCGATTAGAAATCGCGGCTATACAAACAAAGTCCGCCTATCACGCTTTGCGCACCACGCGGACTAATGCAAAATCAAGGTTTTCAACCCGCGCAGGTGGTCACTGAGCGGCTGGTGAGCGGAGTCGAACCATGTCGTACCCCTCCGGGGAAGCAAGCTACGCGCAGCGTCTCCAAGAGTTGTGCGGGTTTTGCCTGTGTAGCCGCGACTTCCAGTGCAAGAGTGCAAGATATCAGGTGCCTGAATAACTTCAGAGCGCAAACAACAGCTACAGCAGTTTTCATCTATTTGAACCACACCTGTCGTAGGGGCGCAAGGCCAAAAGCCCCTACTTCTTTCTAAGCTTCTGCGCAAGTTTCTTTTGCAGCCCTCAATACTATGTCTGCATGATTACTTATTAAACTAGTGAAATTTTATATAAGGATATCTAAGTTTCCCGGCTTAGATATCCACTAGCAACATAACCTACATTTAATAGATTGTTAACTCTATTCTAATTACTATTTTTTGTTTTTAAATGCTTCTTGGGACAGTTATAAATTCGTCCTTAAGTTGGATGTCAAAATTAGATGCATATTTTAACCTAATGCAGGTTACAAATTTAATTAAGATTTTTATTATATAATAGAATGTTACTTGTTAATCATACCTTCCTAAAAATTTATTTAATAAATAAATTTTTCTGAGTTTTACCTTAAACTTTTATACTGAGACTAACTTCTCAAGCTGATTAGCGATCGCAAGCCTTATAAGCTATGTGCAGGTGCGTTACAGTAGTTAACGCACCCTAATTTCTAAGACAAGTTAGGAATACTAGACTTTTCTAAACTTGCTACTAATTTCACTCCAAATTCTTCCTCAAACACTCCTTTTTTATAATTTAAGCTCCAAAGTTCTAAATCACAATCATCATCCAATTGAGTGGGGAAAATTAGCAGATTGACTTGATGAAGTTGTGAATAATACTCACATTGTACTTGAGCAACCGCACCAATTTGTCGTCTATCTAATGCTACTGCCAATCTTAAAATTGCACTTAATTGACTAACAATTTGTCGCTGTTGTTTAGTCAGCAAACTTTGGTAGTTTTCATGTTTTTTCTTGGGCGGCGATTTGCGATGATAACGCGCTAAATTGGCAATGATTTCAATCTCGGTTTCTGTATAACCGAGTAATTCTCCATTGCGAATTAAATAGTAAGAGTGCTTGTGGTGAGACGAATGGCTAATATAATGACCGCAATTGTGTAATATTGCCGCTGCCCACAGCATTTGTCGCTCGTCAGTTCCCCAATGATGTAGAGTACCTTGAGTTTGGTCAAATAAACTCTCGGCAAATTTTGCCACGCGATCGCTGTATTCTAAGTTGATGTGGTATTTATCCGCCAGTTTGAGAACATTCCGTTCCCGAACTGAACTTTGGTAGCGCAGCTTATCTTCAATTAAACCGTGGGTTAGCATCCAGTCTACGATTACGCCTTCTCTCAGAGAACGCTCACAAACTGTAATCGATTCACTACCTAAAAGGGTCATTGCTTCTTGTAATATGACTGCGCCAGCGAGGATAACTTCAGGGCGCTTCTCTGGCATACCAGGAATTTCAGCCCTTTCGGAATTACTCAGTTTCCGCAAGCGATTTACCAACTCTTGCAAGTCTTGAAGACTAAATTGGTAGCCATTGAGAGTGGAAGGAATGACACCCGACTTTTCCCGTGCATGAATCATCGCTAGGGTTTCAATTGTGCCCGCCGTACCCACCAAACGCGGAGATTCCCCAGACTCTAGGTTTGCTAAGATTTCTTCTACAGAACGTTCCAACATCCCGTGTGCATAAGCTTGCAGATACTGGAACTCAGTGTTGCTGATGGGGTCAGTAGTGATTAACTCGCTAGTGAGTCGCACTGCACCAACTTTGGTACTGGTGAGAGTCCGGGCTTGATGACTATCGCCTAAAATCAATTCTGTGGAACCACCACCAATATCAATAATCATGTGGGGCTGGTTGTTAAATTCCATCCCCGACAGCACACCAAGATAAATTCGCCGCGCTTCTTCTTGACCAGAAATCAAGTTAACGCTTAAACCCAACTCCGTTTCTATTGTGTGCAAAAAATCTTTACCATTGGGCGCTTCTCGCACAGCACTAGTTGCTACAGCGATGATTGTTTCAGCGTTGATAGTTTTGGCAACTTCTTGAAAGCGTCCTAAAGCCGCGATCGCCTTTTTAACGATCTCTGGTTTGAGTTCTCCAGTGGTAAGATTGCGATCGCCAAGCCTCACAGTTTCCTTTTCTTTAGCAATAATGCTGAAAGCTGGTAGTGTGGGGTCAATCTTGACTACTACCATGTGTAGAGAATTTGTTCCCAGGTCAATGGCAGCAATAATCCGATGTTGCTTAGATGGTTGAGTAGGAATACTCTCCCAGCTAGAAACTAAATTCAGCATCTAGTTTTCTCTCTTTATTAAGAAATGATGGCAAACGGTGATACGTCGGGGTAGCTAGCACTGATATTTATGACAACACACTTGCTCAGACTGAGTGCTGTTAGCGGTAGCAGGGCCTTGAGCCAGTACTGAATATTGAGTAAATTAAAAAATACTCAGCATTCGCCACTCAGCTTGATCGAGGGTAACTGAGCTATGTCTATTTACCCTACTATTTATAACCTGAGTGACTATTTAAAGATATTTAAAGTTGTCACTTTGGGTTATGTTTTTACAAATAACAAATAACGTTATTCTATAGATGTAAAGAAGTGTGAATTCATCTCTCTAAAGTTATTTGTTGATTTCTATGTTAACGACGCCAGAACGCCCCCAGTCACCAATTTGGCTTGTAATTATCCGGCTATTACGCTGGCATAAACCAGAAGGGCGGTTAATTTTAATGATTCCTGCCCTTTGGGCTGTGTTTTTGGCAGCTTCAGGAAAACCGCCTTTACCTCTGGTTGGTGTGATTATATTGGGTACTCTAGCCACGAGTGCGACTGGGTGTGTTGTCAACGATTTGTGGGATCGGGATATCGATCCAGAAGTGGAGAGAACACGCGATCGCCCCCTCGCTTCTCGCGCCTTATCTGTGAAAGTTGGGATTGTAGTTGCGATCGTCTCTTTAGCGTGTGCAGCAGTCTTGGCCTTTTATCTTAACCCCCTGAGTTTCTGGTTATGCGTGGCAGCAGTGCCTGTAATTTTGCTTTATCCAGGTGCAAAACGGGTGTTTCCCGTACCGCAACTGGTGCTTTCCATCGCTTGGGGTTTTGGGGTATTGATTAGCTGGAGTGCAGTAACGCAAAGCATTTCTCAACCAACTTGGTTGCTTTGGGGCGCGACAGTACTGTGGACATTGGGATTTGATACAGTTTACGCCATGAGCGACAAGGAAGACGATCGCCGCATTGGTGTTAATTCTAGCGCCCTATTTTTTGGTAATTATGCCCCTCTAGCCATTGGAATTTTCTTTGCTGGCACAATTTTGTTATTGTCTTGGTTAGGCGTAGTTATACATCTGCACTTAGCCTTCTGGATTAGCCTTGCAGTTGCTACTATCGGCTGGGTTTGGCAGTCTCTGCGATTAAGAGAGCCACACTTACCTAATTCTGCTTATGGTAAGATGTTCCAGCAAAACGTGTGGATTGGTTTTATTTTACTTGCTGGGATGATTGCTGGATCTTTATAAGGAGGCAGGGGGCAGGAGGCAGGAGGCAGGAGGCTCAGTTGGAACCTGCGTTTAAAAAGGTTGGATTATGCGTTGAAAATTTCCCATGCTGTTTGATGCGTTTAAAAATCGTAAATCTCCTAAAATCAAATTCATCAAAACTAACCCAACCTGGCGCGTAGCATGGGGAACAGTTGATGCAAACTATGAAAATATAGCTTGGCGAGATGAAAAAATTGTTGTAATTTTACCACCCACAACTTCAGAATTTCCGACGGAGAAATTAGCAATCAGTTCTAGAGGACGATTTGTTGTTGTTGGTGATGTTTGGTTAACTAACCGAGTGCAGTTGCTGCAAAAGTTGGGAATTGAACCAGATAGCTTTCAAGGAAGTTCTCTGCAACTGCTGGCCAATCTTTGGGAACGATGGGGCAATGAAAGTCTTAGCCAACTTGTGGGGATGTTTGCGCTAGTGGTTTGGGATAGAGAGAAACAGGTGTTGAGATTGGTTCGCGATCGCATCGGTGTTCGCACTCTCTATTACACTACTACTGGTTCAGTTCGTTGGATTGCGCCTCAACTGAGAACTTTAGCACCCCATCGTTCATCCGATTTAGATTTAGTGGCGTTGCGAGATTATCTTTGTTGTGCCTTTGTTCCCGGCGAACGAACCCTTTGGGAACAAGTGCGAGAACTGCGACCTGGAACCGTTTTAGAATTTCCCGACCGCAAAGTTACAGCTTATTGGCAGCTTCAAGAACAGATTACAGCAATAGATCGATCCTTAGCATGGCATGGCGATCGCTTGCGAGAACTCCTAGAGCTAGTTGTTCAAGAATATTTACCACCAGCAGATGAACCCGTTGGCGTTTTTCTTTCTGGTGGTTTGGATTCTAGCAGTATCACTGCTTTAGTAGCAAAATTCCACAAAGCACCAGTCCACACTTTCTCGATTCATTTTGGTTCGGAATGTCCCAATGAGTTAGAATTTTCCAGTCTCGTTGCATCCCATTGTCAGACGCAGCACCACATTTTAGAAATTACTTTTAAGGATATGTGGTCACGTCTGCCGGAAGCAATGGCTTATTTAGATGACCCCATTGGCGACCCACTAACTGTTCCTAACCTGCTGCTGGGACGACTGGCGAGAGAAAGCGTAGAAGTAGTTTTAAATGGTGAAGGTGGCGACCCTTGTTTTGGCGGGCCAAAAAATCAGCCGATGTTAATTAATAGTTTATATGGCTCTGTCACCAATCAGGATGCATTGCAAGCTTATTTAATATCCTTCCAAAAGTGCGCTGTTGACTTACCGCAACTTTTAAAACCAGAAGTTTGGACAGCAGTACAAACAGCACCTTGGATTTTTGCAGAAGATTTATATTCCCAAGCAAACTATCTGAATCGTTTGATGGCAATGAATATCAAATTTAAAGGTGCTGACCAAATTTTGACGAAAGTCAGTAACTTGACTCAAGCTGCTCTTTTGCAAGGTCGTTCTCCTCTGTTTGACCAACGAATAGTAGACTTAAGCATGGAGATCCCTCCAGAGTATAAGCTTTCTGGAGTGGAAGAAAAAGCAGTTTTAAAGCAAGCGAGCGCAGATATTTTACCAGACACAATTATTCATCGTCCCAAAAGTGGCATGATGGTTCCGGTGCAGTTAGGATTTCGGAAATATTGGCAGCAAGAAGCCAGAGATTTATTGCTCAATCGAAATGCATGTATTACTCCTTACTTAAACCAGTTGCCAATTCGTAATTGGTTAAACTATCAAGGAGATACTTGGAGTCGGTATGGAGTAAAGCTGTGGTTGCTTGCTAGTTTAGAAATTTGGTTACAAGTAAATCAAAAAGCACAGTAGTGAAAGCAACAAAAAGATACGCCATAACTAAGTTGGGTGGGAACAACGCGATTTTCTGAAGTCGGCCAAGAAACGAGCGATCGCTAAAACAGAGGTTTCAGTAGCTAGTTAGAATAAATACTTTTAGACTAGAGTTAATACTGAAAAGAAACGGTAGATGTCCACAGTGTAGTAGTAAATTTGACCGGGGCGCTTCAAGGATGCATTGGGTAACGCCGCTAAGTTGTCTAACCCAATATCAATGCCTGCTACCCAATCTGGGTTTAATTGTTGTGGTGTTGCCTCCAACTCATAAACTACTTCAATGATGTACTGTCCACATCTAGGAATTAGTCTTAGAGCCTATTTTATTAGCCCAAATTTTTGCCAAGCTCACTTCTTTGGGACGTATCCATTCCCTTTCCACAGGCGTTGAACCCTCGTAAATTGGCTAAGGTATTGAACTTTAGTATGAATTTAGATTCCAACCTTAGTTGGAGCTAACCTTACATTGATATATGGACTGATTCATCAATCATTGTATTGTACAAAAGTCTCAACTTTGAGTGGACGACAAGTTAGAGTTAATTGCATATATTTAACTCAGGCAATTATTGAGAGTAATTTAGTTGCAATATTTCAGTTTACTTGACACAAAGAGAGTAAGAAGAGGGTTGTATGCTCAACGCTGATGTTGAACATACAGTATCAGTGAGGTTTGACCGTGACCTGATATTTCCCAATTCCTGCCTGATATATCTAAAAAAGTGTACATTGCTCGCATCAATGTTCGCGTTTTGGCAACAGCACGATCGGCTTTACGTCATCGTCAGATCAATTGTGTTATTGATTCTTATTCATGGTCTTCTAGCAACAGAATAATTTCTCAGTATTTCAAACAGCTTGGATCATTTATTAATTGAGTCAGTAATCTCAATCAATATTTCGTTGAGGATAATTTTATGACACGTATGCCATTACGAGTTGAAGATGATTTTGAGTATTCCAAAGTTCCACCTCAGAGTAACTTTTTTGGAAATTCTCCTATTAATCATGCACTCACTGCTGTCGCCCAAGAAGTCGCTAGATTGCTTCAACAAGCAAATCCTGTTCAAGCTGATGGCAGCAACCACGCTGAAACAATTGCAATTCGAGCCATAGAACCGGAATACAGCCAAATCCTTACTATTGAAACGTTGACTGAGCGAGAGTTAGAGTCAAATCTATGTCAGACAAATACGAAGCTGTGAACATTTTTCCATCTCATGTGAAAGCAGAAACCGCCTGTGCAAATGAAGGCTTTTCCCATCTAGTAATTCGTTTGGACTAGTTTTTCTGCCTCGTTCAAGAGTAGGGTAAATATTAAGTAATGAGTAATGAGTAACGAGTAATGAGTAAATATCCGTTTCTGATCCACTTATTACTTATTACTTCAGAATCCCCGACCGTTTACGACGGGGATGAGTTCAAATAATGTTGCTATCTGTGGCGATCGTAGTTGATTGCTTATCCATCTTTAATTGAGCAAAGAGAGCGACATTGTTAAGCCGTTGGTTAAATTGCTTGCTGCTGTTTATTAACCACTTCCTAAAATGAATTCTTCTCGCCCCACAGTGATTATCGGAGCAGGCTTTGCAGGTCTTTTTACAGCCTTGCATCTGCGTCATCAGCAAGACTTGCGCTCGATCATTTTGATCGATCCACAAGAACGGTTTGTCTTCAAGCCAATGTTGTATGAACTATTGACAGGTGAATTTTCAGAAGATACCGTTTGTCCGACTTATAAAGAATTGCTGCAAGGCAGTGATATCAACTTTGTACAGGACAAAGTAGTGGCGATCAACCTGCAAGAAAAACGTCTTAAGTTAGCTTCTGGCTCAGATTATATCTACGATCATCTAGTCTTAGCTGTTGGCAGTATTCAGGGTTATTTAGGAACAGAGGGCGCACAAAAAAACGCATTCGCATTTCGGACACAAGAGAACGCGATCGCTCTGGAACACCAGTTACGAGAATGTTTGCAACGTGCTAGCCAAACGGATGACGAAACACAACGGCGATCGCTCCTCACGTTTGCTGTCGTTGGCGCAGGCCCGACAGGGGTAGAAATGGCGGCAACCCTGGCAGATTTGTTGCCCAACTGGTACGCCCAACTCGGCGGCGATATTCGTCAGATTCGCATTGTCTTAATCAATCATGGCAAGACGATTCTCGCAGGCGATGTCAACACGGGTTTGCAGGAAGAGGCTCTCCAAGCTTTCAGAACTCGAACAGTACCTGTTGAGTTGATATTAGGCGTAGGGGTGAAAGCTGTTAATAAAGACTACCTGGAGTATCAACCTGCCAACAGCACTGAGATAAAAACGCTGTTGACTCAAACCACTATCTGGACAGCCGGGACTGCCGTGAACCCACTCATCCAAAATCTCAAGTCCCAAATTCCCGCAGATCACCTGGATAAGCATGGGCTACCGCTTGTCAACTCAACTCTGCAACTGCTGGATTTTCCAGAAGTGTTTGCCGCAGGCGATTGCGCGGACGTGCAGCCACAACTCTTACCAGCTCTAGCGCAGGTGGCATATCAGCAAGGTGCGAGCATTGCCCACAATTTGATTGCCCTTGCTAAAGGAGCATCCCCTAGCCCAGCCCATGTGAATCTTCGGGGTACGCTAATGAAATTGGGTTTAGGAAATGGGGTAGCAAGCTTGTTTCACAAAGTGCAGATAACTGGCAAACTTGGCGATCTAATTCGCAGTGCAGCGTATTTGGAAATGCTGCCCACCCCACTGCATGACTTTAAGGCAACCACAGAATGGCTGAAGGAAGAAACTTTCCATCGCTATCACAGACCCAAGATAAAGCCAGAAACCATCGCAAAATAGCCTCTCTCTTCGGTTGAACAACGAGAGCGATCGCTCATCCATCTGTGTATGCCACTGGATTAGAGTGGACAACCCCCTCACCGCCGCCAAGCAAAAACTTTTTACCACATTCCATGTAAAGCCGTCCTTTATGACGGCGTTTCTACCCATTTTTCTGATGAAGACACGAACAACAAAACGATTAGTTGGTGGAATCTTAACGATTGGCATGATTGGACTGCTACACTCGCAGCCGCTCTTCGCGTTTACAGTCAGCCAAGCTCAACCAAATCCCTCTCAAGACTATGTACTTTCCTATCGGGGCAGTTGGACGGGAACCTTCCGTACTGTCGGTTCTCAGGGGCAGATACTCGTATTTATCGATCCTGCCGGCAAACTGTACGGAAGTTTGAAGTCTAATGATGGTGAGAACTTTGCTCAAATTAGCGGTTATCATCGCGGAAGTAAGTTTCATCTGGTTTTCACCCCTCCACCCAGCAGCCTTAACCAGTTTGGCACCGCTAGTCCTTATACCGTTGATGCAACCGCAAAGTGGGAGCAAGGGGTGAGTCGATTTGTCATCTCAGCCCCAACTAGAACGGGTCACTCACAATTATATACATTTGAGAAATCAATCGATAATCGATAAAACAATACATCGAACGGAGTTGCGATCGCTTCTGGCGAGGCTTAAGCCCATCGCCTCCCTTTTGCACAGGTGATGTACTTGAGCAGGAAAGATGAAATATTGCTGTTCTGTTAATGAACCAGAATCTTATCTCTAATCAGAACCGACTCTATGCAAACGAGAATTACATTGGAGAAAAATTATGCAGATGGGAGTGATTGGTCTGGGACGTATGGGTGCGAACATTGTTCGGCGACTGCTGCAAAACAACCATGAATGTGTGGTGTTCAATCGCACACCTGACAAAGTGAAACTGCTTACATCAGAAGGGGCGATCGGCACTTACAGCTTGGATGATTTTGTCCAGAAGCTCGATAAACCTCGTGCGATTTGGTTGATGGTGCCAGCCGGAGAACCAACCGAGAAGATGGTGAAGGAACTGGCTGCAAAACTGGATTCCGGCGATATCTTAATTGATGGCGGCAACTCTTACTACATTGACGATATTCGACGGGCAAACGATCTGATGCAAAAGGGCATTCACTACTTAGATGTGGGAACCAGTGGCGGAGTATGGGGTTTAGAGCGGGGTTATTGCATGATGATTGGTGGATCTGAGATGGCGGTTCAGTATCTCGATCCCATTTTTAAATCATTAGCTCCCGGACGGGGTGATATTCCGCGTACTGCTGGACGGGAAAAGGTAGGCGGTACGGCTGAAGAAGGCTATCTGCACTGCGGATCGAATGGGGCGGGGCATTTTGTCAAGATGGTGCATAATGGCATCGAATATGGCTTGATGGCAGCCTACGCAGAAGGATTGAATATCTTGCATCACGCCAATGTGGGTAAGCAAAACCGTGTGGCTAATGCTGAAACGGCCCCCCTCCGCAATCCTGAACATTATCAGTATGACTTTAATCTGCCTGATATTGCCGAAGTTTGGCGACGGGGCAGTGTAATTGCCTCCTGGCTACTGGATCTAACTGCGATCGCCCTCCTGGAACAACCAGACCTATCAGGCTTTGGGGGGCGCGTGTCTGATTCAGGCGAAGGACGCTGGACGATCGCAGCCGCCATTGACGAAGGTACTCCTGTCCCTGTACTCAGCGCAGCCTTGTATCAACGGTTTAGCTCACGCGGCGAAAATGATTTTGCGGATAAGCTGTTGTCTGCCATGCGTTTCCAGTTTGGCGGACACGTAGAACAACAGGCGGAAATAAAATCATGACGATCGCCACTGCACCTCAGTCTCAAGTTGAAAGCTCGGTTCATCCAGCTGAACCTTTTGCAACATCATCGCGCAACTCGGTTCGGCTGGAATGGTTAAGGAAGAAGACGAACAATGGCGGCGCGTCATTATTGAAAAACCATTTGGACGCCATCTAAATTCTGCTCGCACCCTAAATTAAAATATCAGTTGCGTACTGAAGGAAAGCCAAATTTACCGTATCGATAACTACCTGGGCAAAGAAACTGTCTAGAATATTATGGTGTTTCGCTTTGGGAATGGACTGTTTGAGCCTATCTGGAATCGTAATAATATCGACTACGTGCAGATTACTATGGCGGAAACGGTGGGAGTTGAAAGCAGGGGCAATTGTAATGGATTTCAAACAAGCAGGTTTATCTCTATTAGGTGGCTGGATTATCGGTGTGGTGTTTATGGCGACAAAGCTACCCGCACCTGTTCCTCCACTTATGGGGTTAATTGGAGCAGCCGGTGTACTGCTCGGTGGTTATTGCTACGAAATTATTGCCAGACTTCTGATGAAACAATAACTATGGTGCAAAAGCAAGCTCAGTTCGTAACGACATCCTAAGCTAATCGTCATTCATTTTTCTAGAATGATTCGCTCGTAGTAAGGGCTTCAGCCCTGCTTTTATTATGCAACTTAAATGCTGATTAGCTTACGGAGAGGAAAAATTCGCCAATGCAGTCGAACAGTTTATTTTAGGAAGCAATGCCGCAGACATCCGCAAAAAGCGTCTTCGATCAACGCTTTAGCGCTGCAATGAATGAAACAGTCTGTCTATGCTGTTCTAGTAGTCTGCCAAGGTAACTTTGCGTAGTGGCAAGCAGGGGAGCAGGGGAGCAGAGGAGACGCTTATACCAAGTTATTTCCCCTCTGCCCCTCTGCTAACCACCATGCAAAGTTGACTTGCCAGACTACTAGTTTACTCCTGTGGCACATTCGTCACCATCAGATGCATTGGTTTTGCCGACGCTGTTGGCAAGATATGTCGTAAGCCCAAAGGAAAGAAGTTTTACCAATAATTTTAGGAGAAACACAATGACTCATCGAGTAAAAGAAATTCTCAGTTGGTATGGCAGCGACAATCCCGGAACGTTAACTAATTTAGCCCGGTTGCTGAATCATGGCAAACTAGCTGGAACTGGCAAAGTCGTCATGCTGCCTGTGGATCAAGGCTTTGAGCATGGGCCAGCTAGCAGTTTTGCGCCCAATCCACCAGCCTACGATCCTCGCTATCATTTTGAGTTAGCGATCGCAGCAGGATGCAATGCCTATGCCGCACCGTTAGGATTTTTGGAAGCGGGGGCGCGAGAATTTGCAGGTGAAATTCCCCTAATTCTGAAAGCCAACGATCGCGATATGTTACTAGCTGAGTCAGATCCAACGCAAGCACTCACTGGCAGCGTGGAGGATGCGCTGAGGTTAGGATGTGTGGGGATCGGTTTCACTATCTATCCAGGTTCAGCCCATCGGTTTGAGATGTATCAGCAGATTCGAGCCTGTGCCGAGGTAGCAAAGCGGCATGGATTGGTCGTGATGATTTGGTCTTATGCGCGGGGATCGGGTTTAAGTAAAGTGGGTGAGACAGCGATCGATGTGATTGGCTATGCGGCTCAGATTGCGGCTCAATTGGGCGCTCACATCATCAAAGTGAAACTGCCCAACGAACACGTTGAACAGGATGCAGCCCGCAAGGTATATGAGCAAGAGCAAATTCCGATCGCAACATTATCTGAACGAGTGCATCATGTGGTGCAATGTGCGTTTAACGGACGGCGGATTGTCATTTTTTCGGGTGGGCCGATCGACAGTGATGATGCTTTCCTCAATGAAGTTCGTGCCATTCATGCCGGACATGGATTTGGTTCGATAATCGGACGCAATTCTTTCCAGCGTTCCAAGCCAGATGCACTGCGATTGCTCAACACAATCATGGATATTTACAGTGGACAGTCTGAGACCATTCGCACTCCTGTACTGACCTAATTTGTCTATCAAAACAGCCTAAAAATTGGGTTTTTTGTCTCTATAGGACTTACGCAAAAATAGCCCAAAAGCTTAATTTGTCGAACCGCCTTCGCGCAGCGTCTCGTAGAGAAGACGCCAAGAACGCCGAGAGTTCGTAAAGTGTGCGTAAGTCCTATCTATTACGAACCGACTCCTCACCTTGAAGCAATCTTCCCTACCCCAATATGCCTGACTTTTTTCATCGCTTGCATCTCTCTACTGCTGCCAGGAAAGCTAGATCATGAGAAAATCACGTCCAAAGCCTACCCTATTGAAAGATTATCGTGCCATCATTCCTGCTTCCTTTTTTGGCATGATTCTGGGTTTGGCAGGATTAGGTAGTTGCTGGCGAGTAGCTGCTAAACTTTGGCACTTGCCTACCTGGATTAGCGAAGCAATTATGTTGCTGACAATTGCAATCTGGCTCGTGTTGTTGCTGCTTTATGTGGGTAAATGGCTGTGGGCGAGAGCAGATGCCTTAGCTGAATTTGAGCATCCTATTTTGTGTTGCTTTATCAGCTTAGTGCCTGTGTCTACGATACTTGTGGCGCTAGCGATCGCACCCTACTCTCGTGCGATCGCCATCACATTATTTGTTGTCGGTGCAATTGGGCAGTTAAGCTTTGGCGTGTATCGTTCCGGTCAGCTATGGATGGGAGGACGTAAGCCAGAAATAATTACACCCATTCTCTACCTCTCTACAGTCGCGGGTAGTTTTGTCAGTGCGATCGTTGCTAGTACCCTCGGTTATCGAGAATGGGGCCCGTTGTTTTTTGGAGGAGGGCTGTTTTCGTGGCTAGCACTGGAGTCGATGATTATGCAGCGCCTCTACTTGTTAGAAGCGTTGCCTAAACCACTACGTCCAACGCTGGGCATTCAACTTGCCCCCCCTGCTGTTGGCTGTGTTGCTTATTTGAGTCTCACCAGTGGTCAGCCCGATGCCTTTGCTCAGTTCCTCTTCGGCTATGGACTGTTTCAAGGACTGATTCTACTGCGGCTGCTACCGTGGTTATTTCAACAACCCTTTACAGCTACCTACTGGGCATTCACCCTCGGCATTGCCGCCTTGTCGCTGGCATCCTTGCGCCTTGTTGAACGCGGCATGACTGGAGTGATGCAAGAATTGGCACTACTGCTATTCATTGGCGCAAATATTGCGATCGGCAGTATTGCTCTAGGGACAGTGCGGCTCTTGCTGCGGGGCAAATTACTAAGCTAACGATCGTTCATTTTTCCAGAACATATTGGGATGTAATGTCGAGTATGTTGTTTAATAGGGTTCCAATTTGATTTTAATTATGCAAAAAATTATAGGCTTCATTGAGTTTGTTGGCTGATTCTTCTAATAAGCGTTGTTCATGAGCATTTCTTGATAACAGCAATTGGCGCTCAATACCTGTTGAGCCAATGATACATGGAAGTCCAAAAACAACTTCACTGCCAACTCCATAGTTAGAATCTGCTCTAGCCGATACTGGAAATATCTGCTTTTCATCTCGCAGGATGGTATCAACTAACTGACAAACTACTGTTGATATACCATAGCTTGTATTTCCTTTGCGTTCAAAAATGCTATGACCTCGTTTACGAGTTAACTGTGCGTACTCTTGCTGAATTTGTTCTAGCGTTGCCCCTTGTGGTATGGGAAATTCAGTTAATAGAATTCCCCCAATAAATGCACTAGACCAAACGACAAATTGACTGTCTCCATGCTCTCCAATCACATAAGCATGAATGTCTTGTTTTGCAACATTCAGTTGCTTTCCAAGTTGATATCTCAGTCTAGCAGTATCAAGAACAGTTCCCGAACCGAAAATTAGATTTTCTGCTCTGGTGGAAGTAGCTTGAGCAATCCGCGTGAGTACATCCACTGGATTGCTAATGATAAGTACGATTGAATTCGGTGCAACTCGATCCAATTCTTTGATTGCCAAACGTATAATCTCTGCATTGTCGCTCAATGTATCTAATCGGGTCTGTCCAAGTTTTGGCTGTACCCCAGCAGTCACAATAATGATATCTGAATCAGCTAAATCTTCATACTGGTTTGATGGTATAATTTCCATCTCTTTGAGTAGGGGAATGCTGTCTTCAATGTCCCATACTTGTCCTTCAGCTTTTGATAAAGTTCGGTCAAAAAGGACAACCCTTACACATCTACCGAGTAAAACTAAAGCATTTGCAACGTCTGCACCTACATTACCTGCACCAATAATACCGACTTTAGATGTTTTACTCATGATGCTATATCTACTTTTTTCAAGAGTGAAATGTCGTTTGTTTGGTAAATCCTTGGGTCTGCAATTGCTGTCTTCTTACAACTTGGAAAACAATATATTTAACCCTTCGGTCATCGTGGGATGAGTCAAAATACCATCGCGCAGAACGGTGTAGGGCATCTGAGCTTGCATCACCATCTGCACCGTTGAAATCACTTCACCTGCTTCATGACACAACAGGGAACACCCTAGTATACGACCTGTATCTGCATCCACGATCGCCTTTAGCAGTCCATCGGTTTGACCGAGTGTTCTTGCTCTGGGAACGGCTGACACATCGATTTTCGCCACGCGGATGGCATATCCTTGTTGCTGTGCTTCAGTTTCGGTTAAACCCACATGAGCCAGTTCTGGATCGATGAAAAGACACGATGGAACCAGGCGATCCCGTGTACTACGGTTGCCCCCATTAATTAAATTAGCTTTGATAATGCGATAATCATCGAGCGATATATGAGTGTATTGCGGGCCGCCGTTGATGTCGCCTAACGCCCAAATTCCGGGTACATTTGTCTCTAAGCGATCGTTGACTTGAATAAATCCGCGTGTATTGGTTGCCACACCAGCAGCAGCTAAATTTAAGCTCTCGATATTGGGCGCACGACCAACGGCGACGAGCAAATGCGACCCTTTAAGGGTGATTTCACGATCGCCAACTTGGATTTGTAGGATGGTTTCATTATCAGTGCGATCGATCCTTAACACCTTCGCCTTCAGCAAGAATTCAATACCATCTTGTTCTAGCAGTGTTTGAACTGCGATCGCTATATCTGGATCTTGCTGTGACAGGATTTGCTCACTTTGCCCAATGACAGTAACGCCAGAGCCAAAGCGCCGAAACATCTGGGCAAACTCTAAACCAATATAGCCACTACCGAGAACTATCAGGTGCTCAGGCAAATATTCTAGCTCCATAATCGACTCACTCGTTAAAAACTCAACTTCTGTGAGTCCGGGTACAGATGGAATTAACGGTCGTGTGCCTGTATTAATAAATAAGCGTTCGGCGGTAAGTAAGCGATTGTTCCCCTCAGTCGTCGTCACTTCAATCGTTTTGGGAGCAACAAAGCGGGCTGTACCAATGATCAGTTCGTGACCCAAAGCAGTTTCTAAATTGTGCAAGTTCATTTCACGCATCCCTTGCACAACCGATCGTTTTCGTTGGATCACCTCTGCTAAATTAACGCTGGGTGTATTGGTTTTAAGCCCATAAGCGGTACTTTTTCGCACTGTGTTTGCTACATTGGCACTCGCCACCATAGTTTTAGTAGGAATGCAGGCAATATTAATGCACCCGCCACCAATCATGTTTAAGCTGCGTTCAACCAGAGCGGTTTTACGTCCGTCAGCGACTAACGCCGGTGCAAGTGTTTTACCCGCCTTGCCGCCGCCGATAATAATGTCGTCATAGTGTTGAGTGTCCACTTCCATATCCTTTGGGTTTGATCGGGTGAATACGATTTCTAGAAGTTGTTTGTTATGAATTTTAGAAAAAACTGGTTGACTAAGAGGGTTTTAGCGATAACGTATTTGGCGAGCGTAACTCAAGATGCTTGCCCTAGCTGATTTTCCAAAAAGTTCATGACACCCGTGCTTAGGATTCAACTTTTTCTACAAGCTTGCTTCATCAAGATACGGTTGTTTTTATACACCTCTAAAGTTCCAGACTGCGGGTTATCCAACGTGCCATCCCACACCCAATATTCATAAATTCCACTCCGAAACTTATACACTCGAACACCTTCTGTCGCTTGGCTAGTTCCTTTGCCCAAACTTAAATTACCGTTGGGACTGGTCGCGCGATAGAGCAATTCACCGGAATTATAATTCTGCCAAATATTGATGTTGTACCGACCCTGGCATTTTGTACTCAGGATGAGGCCAGCAGTAGAGTCAGCAGAAGCTCTTAAGGAAAAATTAGCTAAGATACTGATTGGCAGAGCCAGGAGTAACGCGGATATTTTCATAAGTTTTGTAAAATTGATGAGTTTGACATTACTTGATTGCTGCTACAACTTCATCTGTAGAAAGGACTGCATTGGCAATATAGCCAAAGTTGATCAGTGCTGCCTTGTAGCCGTCACCCAATTCCGGATGCCGAGGAGCTGCTGTTGCATCCTTAACAACAAGAACCTCAAATCCCTGCTCAAGCAATTCGCGTAGGTGAGCTTCAACACAAAGATTCGCCAACATTCCAAGTAGAATAACTTTGCTGATCTTGCGTTTACGCAGTTGCAAAACGAGATCGTTGGTTTGCGGCCCATAGACTTTATGAGGACTGGCCACAATTGTCAAGCCATCCTCAATGAAGGGCTTATAGCGATCGAGCCAGTCAGCACCCGATCCCAGGAATCCATCAAGGCTCAACGCACCACGGCGATCGAACTCCTTAACCTCAAGCATCATTTGCTCTAGGTTTCCAGCAAATTTCCAACTATAGTCGGTGGGGTAGTAATAGTGAGGGGAGATAAAAACTTCAAATCCATTCTGCTTCGCGGCTTTGAAGATTCGCTCAATGTTTTCGATGGTCTTGTTATCCTTAACACTCTCACCCACCAAATCCCAGGAAACCCCTTTTTCGCTCAAGACATCGTTTTGCGGATCGATGACAACTACTGCGGTGTCATTCTTGTTGATGTTCATGCTTTTTCTCGTTGCTTGTTGATTTTCACCGTTCTCTTTCTTAAAAACCACCCGCGATATGCAGCGTTTTCCCAATGATTCAGAATCAGAATATCTTGGTTGCCAGAGCGATCGCGGTGGGCGAATGATCTGGCAGTAGTCGCCCTGTTTCAAACTTTGACACCACTGCCTAAATGCTGTTTCAAAAACGCCAAGGTGCGATCGCGTGCTAATTCTGCAACTTATTGGCGATCGGCGGAACTAAGTGCTTGATAGATTAAAGGTGCAATGATAGCGATATTTTTCACCAACTCATCGGAGAGAGAAAATCGCTGTTTTAAGTAATTAGGATCGTTGTAACTCACCCACACCTTGCCGTCAGTCGCTTCCCATGCCAGTACTTTCAGGGGTAAATCCAGGGCGATCGTTGGTTCTGCCACCATCAGGGAAGTTCCGGCTTTCGGGTTGCCAAACAGCAACAATTGTGTAGGACACAGGCTTAGTCCGACTTTTTCGGCTTCAGCCTGTTGATCGATGTGGGCAAAAATGGTGATGCCTTTTACTTTAAGAATGGCTTCTAATCGATCAATGGTTACAGGCACTGAATATTGACTGAGCTGGCTAATGATGCCGTTGTTTGCATTCATAGCAGTGGACTTCTTCTAGGATAAAAACTGGGTGATATGGTAGTTGGGCTTTTCAAAGATTGAGGTCTGACAATCCTGGATGATCGTCAGGACGACGACCTAGTATCCAGTGGTATTTGCGATCGCTTTGGTAAATTGGCAGGTCATTGATGCTGGCAATACGCGATCGCATGAATCCATGTTCATCAAACTCCCAATTCTCATTGCCGTAAGAGCGAAACCAGTTGCCGGAATCATCATGCCATTCGTAAGCAAATCGGACAGCAATGCGGTTGTCTTGAAAAGCCCAAAGCTCCTTGATCAGACGGTAGTCCAATTCTTTAAGCCACTTATGTGTCAAGAATTGTGCGATCGCTTCACGACCAGATAGAAATTCTGAGCGGTTGCGCCAAACGCTATCCGATGTGTAAGCAAGTGCTACTAGTTCAGGGTTACGTGTGTTCCAAGCATCTTCTGCGATTCTGACTTTTTGGATGGCGGATTCATTATTGAAAGGCGGCAGGAGTAGTAGAAGATTTTCGGCGTTGGTCATAGGCAGTGTAAAATGGCGATCGCTTCAGCATGATTGGATTAAAATTACAGCATATTTCAATTTGGTAAAGACACAAACTAAGTCCCAAAGCCAGGTATAAACCCTGTTTTACTTTTGGATTCTGAATTCGGCTGTAAGTCGCGTGGCGGCTGAATTACCTCAAAAGCAGTTAGATGCCCCCGTCACAACTGCGATTTTTCCCTCTAGTTTTTTCATGATGATTTCTTAGGATCGGGCAGCGTGAACTCCACAGTTTCGCTAGTGATTACTTTGTGCGTGGGGTCAGCTAGTTCGATCAGCACCTTGTGTACGCCAGGTTCCAGTCCGACCAGGATGATCGTTTCCCCACTGGAATCTACAAAGTGCCACGGCGCGTCGTCAACGGTGATGTGGATATGACCGATGCGCGGCGATACTTCGAGGGCACTTTTGCCGAACACCGGCAACACACGCAAATTCTCCGTCCGGTACTGGATGAAGACGTGACCCTGGGCGAGTGGTTCGGGAAGCGGTGGATCGACAATCAGCTTGGGTGGTGCTTCGTTTTCGATCGCAATCAACGGTGATGATCCGATAATGTCCCTAGCGCTCGGTGTGTGGCTGTTCATAGCAGGTAATTACCTGAGAGTAGTTTGATATTACGATCCATTTAAAGGTGAAACGGCGCAGTGTTATCGCTCCAGAGAAGCCATTAACGTTTCTTTGATGCAAGTTCCCAGACCGCAGTTGCGAATGCTTTCGGATCTTCCTGGGGCAGGTTATGACCGACGTTTGGAATGACCCGATGCTGACGTTCGCCGCTAAACTTCGCTGCCGTCGATTTTCCATCGGTTGCTGGCACGACACCATCTGCGTTCCCGTCCAGCGTGATCGTCGGCACTGTAATGGTCGGTTGCGCGGCAAGTCGCTGCTCAAGCTCCTCATACATGGGATAGCCGGCAGCAAGTCCAAGGCGATGGCGGTAGGAATGAATGACGACCTCCACATAATCGGGGTTGTCGAAGGCGCTGGCGTGTCGATCGAGCGTTGCCTCGTCAAAGTGCCAGTTCGGCGAATTACGAGTCCAGAGAATCCTCGCAATCTCACGTCTGTTAGCCGTCAGTCCGGCGCGTCCGCGCTCGGTTTGGAAATAGTATTGGTACCAGATACCAGATTCGATCGCGGGTGAAAGTGGCAGCCTTGCTTTGGCAATATCCTGGATCAGGTAGCTATTGACGGACACCAGACCTGTGCATCGTTCAGGCCAGAGAGCCGCAACAACACAAGCAGCTCGTCCACCCCAGTCATAACCAGCAAGCACAGCACGGTTCAGCTGCAATGCATCCATCAAGGCGATCGCATCAACACCGATGGCGGCTTGCTGCCCAGAGCGTGGTGTGGCGCTGTCGAGAAAACGGGTTGATCCATGTCCCCGCAGGTAGGGAACAATCACCCGACATCCGCGTGCAGCAAGCATTGGTGCAACATCAATGTAGCTATCGATGGAATACGGGAACCCATGCAGCAGCAACACCGGAGAGCCATCGCTCGGTCCTGCTTCGTAGTAACCGATGTCGAGGACACCCGCTTTGATCTGCTTGATGGGAGTAAACCTCAATTCAGATCGTTTGGGCTTGTCGAAGCTTGCGTGTGCAGTACCCATGAGTGCCATTTCTGTGAAAATGCTTGCTGCCGCCGTTCCCAAAAAGCGGCGGCGGTTGTGTTTAATTGCTTTGAGCATGGGATTTGTTCATTGAATTGGTGGATGAGGCGATCGGGCGGAACGCAGTGCCCAAAAGCGACGGCGATGATAGTTGATTCTTTCAGACATTTGTTAATCTCTTTAGTTTGATCGTTGACTTCTTCGGACATTCATGTTTCTCCAAGCCGATGGACTACCAGCGCTACTGGCAGGAGGTTAGCTTCGGATGTGCTGCCTGACATCTCGGTGTCACAAAACTTGCTGAAACTCACGATGTTGGCTAACGCACCTTCGGCATTCAAGGCGCGTAATGCGTAAAGGCAAAGTCGCGAGCTTTGACGCTCACATGGCAGGAAAAGCAGCTGTGTACCGCTACGTCGGCGGGTTTGCCGTCGTTAAATTGAGCGAACCCCCAGCCGCCGGTCGAGGCGTATTTTATTGAGTCCTTGACCATAAACTGAACCCCCTCCTTGGGCGGCCCAGCTACGTAAGATTGGAGGCGGCCAAAGGCTCTGTTGTTTTCCTCCGATGGGACGTAACTCCAGGCGAGCCGGGCAATGATTGTGCCGTCCGGGAACGGAAGCTTCCGTTCCCGGTATGCCTTGATCGCTACATCGTTGCCCAATTTGGCGCGTATATCGTTGAGGTCGCCTTTTTCGCGGGCTACAGAGATCAACGTCCAGTCGCGGTATCCAGGGGGGATTTTGCCTCCGAAGATTGGGGCGGCCGCTCCATCAGCGTAGCGAGAGGGGGGAACCACGCAGATAACCACGCTGGCCACCATTACAACTGCAACTAGTAATAAAGCGATCCGTCTCATACAGTACCTCCTTCAAATATGCGCTATTGAAATTACCTCATCGAGAATGACAAGAAAATCCGGAGATAGGGGAGACGCAGAGACTCTTAATCAATTTTTTAGCTCTTTGCGTCATCGTGTCTTCCCCTCTTTGCGTCTCCCTCTCTGCATCCTATTGCAGATATTTCTTCAATTGGGCAGCAGCTTGAACAAACAGAGAGCGGACTTCTGGCAGTTCGGCTAAACCATTGAGCAGTCCAAAGTCATGAATCATGCCGTTGTACTGCACCGTTGTCGCTTCTACCCCAGCTTCATCGAGCTTGCGTCCGTAGGCTGTGCCTTCGTCATGCAAGATATCGCTCTCTGCAACCACAATTAACGCCGGAGGCAAGCCTCTGAGTTGCTCAACCGTCGCCTGTAGGGGAGAAGCATAAATGTCTTTGCGCTTTTCTGGATCAGCGATGTACATGTCATACATCCACTTCATCGTTGGTACAGTCAAAAAACGCCGATCGCCAAATTGATGATAAGAATTCGTTTCAAAATCAGCATCTACAATGGGCCACATTAGGATTTGCAGCTTGATGTGTGGCCCTCCTTTTTCTTTCGCCTTCAAAGCAGTGACAGTTGTCATGTTACCGCCGACACTGTTGCCAACGACTGCCAGATTCTTGCCATCCACCCCAATCTCCTCACCATGCTCGGCAACCCATTTGGTTGCAGCATAAATCTCATCGATCGCCTGTGGGTACTGAGCATCTGGCGTGCGAGTGTAGTTGACAAAGACACCTGCAAACCCTGAAAGTACAACCAGATCGCGAACCATGCGCTTGTGTGTTGGGTAATCACCCAGCACCCAACCACCACCATGAATGATGAAAACAGGTAATGTGCCTTTGACCCCTTCAGGTCGTACAATATTGAGGGTAATTGAATAACCGTCAGCAGTAATCGTCTTTTGGGACTCTTCAATACCTGAAAGGTGTACTGAAACAGAAGCCTGTGCATCTACAAGGACTTGACGTGCTTCGAGTGCAGTGAGTTTCTCCAACGCCACACCCCCTGAATTCAGCACTTTCAAAAATTCCTTTGTTCCTTTGGAAAGACGTGGATCGTCGGCAACTTCAAGAATTTTTACTGCTTGCGAGTTTACTTGAGCAACCATGACATTCTCCTTTAAGAAATTGTAAACAATCTGTTGAGATGTTAAGTTAATTGATTTAACACTGCTGCTTGATAAGCAGTAATTATAAAATCACAATCACTTTTTACCGACATCATTTCTCAGCCAAAACTATTTATTACTAGGGGTTAGCTTGGTATTATCTACAACGTGAGTGGTCATAAAGCGACGAATATAGTCTGCGATCGCGTCCCCATCTTCTTCCAGAGCAAAGTGCCCCGTATCAAACAAATGAAACTCCAGGTTTTTTAAATCGCGTTTGTAGGCATAAGCTCCCTCGACTGAATGGCACTAAGAAAACGTGAAACCTGGTGAGGGCAGGGTGTCGGGTATAGGAAATTTCCACCAATCAGGTGAGAACAGATTGCAGTCGTGATGTGAGAAATTGATCGATATAGTTTGCGATCGCATCCCCATCCTCTTCCAGGGCAAAATGTCCGGTATCGAGTAGATGGAACTCAACGTCTTTCAAGTCACGCTGGTAGGGATAAGCACCGTCAGCAGGAAAGATGTAGTCGTTCTTGCCCCAAACAATCAGGGTCGGAGGTTGATAGTTGCGGAAATACTCTTGCCATTGGGGATAGAGCGGTGGATTAGTACCATAGCTATACAACAGTGCCAGTTGAATCTCACCGTTGCCAGGGCGATCGAGGAAATGTTGATCGATAGTCCAGGTATCGGGGCTAATCGCTTCTAGATTGCGAACACCGTTGGTATATTGCCACTTCGTTGCTTCTAAGCTGACAAGATATTTGAGCTTTTCAGCATTCTCAGGCGATCGCTCTTGCCAGTATGCCTTAATCGGCTCCCAGAATTCGCGCAGACCTTCCTCGTAAGCATTGCCATTTTGAACAATCAGAGATTGCACGCGCTCAGGATATTTAGCGGCAATCCGATAGCCAATCGGTGCGCCATAATCCATCACATAAAGGCTGTACTTTTTGAGATCGATCGCAGCAATGAATTTCTCTACAATCTCAGCCAAGCGATCAAACGTGTAATCAAACTCATTTACAGTTGGCATCGAACTGTTGCCGTAGCCAGGATAGTCAGGTGCAACGAGATGGAATTTATCAGCAAGTGCTGGTATGAGATTACGGAACATGTGAGACGACGTTGGGAAGCCGTGCAATAGCAAAATCGTCGGATTATTACGAGAACCAGCTTCACGGTAGAAAATGTCTAAACCATCGATCGAAACTGTGCGATATGTAGTCATGAAATTACCCCTTGTAAGTGATAAAAGTGACATGATGGCGTTTTACGACAGGTCGATCTATCTCACATCCTGACGACGGATCTGCTCCTGAAAGTAGTCCCGCCAACTTTCGGGCAAGGCTTCAAGTTGAGCAGCACGATGCAGTAACTCTGGATTGTTTCGCTCACGAACATAAAGCTGAATGATATTAGCAACAGTAATATTGTTAGTATCTCGACTCATCAACTCTAAAGTGTCTCCGACTCCAACTTCGCCCTCTTGCAAAACCCGAAAGTAAAATCCGGTGCGACGGCTGGTGAGAAATCGTTTCACCATATCTGCTCGCCCAAAGCGAATCCCTAGTTTGTAGCAGGGTAAGCGTGGTTGAGTCACCATTAATTCAGCACTGCCGATTTTGAAGCGATCGCCAATGTTAATTTCCTCTTCTTGAAATCCTGTAACTGTGAAATTTTCACCAAAGATTCCTGGCGTTAACTCTGTGTCAGGCAATTCGCTTCGCCAGTAGTCATAATGCTCAAAAGGATAGACATAAACTGCTTTGTCAACTCCGCCATGAACGGTGAGATCCGCTTGGCGATCGCCATCTAAATTGAGTTCACGTACCATCACTCTGGCATTAACTGGCTCTTTGAAAATTCCAGTGCGGACGAGTTTTCCTTTCCAGGTCACTTCACGCGGCAGGCCGACATTAACAGAGATCAGCTTCATCTTCAACTCCTTTTGGACTTCAAATCTGTGCCATACCGCCATCAACAAACAACTCAATGCCATTCACAAAGCTGCTGTCATCTGAAGCGAGAAAGACAACGGCTTTGGCAATCTCATCGGGTGTGCCGACTCGTCCCAGTGGGATGGTGTTAGCTTGGCTGTCCACGAATTCTTGCAACTGCTGGTCATTCAGTCCCAAATGATCGTAACCAGGAGTCGGAACCACACCAGGGCTAATGGCATTCACTCGAATCTTGCGTTCTCTGAGGTCGAGTATCCAATTTCGAGCAAACGATCTCACGGCGGCTTTGGTGGCGCTGTAAACACTGAAAGCTGGCGTACCTTTTATAGAAGTAATCGAAGCATTCAGGATAATAGAAGCGCCTTCTGGTAACAGTGGCAGCGCCTTTTGTACGGTGAACAGCAAACCTTTGACGTTTACGTTGAATGTTTTGTCAAAGTGTTCCTCAGTGATTGCTCCAAGTGGGGCAATTTGTCCACCGCCAGCATTAGCGAAGATGATATCGAGGTGTCCTTGTTCTTGCTTAATGGTGGCAAACAGACGATCGAGGTCTGCCAGATTAGAAACATCGCTCTGCACAGCCGTAACATTTTTACCAATGGCTTCTACAGCAGCATCCAGTTCGACTTGGCGACGACCCGTGATGTAGACATAGGCACCTTCAGCAACAAACTGTTTAGCTGTGGCAAGACCGATACCACTGTTGCCACCCGTGACAAGGGCGATTTTTCCTTCCAGTTTTCTCATTATGCTAATCCTTTGATTGTTGGGTTTAAAGCGGTCAGTTACTAATGGAGAGTGGAGTCAGAAGGAAGAATAGTCAGCTTAATCTCTAAGGGAGATCTCCGGGCGCACCCAGAGTTTCGTCGCCAATTTCGCTAGAGACGCGCATGAATAATGCCAAGTCAGTTTCCTCATTCTCGTTTAGCGTCCCTGTTGCTTCTATTAGTTGAGCAAAGGCACTAGGCGCAGCAACAACCAACCCGCGAGCTGGTTTATCGCTAAGTGCGGCGACTACATGGATGGTGTTAGGCGGAATGAAAAAGCTTTCACCAACGCCTAGCACAACCTTGTTTTCACCTGCCCAGACAGTAAACTCTCCTTCCAGCACATAAAGTTGTTCGGAATAGCGTGTATGGCGATGGGGTGGGGTCTGCGTACCAGGAGTGAAATAGCCCTCAATCAGGTCGTATTTACCGTCAGTTGTGGTGCGATCGGCGAGGATAGTGAGGCGAGAACCAAGAAGCCAGAATGATTTTGTCATGGAATAGATGCTTCTAATGAATGAATTGTGTTACGAATGCTCAAGTTTGCGGTTCAGATAAGGCAGGCGTTCATGCCGTTTTTAGATAGACAAGTGTGACAAATTTTTAACATTAAGCTTGTTGGGAAAACTTTGCGAGGTACGCTCCGCTTTAATTAAATCTGCTGCCTTCTCAGCAATCATGATAGTGGGTGCGTTTGTATTTCCCGTGTTGATTGTTGGCATGATGGACGAAAAGCTGGCAAGCTTACGACCGGCAATTCGTTCATCAACAGCGTGAAGCTCACTGTTACTGCTAGGTCAAGCGAGCAGGCGCAACGATTCATTCCAGAGCCGATCGGCATTGTCTGGGTTCAAGGCGTAGGGGGCAACTCCGCTCATATAGCCGTTCCCGTTGGTGACGAGAGTGGCTTCATTGCAGTCCTCGAAATAGCGTCCGCCAACGCCCTTTAGTAGCCCAGAGGTTGCTAACAGAACGGAAGTTGCCGCACCCTGCGCTATTGTCTTCTGCTGCTCAGGTGGGGTTCTAAGACCGCCCGTATGACGCTGGAGGTTGGTTGCGATCGCCCCGGGCATCAGGGCATTAGCGGTAATGCCATCCTTGAACCAGCGCGCAGTAGCACCCACAGCAAAGAGGATGCTTGCGGTTTTGGACTGTCCATATGCCAACCACGGATCGTAAGGACGGAACATGAAGTGAATATCATCGAACACAATGGGCGACATCAGGTGCCCGCTAGAACTAACCAACACGATACGGGCGGCACCCTCTGCTGCGAGAGCGTCGTGTAGTCCGAGCGCTAGGGCAAAGGGTCCGAGATAGTTAGTGGCAAATTGCATCTCCCAGTCTTCGGGTGTGCGCTGTTCGGGCAGTGCCATTACCCCTGCATTATTAACGAGGATGTGCAGCGGCTCACGCCAGGCAGCAATGAACTTGGCAATTGAGTTGCGATCGCTTAAATCAAGCGGAGCAACATGAATATTCCGGTTCCCAGTAGTAGCCATAATGTCAGCCGCGACTTGCGCTCCAGCATCGGTATTACGCACAGCTAGTGTGATGATCGCTCCAGTTTGAGCCAGTGCCCGCGCCGTTTCTACGCCGATGCCCGATGCGGCTCCCGTAACGATCGCCCGCTTGCCGGAAAGATCAATTCCTTCTACGACCTCGGCGGCGGTGGAATGTCGTCCGAATGGTGTTGTAATCAGTGCCATTGTGTATTCCTTTACAGAGGTCGAGTGTTCTGTTTGCCTAACATCGACCGATAAACACTCAACAGGTAGATAATCTGAGATCGATCAAAGATGATCGCTCGTTTCTAAATAGATGAATACGCCGGATTTTGGACGTTAGATTTGCTGAGAATCGTTCGTGCTGTGCGACCTGCTTTAATTAAATCCGCTGCCTTCTCACCAATCATGATGGTGGGTGCGTTCGTATTTCCCGTGGTGATTGTTGGCATGATGGAGGCATCCACGACACGCAAGCCTTCAACCCCATGTACCCGCAACTCAGGATCGACCACTGCCATTGGGTCAATGCCCATTTTGCAAGTGCCAACCGGATGCCACACAGTGCTGCAAGTGTCCCGAATGTAAGCAACGAGTGCTTCATCACTCTGAACCTCAGCACCCGGAGCAATTTCTGCCCCCCGAAACTCATCAAAATGACTCATGTGAAACAATTGGCGCATTAATTTAATTCCCTCAACCAGCTTCTTCACATCGGTTTCATTTTGCAGATAGTTCATCCGCAACATCGGTGTGTCTTTAGGATCAGGCGATCGCAAACCGACACTGCCAATATTTTGCAGATGGGTCAAAGCGACTGCACCCGTAAATCCAAATGCCGCTGGAGCATAGCCAGGGGGTAAGAGCTGAATGGAACCGAAGAGAAACTGTAAATCGGGTGCAACCGCTGAATTCCACTTGCTATGCAAAAATAATCCAGCTTCCCCGATACTACTAGTGCTGGCAAAGTGTAAATCCTGAGTTGCCTGGTATACCACAGGAGAGAAAATGTGGTCTTGCAGGTTTTGCCCAACACCTGGCAGCTCGACAACAATAGGAATCCCTAATGTTTGTAAGTGTGCTGCATCCCCAATGCCGGAAAGCATTAGCAGCTTGGGCGAATCGAACGCGCCCGCACTTAAAATCACTTCCTGCTCAACCCTGACTTGGTGCAGCATTCCCTCGTGCAGATATTCCACCCCAACGGTGCGGGTTCCCTCAAACAACAATCGAGTCACCAATGCCCCAGTCGTTATGGTCAAATTGCGACGCTGGGCAATGGGCACAAGGAACGCAGCAGCAGCACTGTGCCGTTTACCCTCCTTGATAGTTTGCTGATAGAGTCCGGCTCCTTCTTGCTGCGTACCGTTGAAATCAGGATTGTAGTCAAATCCCATTGCCACAGATGCCTCTACAAATCGTTGAGAAATTGCAGTAGGCGCAATGAGATCGGTAACGCTCAACTCCCCATCAACTCCGTGGTAGGCGGAGGCACCGCGTTGCTGGTGTTCAGATTTCTTGAAATAAGGCAAGACATCCTGGTAATTCCAACCAGGATTTCCCAACTCCTGCCAGTGGTCATAATCGTGATGATTGCCTCGGACATACATCATGAAATTAATCGAACTGCTGCCTCCCAAGACTTTGCCACGGGAACAAAACATTTTGCGATTATTCAAGAAGGGTTCTGGTTCAGAGAAATAGCTCCAGTCCACCTCTGAGCCTAGTAGATTGACGCATTGCGCTGGGATGAAAATCTCTGGTTTCGTATCTGGATTACCCGCTTCGAGGAGTAACACAGTTGTGTCATTGTTTTCGGTTAGACGATTGGCAACCACACAACCAGCCGAACCTGCACCGATTACAATGTAGTCATAATTAGTCATAAAGTTCTCTTCCTCTGTTATCTACAATGGATAAATGGAGTCAAGAATGAATTCATTTAAAGAGCGATCGCTGAGATACTGTTAGTTATTTGATTTACAACACCCGATCTGCTGAATTTAACTGCGTACCAATGGTGTATGCACCAAATGTTCTGCCAGAAACCAAACTTGCGTCTCATTGGTTCGCAGGACTTAGCTCACTAACAAATCGTTAAATTGGGATTACTTCACAGAGCCGTGCTTGCTGCTTCAATCACTTTGGTAACTTCTTTTGGATGAGAGATAAAAGGAACATGACTAGAGTTAACTTCGGTTGTCTTAGCATTAATCCGTTTAGCCATAAATCGTTGAAGTTCAGGGTTAATGGCGCGATCGCTTTGAGTCACTAGAAACCAGGAAGGAATTTTTTTCCAGGCGATTTCATCCACTGATTGCTCAAACGCGGCGCTGGCGATCGGCTTTTGGGTTGCTGCCATCACTCGCGCCTCAGCCTTTGATACGTCTTGGGCAAAAAATTCGTGAAACTTCCCGCGATCGATATAGAGAAAGTTTGCAGCATCAGACACAATTGCCGTACTAATCGGAGGTGCTGCATACCTTTTATTCAAATCACTCGTCTTTTCACCGACATCTGGTGCGAAAGCATTAACATAAACCAGAGCTTTCACCTGTGAATTGCCAGCCGCTGCACCCGTAATCACATTTCCACCATAGGAATGTCCAACTACTACAACAGAACCTTTTTGATTATTAATCACCCGCTTCGTCGTTGCCACATCATCAGCAAGAGAAGTGAGCGGAATCTGCACAGCAGTCACTTTGTAGCCATCCTGCTCTAACAATGGAATAACGTGTTGCCATGATGTACCGTCAGCATAAGCCCC
>NZ_JBWQXL010000013.1:0-192866 GCF_056620565.1 Nostoc sp. LEGE 12454
ATCAAGGTTACAGACCAAGAGCTTGATACTATCGCAATCGAACGAAATTCTTTTCATGGTGAGTGGAACTATATTATCAAACCCAAAGTAGTCAGTTAATTGTTCAAGTTATTTTTACATAACTCCTAAGCATCAAGTCTTCACCCCATCCATACTGCAAAATAAATATTTAAAAATCTAGAAATTGCGACCCCTTAATACAGGTTCTGATTAGCTTGACATTACTTAAATACTTTAAACCGATCGATAAACCGTAGTTTTTAGCATAATAAAGTTTTTCACAGTTTTCAACAAAAAGCAAGCATTTTACCAAACAACTCCAAACGTAAATTTATGTAAAACCAACTGAGTTATCTTTCTCAATAACTTGCTTTGTAACGTCTTTTGTGTAGTGGTCTAATTTTGGTTGATAAAATATTTAAATTCGATAAATTTACAGTAGTTTAATAAATTTTTCTAAACGGTTTTGTCTAGATAGAAAAGACGCGAAATTGGATTGGGCTTTGTCTTGGGGCACTAACATTGGCTCCCTTAAGACTCAAGAATCCCTGGACTTTTGATTAAACCTCAGCAAATTTTTATTCAGTCCGGGGAGTGTCAAAGGTTAAAACCTAAAAACAGTACGAACCCAAGCAAATAAACTATCAGGATTGCTGGAATCTGAGTTCGGTGCAGTAATCCAGATCAAACCTGGCGTAACCTCAATATTATCTCCGATTCTATATTGGTAGAATGCCTCAACGTGTAGGGAAGTATCTTTGTCTGCTTGGCCCGCACCCGTTCCCAAATCTACACCCCTACTGAGACTAATCATTTTTGGTTCCATACCAACTAAAACCCCCCCTAGAGCACCTTCACTAAAAAGATCCGGGAATGCCAGTCCTACCGCCCAATCCATAGCTTCGCCATCTCCGCGCCCCAAATAGCGGTGTGCTGCATAACTTACCCACGCATTAACTGCAAACTTGGGATTAACTTGATAGAACGCCTGTAGACCATAAAGGTTGCCCACAGTTGCGGCTCCAGCCACGGTACTGTTTACTAGGTTACTCCCGACTGCTGGACCGAAATTTGTTCCACTAAAACCTATGGTATTTGGTGGGCTATAGGTATTGACGTAAGTTGCCGCCACCCGAAAATTCCGATTAGAAGAGTAGTATATTAACTGTGCTAAAGCTAAATATCTGCCTGTAAATAAGCCGTTATTAGTTGTGGGATTACCACCGTTTGGTGCGCTGTACGCTAGCCCTAATTGAAGTTGCTTGCCCAATCCCTGGAGTACAGCAATTCCAGGGCCGCTATCTCCATAGTTATAGACCAAAGACCGCCGTGAAAATCGTGAAATTCCATTAGCACCAGTCGCAGAAGACGATTCAAAATATGGGTTAATGGGGCCAGAAAGACCTATCTCACTAGCTCCATCAGACAAGGGATAAATGTTGACTTGGGTATTTGGAAAAGGTAGAAACCGATAGCGAACACCACTGAGAATAAGAGTGTTGCGTGCAAAAGTAATGCTGGAGTTATCAGCAGTTCTCCCCTCATAAGTTCCCAATAATCCACCTGTTAGATTTAGCGGAGTAGGTGGTGCTTGTCCTAATGATTCAATATTTCCACCTCCTATTGTTATACCTAGTGAATCTTTTCCGTTAAAACTGGTGTTTAACCGTAAAGTCGTTGAGCCTTGAAGTGTGACATTGTTAGGTGCTGGTCTCTTGGTGACAACGTTATTGCCGGCTATAAGTTCGCTAGCAACAATCTGGACTCGACCTATAAATTTGGTTGTGGTCGTAAACTTAGTTGCTTCTAACTTCGCAGATCGTGCTTCCAGGCTATCTACGCGTCCCCGAAGTTGAGCGAGTTCTGGAGAAAATTGTTCTTGTAGTTTTTTGATGGTATCCAAGTCTTCGCGTTTGACTAAATCTGTTGTCGAAGTTGCTATTAGTTCATTGAGGCGATCTAAAGCTGCATTCAACCCAGCGGCAAATTCATAGCGCGTTAGGGAGCGATCGCCTTTAAATGTACCATCTGTATATCCTGCAATTACACCGTAGCGCTCAACTAGAGACTGTAATGCTTGAAATGCCCAATCTGTCGGCTTAATATCTGATAGTTGCGAGACGGATGTAACTTGCCCTGCTGCATTCTTTGGGGCTTTTTGGTTAGTTGGCGGTGTAGCTTGCAACAATTGTGATACAGGCATCACTCGATCTTGCAGTTCGTTTGGAGCTTTTTTAAGAGTGACTGGTGCAATTGAAGTGTCTACTGTTTGATTGACAACTGCTTCTGGAGCTTTGTTCTCTTCTACTTCAATAGTAGATACATTAGATTTAGGTAATTCAGCCTGACTTTTAGCTGGATGAAAAACCAGTATAGCTAGAATATCTAGCACCGAAAGCAGGATCGCTATGGATCTATAATTCCAGCGAAATTTTGACATGACTCCTTAACTCCTCAACCTTAAAGATGAATAAATTCGCCCTTGATTTGACATAATAGACAAGACAAATCATTGATCTAATGTTTATAAAAAACGATTAGAACATAGATTTACGAGGGCTTTAGCTACTGACAAAGTGCAAAATTTTGATAAATATCGAAACCAGTACTAAGTAGTTGAATGTCCAATCCAAAATTCGCCGTAACTAGGAATTCTGATGTTTCAAATAATCCTAAAAACAGCTATAATCAGACAATTACTGCCTTAGCAAAGATTTCTCTACTTTTAAGGGAAACTCAACCACACGCTATATGAACCGATCCTTCTAATACATCCTAAAATCCTTTTTTTTGGTTATGCTGTATAAAGTTCATCAATGGCTACTGACATTCACTCAAGCTTGATTTAGATGCGATTATTTGCCAATTAACATTAATTGAAAACACTATTTTCTAATCAGCTATATTTTGACAGCATCAATCGTTAGTCAAGTACGATAGTTCTATCGACTTACCGTACTTTGGTAGCATTATCTTTGCATAGAGCTTGGTACAATGCAAGACCTAGTACTTTTCATCAGGCGAAAATATGTCAAAATTCTTAGCCATGAAGATGGCCGCCGCCACTCTACTAAGCCTAAGTAAGTTGATAACTACAGTGGCACTATTGAAAAGGACACTAGACCATTGATAGCAAGGGCTAAGGATTTGCTAAAAGTGTATTTAACTTCCGCAGCAAAGCGGGAATTGCCCTCAAACCGAATTGCTGTTTGCTGAAAGCCAACCCAAGAACCCAAAGATCGTAACCGAATGGCACTAAGAAAAGCTGAAACCTCGTCAGGGCAGGGTGTAGGGTGTAGGGTGTAGGGTGTAGTGTTTAATAAAATTAAATTTTAGTTGTGTCAAGGAGTTAAACATCTTCTTAATTCCCCACACCCCAATACTTACACCCCATATCCAAAAGCCAGTTATATCATGGATTTGCCGTTATCTTAGTGCCATACACAGACTTAGAAAGTGCAAGTTAGCAAGGTTTCTGTCGATGAAACCAGAAATGAACACTTCCAAGTCGCAAAAATGTGGGTAATTGACACAAAACTTGTATTCTTCACGACAGCTATTGTTGCAAAAAAAGTGTCATGATTATTGGCATTGTGCGTGAAAACGTCAATCTTGTGGGCAGTTATTCTTTATGAATCGTTAATCTATCACTGGCGTTTTAAATAATTTCCTGTAAAATGCTGACTATAAACTACGGTAATTCGATCGATATATCGTAGGAAATACCCTTGTACCCTGCTTGACACAAATGCAAATTCTTTGGTTTATCCCTACTGGATCTCATGACGGACGCTATTTAGGCACAGATATTGGTTCTCGTGTTGTCACACCTGATTATTTACAACAAATTGCCCAAGCTGTAGATAGTTTAGGCTACACGGGCGCATTATTACCTACAGGCAGTTCTTGTGAGGACGCTTGGATAACCGCCGCCGCTTTTATATCTGTCACCAAGCAGATGAAATTTCTCGTCGCAATTCGTCCAGGGATTACTTCCCCAGGTGCTGCTGCACGGATGGCAGCAACATTTGACCGAATTTCTAAAGGAAGATTGTTAATTAATGTAGTGACAGGTGGAGATCCGGTACAGCTGGCTGGGGATGGCTTGCATCTTAGTCATGACGATCGCTATGATTTAACCGATGAATTTCTCAGAGTTTGGCGGGGTATTGTCAGTGGGGAAACAGTCGATTTTAAAGGAAACCACCTGGATATTAAAGGCGGTAAACTCCTATTCCCACCAGTTCAAAAACCCTATCCACCTTTGTGGTTTGGTGGCTCATCTGCTGCCGCCAAGCGGGTTGCTGCTAAACATATAGATGTTTACCTGACTTGGGGTGAACCTCCACAACAAGTAGCCCAAAAGATTGCCGAAGTTCGGCGACTAGCGGCTGAACAAGGTAGAACAGTCCGTTTTGGGATTCGCTTGCATGTAATTGTGCGAGAAACCGAGTCAGCTGCTTGGGATGCAGCCAATGAGCTAATTAAGTATGTGGATGAGGATGCGATCGCTAAAGCTCAGAAAGACTTAGCTCAATCTGATTCTGAAGGACAGCGGCGCATGAGTCAACTACATAGTGGTAGTCGAGAAGCCTTAGAGATTAGCCCCAACCTTTGGACAGGAATTGGATTGGTGCGGGGTGGTGCTGGTACGGCCTTAGTCGGAGATCCTGACACCGTTGCCGCTAGGATGCTGGAATATCGCAATTTGGGGATAGAAACATTCGTTTTCTCTGGATATCCCCATTTAGAAGAAGCGTATCGCACCGCTGAATTATTATTTCCCCGCCTACCTTTGCAAAGTGAACCTGCACCTTTAACACCACCAGTCTTGAGTTCTGTTAGCGAAATCGTCGCCAATGGAAAATTTGCGAAACAACTCACAAGTGCTTCATAACCTAATAATTAGTAATTTCTAATTAAAGAGTAAATTACTAATTTTGTTGGTGATACTTCTAGATTCATCCTTTGGAACAATCTAAAATCCCAAATTCCATGACTATTACCTTTAAAAGCACCAAAAGCAAAAACAAGATATCCCTGAGCGAGGTGTTAGACAACCCGCAAATCGAGAAAATAGTTCCTTGGATTGTGCCTGTCACCATATTAATTCTTTGGGAACTTGCTTCTAGAACTGGCCTACTTTCAAGCAGGATTTTACCAGCCCCTAGTGGTGTAATCGCTACAGCAATTAAACTTGGCTCAACTGGAGAACTGTTCCAACATATAGGAATTAGTGCTGGGCGGGCGATATCTGGTTTTATAGTTGGTGGCAGTATTGGGTTCGCTTTAGGATTGCTCAATGGCTTTTCCCGTATCGCAGAAAAGTTATTGGATAGTTCCTTACAAATGCTCCGTACTATCCCTAATTTGGCATTAATTCCGCTAGTGATTCTCTGGTTTGGTATTGGCGATCAAGCTAGATTATTTCTAGTATCTATGGGGGTGTTTTTTCCGTTATATCTCAATACATTTCATGGTATCCGTAGTGTTGACCCTGGATTGATTGAAATGGGAAAAGTCTATGGATTAAAAACACCACAACTTCTGTGGCAAATTATTTTTCCAGGAGCCTTGTCTTCGATTCTCGTTGGTGTCCGTTTTTCGTTGGGAATTATGTGGCTGACACTAATTGTGGCAGAAACGATCGCAGCAGATTCCGGTCTTGGTTATATGGCAATGAATGCCCGTGAGTTTATGCAAACCGATGTTGTGGTTTTGAGTATTGTAATCTATGCACTACTAGGTAAATTAGCAGATGCAGTTGCCAGAGGATTAGAAACAAAATTCTTGGCTTGGAATCCCAATTATCAAAAGTCATAAATGCCAAATTTACCAGAATCAAAGATTGAAAAATCTTGATTTTAAATGTAGTTTCTTTTCTTCAACATCTCATCAAATAATTAAATTCAAATTGTTCTCAAAAGGAGGTTTTGCAAGTGAGTTCAAATGTACAGGGTACACAACTAAGTATTTTGGATTTGACGAAATCTTTTGGCAATAAAACTGTTTTAAACTCGCTGAATTTAGAAGTTGAAGCAGGTGAGTTTGTCGCTATTGTCGGACGAAGTGGTTGTGGTAAGAGTACATTATTGCGTCTTGTATCAGGATTAGATAGAGCAACTTCAGGTGGAATACTCCTGGATGGAGAACCACTACATAGACTCAGCCGCTTTGTAACAGTGATGTTTCAAGATCCTCGCTTGCTGCCGTGGAAACGCGTTATTCAGAACGTGGGATTGGGCTTAGAAGGTAATTGGCGTGAAAAAGCTTTGTGGGTACTCAATAAAGTCGGACTCAAAGATAGAGCTGATGAGTGGCCTTATGTTTTGTCTGGAGGACAACGGCAACGGGTATCATTGGCCAGAGCGTTAGCCAGTCAGCCCCGTTTGTTGTTGCTAGATGAACCTTTAGGAGCATTAGATGCTCTAACTCGCCAAGAAATGCAGCATTTGATTGAAAACTTGTGGCAAGAGCGAAGATTTACTGCGTTTTTGGTTACTCACGATGTGGAAGAGGCTGTGGCGTTGGCAGACCGAGTGATAGTGATCGATCAAGGAAAGATTTCTATGGATTTACCTGTGAGACTTTCACGCCCGCGAGATCGAAGTAGCGAAGTGTTTATCAATATCAGAGAAGCTGTTTTAGAACGAGTAATGAGCAATGATAATACTCAGGTAAACAACCAGTTATTACAGCTGAGTAGTTGAAATTTAAGCTTTTTGTAGTCAATCAATATTAAACTTGAGGTAGCTGCGGTAAATAGGCTACTTCGAGATTAAAACTTGCTCTTAAAAAGCAGCTATTTATAGTAATAAAAAGTTATTAATGAACAATCAAAATACCTCCCAACTCTCCTCTGTGCTGGTTTGGGTTATTTTTTCTATATTCACGTTCTAGATAAACTAAAATATAATAAATAATCTATATTGCTTTATTGAAAGTAAATCATACAGAAATATCTAATGTTCGTCAAAAAATTAACAAAAGATGATGCAGAAGATTATAGACATATTAGATTAGAAGCTTTAGATAAAAATCCAGGAATTATTGGGAGTCGTCGTCATCCCCAAGAGCTACCAAATTTTGATAGAGTAGTGGGTGCTGATGAATGGCGATCGCTCCTGCCAAAAGTTAATTATGTAGTGATTGCAACACCCCTAACTCCCGAAACCAAAGAATTTATTGATGAATCTGTATTGCGTTGGCGTAGCCCGCCGAAGGCATCGCTCCCAAATCATGCCTACCTAATTAATATTGCTCGCGGTGGCGTAATCGATGAATCGGCATTAATAAAAGCGCTTAAAGAAGGTTGGATTGCAGGTGCAGCATTAGACACAGTTAACTCCGAACCGTTACCACCAGAAAGCCCTTTGTGGTCGCTTCCTAACATCTTTATTACGCCTCATACTTCCGGTCATTCACCCAAAAGTAAACAGCGTTCAATAGCTTTATTTATCGACAATCTAAAGCGTTACCAAGCTGGTCAACCGTTACGAAATGTAGTAGATAAAAAAGCAGGATACTAAGCAATTAAAAATTAAAAATGAAGAGGTGCTGCCGATTGGGTTGCACAATCCAAAATCCAAATCCAAAATTGAATTAGGGAGTAGCTAATAGTGAAACTAATTTTACCCGATCATCTCATTGCAGATATAAAGCCACATCTACCATCTAATATAGATGTCGTGGAGGTGGATAGTGAAGGTAATTTCGATGGTGATGCCAGTGATGCAGAGATTTATGTCAATGGATTTTACCTGAAAACCTCTACCCTTGACAAAGTACTGACAGCAGCACCCGCGCTACGTTGGCAACAGTCACCAAGTGCTGGCGTGAATCACATCCTCACGCCAACTTTTTTGCAAAAGGACATCATCCTCACCAATGGCGCAGGGGTTCATGCAATTCCAATTTCGGAATTTGTACTGGCATTTATGCTCTATCATGCTAAGAATCTGCGGAAATTACAAACTTTGCAGAATGAACACACTTGGGTAAGAGGAGTGTTTCTCGAAGAGTTGGCAGACGCGACTTTATTAATTCTCGGCACAGGAAATATCGGTCAAGCGATCGCATCTCGTGCCAAAGCCTTTGGAGTTACAGTTTGGGGTAGTCGCCGCCATCCCGATCCTCTACCGAATTTTGACAAAGTTGTAGGTGCCGATGAGTGGCGATCGCTTCTCCCAGCCGCAGACTATGTAGTTATTGCCACACCTTTAACTCCAGAAACTAAAGGCTCGATCGATGAAGCTGCATTGCGCTCTATGCGTCAGTCTGCTTACCTAATTAACATTGCTCGTGGTGCGATCGTAGATGAAGCCGCATTGCTTACCGCACTACGTGAGGGCTGGATTGCGGGTGCTGGATTAGACACTGTTGCAACCGAACCTCTGCCGCCAGAAAGTCCCTTATGGTCGCTACCGAATGCCTTTATCACTCCCCATTGTTCAGCCTTGTCGCCACGCCTGAGAGAGCGCATAGCACAACTATTTATCGACAATCTTCAACGCTACCAAAACGGTCAGCCCTTGCGGAATGTCGTAGATAAGCAAGCTGGATACTAAATATTGGGCATTAGGCGCAAGGGGCAGAGGAGCAAAGGGGCAGAGGAGATAAAACTTACTGCAACTTCTCCTCTACTGCAACTTCTCCTCTGCTCCCTTGCTCCCTTGCTTCCCTGCTCTCCTACTTGCCCCACTCCCCAATCACTTAACTTTCAGCACCGACTTCCCTAAAGATTGGCAAATAACATCATTTTGCGGCGTATGTATACGGCTGCACAAAACGTCACGGTAGTGACGCTCTAAAGGATTTCTTTTTAATAAACCAGGATTGCCTGTTAGTTCTAAGGCAATTTCTACAGCACGAATCGAGTTGGTTGTGGTGAGATATTTAACAGCCTGTGCCTGTAATCCTACGTTATACTCATACTTATCCTTGTCAATATCTTGAGCCAAACTATAAATCAATCTATTATTAGCAAACAGCAGTGCTTCTATCTCACCTACAGCAGTTTGGAAACGCGGCAGAGTTGCCAGTGGCTCTTTGAGATTAGAAGGCGATCGCTCCCAAAGATATTTAACAAGCCAGTCTCGCGCACTACTAGCAACACCGAGATATAAAGCACTCACTGTTAAACTGCCCCAAGTGGAAATTAGCGGATCGAAAGATGGCACAGCAGATATGGGGTTGATATTTAGAGCATACTCTGTGGGAATTAATACATTTTCTAAAATGAGGTCATGGCTGCCTGTAGCTCTCATCCCCAAGTGATCCCAGGTTTCGACAATTCGCAAACCTGGCAGATCGCGCGGAACCAGAAAATTCCCAACTTGTGGTTCATCTTCAGTTGTCCGTGCCCAAACAACAAAATAGCTGAGGATGGGACTGCCTGTGGTGTATTGCTTATGTCCTGTTAAACGCCAGCCTTCTGCTGTTCGTTTGGCAATTGTCGCTGGCAATCCGCCTCTGGCTGGCGTTCCTAGCTCTGGTTCAACACGGGCTGCATTTAGCAGGGCAATGCCTTCAATTGATTCACGACACAGCCGCTTATATACTTCTGGATGCCAGCGACGGCTACGGGCTGCATGAGCATGTTGAAGATAGTGCATCGTCAGTACTAATGCGGTCGAAGCATCGCCACGTGCTATCCCTTCAATCACCCGACAGATAGTTGCCAAACCCAAATCCAGGCCACCGAATTCACCTGGAATGGTGAGGTTGAGTAATTCTGCCTCATGCAAAGCTGTAAAATTCTCGAAGGGAAAGGAAGCATCTCTATCGTGTGCCCCTGCGCGGGTGGCGAAATCTTTGGCCAGAGCCTCAACTCGGTCGAAAATATTGGGGAGAGTTTCTAAGCCTTGGGCTACAAAGGTATCTGGCACTGCTTGCTCCAACTGTGACATAAGTACTCCTTCGTAATTCACTGTACTACTAAATCAGAGATGTTTTTCAACATGGAAGCATCTCAAGTTTGTAGGAGCCTCAATTTTCTGCACGACGCCAGTCTCCCCTCACCGCCAATCCTCATTGCCCTAACTGTATTACTTCTAATGCTCTGAAAATACTACTTAAAACCGACCGATATTTAGTAATTCTTAGTTTTCGTAAGTATGACACAAACTCCTGTCATAGAGCAAGCCAAGCCAATCAAAAAATTCAGCGATCGCCCCACAACTTAGGAACTGAATTGCCTACTGGTCTTTTAAGCTAATCATCATTCAAATTAAATCTCCGCGTTTGGAACCAAGCACGGAGAAACAAGCGTTTAAATATTCTCTGCTGAGAGTAATATAAAGATCCCTAGATAACATAGGGATAATTTTCTCATCAAGTAGATTTTCTAATGGATAAATATACAGCAACACCATTGGCGATCGCAACCAAAGTGATATTGGTTGCTTTTATAGCGGTTCCTCTGTTACTGAGGTATAACTGGACTGGATATATATTTTAACTTTGAGGATGTACCTTATCTGATTAAGAACCGCTATGGATGATTTTCTATATTTTACCAAATCGATGGTGTCACACTTTTGTCAGGGCACTGGCTCTATAACCACCATTCAATTTATACATTTATTACTTTACTCGATCGGATCGCAATCTTAGGTTTTAAAAGACGAATTTGCGATTTATTGTCATTTTTTGAACTATAGACTCATTTAAACATGATGGTTATTTCTAAACTTTTATCAAGCTGTAATATGTATTGCTGCTATGCGCTTGATGGTAAAAATGCTAAGATTAGGGTAGTTAACTAGTGTTGTGTGCCCGATCACAACATTAATGTGTTTTACCTCACAGCTAATTTAAACAACTTAATTGTCACCTTTAAGGAAACAATAGTTGCCGATATGGCTACCATCATGTTATGCCACTTAGCTATTTAAAGATTTAATGTATAAATGGTTGTGAAATATATTTTTTTTGTTAAAAATCATCTATTAGGTGACTTGTTAGAAAATTTACATTAAGAAACTACTAAAATATCTAAATTTAAGAGCATAAGGAGTGTAAGCTAATTATGTAAATATCATGTTTGTATGTAAATATGATGTTCGTAAGTCTCTTTTGGTGACTTGCATTTGTTACACTATAGGAGGTATAATACAAACGTTAAATAACTTGCTAGATGCTCCCTAAAAGATACTAAGCAGTGCTGGAAAAAGATCCATTCTGGAATCTCCAAGCAAACTTAAGCAATATTTGTTTAAGTGTAGTTTTGCTTAATTGGTAAAATACTACTTAAACAAAATTACGATGTGCTTTTATAGCTTTATAGTTTTTATCGTCTTCTGTTTCCTGTAGCCTACTCAAAATCTTCTTTTGTTCTAGGTTGCACGATAAGGATAAACTTATCCCGGAGACTATCCCCTAGACTCGCCAAAGCACTAGGGAATATGCCGGAAGCTAATTGCACATTGTGTAAATTTCTGATTAACACTACAACGTTAGTCAGATTTGTAGTTGTGGTTTTTTTGCTGTCAGGCTTTGTGCACACAACTGCTAATGATTACGTTTTCACATAATTTACGACTCAATGCAATTTCTAACTACAATTATGTCACACCATTTAAGTCAAGACAAGGCTGTTAAAAAGTTAGGAATGTCTGAAAACATTCTTTTAAAAATTATTCCAAGTCAGGTCTTGTTAAAAAGCATGAAAGCTAACTTTCAGCCATAACATTGTCCGGAACTAGAAAAAACTTTGAGAGTTTGTGATGGATAAATGAAATATTTTGCATAGCTATTGCTGCATACAGCAAATTATATTGCGAAAATAATTCCTCTTAATCATCACTTACAATTACTGCTGATTGCAAAAATGAGCAATCCATATTTGTATGAAGTCTGTCAATGCAGTTAGTTTTTGAAGCTAAATGTCGCTAAACAAAGCTCTAGCTCGATATTTTAGCATTTACACTAGTTATTGCCACATCAATAACTTGCTGCAACCAGTAGATTGCCCACTCAATAAAAATACCTTGTATGTATGTAAAAGATAGATGCTTAACTAGCATACTATTTCTCTCTAAACTCTACTTTAATAAAGCTTAGAGTTTCCTCGGTGAAAATACGGGATTAAATAATATTTTTAATGAAGTTTTGAATTGGATTCCGACTGATAACTAAATTTTTTTTGTGGAGATGAGAAAATGCCACCAGTGCTTTCTGAGCAACATGTGGGTGAAAGAATTTTGTACACCTTGGGTACAAAACTTTCAGAAAAAGAATTAGAGAACTTCTTGGCAGAAATGGAGATTGTGGAGCCACAATCAGCAAAGCAATTCTGGGAATCTACACAGACGAATCCTGGTATATACATTATTCTTACAGGTAAAGTCCGACTATTAGATAGTTCTGAGAATTTAATTACTACCTTTGGTGCATGGTCTGTTTTTGGTGAATTGACCTTGTTTCCAGAAGCTAACTTTAGTCCTTATGTAGCTAGAGCTTCGACAAGCTTAAAACTTGGCTATTTTAGGCAAGAAGTATTGCAAAGGTTGATAGACAAGTATCCTAACATTCGCGATCGCCTATTTGCCCGTGCAGAACTTTGGGATTTGTTGTTGTTATGTCGCCAAGTATCACAATTCCCACGCCATACATCACAAGTTTCAGGAATGCTCAAAGCCTTATCTTTGTTTGAGCGACACCAGTTAGAAAATGGCTCTGTAAGTCCACAAATATCCCAAAATTCAGAGTTGTGGCTATTGTACAAAGGTCAACTGCGGCATTCTGAAGGCGATTCTTTGACACCAGGTACAATCTTTGCTCAACCAAAACAAGGAGATTGGGAAACAACGCAACCAACGATTGCTTACATTCTGAAAAACGACCAGATGCAAACAGCACTAGAATACTTCCCGGAGTTGGGGGAGTGGGCTTTTGCCATGAGCGTCAGCGGAACGGAATTGGAGACTGAGGACACAACGACCGGCTCAGTGCATCGCAGGAGATTAGGTACTAGAGAAAAAACTTCCCAATCTGCAAAATCTAAAATTATTCCTTTTCCCCAAAAAGAGAAGCAGTCACAACAACAGCCAACAAAAAAATCACGTTTTTACTTTCCCAGTCCGAAAGTACAAATGGGGCATTGGTGGAAGCGGATTACCAAAAGCTATCCCTTCTATGCCCAACAAAGTGCAGCTGATTGTGGCTCTGCTTGCTTGGTGATGATTGGTAACTATTGGGGCAAACATTTTAGTATCAATCGCCTACGGGATATGACCAATGTCACTCGCAACGGTGCATCCTTAAAGGCTATGGCTGCAACAGCAGAATACCTGGGTTTTGCCACCCGTCCAGTGAAAGCTACTCTTGATAAATTAGCTGAACAACCTTTACCTGCAATTGCTCACTGGGAAGGCAAACACTTTATTGTTGTCTATGAAATCACCAAAAAGCGGGTGATTGTATGCGATCCGGCTCTTGGTCAACGCAGTCTGACAAAAGCTGAATTTCAAGCAGGTTGGACTGGTTATGCATTGTTACTGCAACCAACAGCTTTACTAAAAAGTGCTAAAAACGAAAGTAGAAGCTTCTGGAAATTTTTTGAGTTAGTCAAACCTCACTATCGAACACTGCTAGAAATTTTCATAGCTTCAATAGTAATTCAATTATTTGGGTTAGTAACGCCAGTATTTACCCAGTTGTTGCTCGACAGAGTGCTTGTGCAACGCAGTGTTCCAACCTTAAACGCCATTGGTTTGGGAATGATTGTTTTTGGGTTGTTTGGTGTTGCTGTCAACGGTGTACGGCAATATCTCTTATTTCACACTGCTAACCGCATTAGTATCGCCTTACTCGTAGGCTTCATCAAACATACCTTCCGTTTACCCCTTGCTTATTTCGAGTCGCGTTTCGTTGGGGATATAATCTCGCGCATCCAAGAAAACCAGAAAATTCAGCACTTCCTGACTGGTCAGACACTCTCGATTGTGTTGGATATGCTGACATTAGTGGTTTATCTGGCTTTGATGTTTTCCTATAGCTGGCGGATGGCATTATTCGTGCTGTGTACTGTACCGCCATTTTTTATCTTGGCGCTGGCCAGCACAAGTATTTTACGCCGCATCTCCAGAGATATTTTTAATGCAGCTACCAAAGAACAAAGCTATCTCATAGAATCCCTAAGCGGAATTCGTACCGTCCGCTCATTAGCAATTGAACAGACAGTGCGTTGGCGTTGGGAGGAACTGCTAAATGATTTAATCAAAAAAGACTTTAATGCTCAAATAATTGACAATCGCATACAAATTATCAGTGGCGTCATCCACACCTTTGTAAATACTTCATTGCTGTGGTACGGAGCAACCCAGGTAATTAATAACGAACTAACTATTGGACAATTAGTTGCTTTCAATATGTTGGTGGGTAACGTCTTGAGTCCTTTCCAGCGACTGGCTTTGCTGTGGAATGAATTACAGGAAATCGTGATTTCCACTGAACGTATTAATGATGTGTTGGAGGCGGAACCAGAAGAAGACTTAGAAACTAAACCCCGCAAGTCGTTAGGTAAACTCCGCGGTAACATTTGTTTTCAGAATGTTACGTTTCGTTATCACTCAGAAAGCGACACTAACGTATTAGAAAATCTCAACTTTGAAATTAAGCCAGAACAGATGGTTGCAGTCGTAGGGCGCAGCGGTTCTGGAAAAACAACTCTCAGTAAATTGATTTTGGGTTTATACCCACCGACAGATGGCAAAATCCTCATTGATGGTAACGATATCACCAATGTATCTATGCGATCGCTCCGTTCCCAAATCGGCGTTGTAGACCAAGATACTTTTCTGTTTGGTGGGACTGTTCGCGAAAACATTGCGATCGCTAATTCAAATGCTTCTTCAGAACAAATTATCCAAGCAGCAAAATATGCTGGAGCCGATGAATTTATTCAAAAATTACCGATGGGTTACGAATCCGAAATTGGTGAAAGCGGCGGAATGCTTTCTGGTGGACAGCGCCAACGCCTAGCTATTGCTCGTGCTTTGCTCGGAAATCCTCGGTTATTACTGTTTGATGAAGCCACTAGTCACCTAGATTCAGAATCAGAACGGATTATTCAAAACAACCTCAAAACAATTCTTAAAGGACGCACAAGTGTAATTATTGCCCATCGCCTCTCTACAGTCCGCAACGCGGACTTAATCCTGGTTTTAGATCAAGGTATTTTGGTAGAAAGCGGTACCCACGACGAATTAATCGCTAAAAAAGGTCATTATTACTACCTGAATCAACAACAGATGTCTCAAGTTAGTTGATGGGGCATTGGGCAGTCTTTTTATTCTCGACGAGACTCTGCGTAAACAATTTTGAATTTTGAATTTTGAATTGATTTCTCCCCCACTCCCCATCTACTGTTATTGGAAATAAAACCATGCCACATCCCAATAGATCGTCCCCACTTCCCCCAGATGAGCAAGATGAATATCAAGGTTACAAACAGCAAGAGGAACCGGTATTTGACGAGCAGACAGAGGCCGAAAATGAAAGTCAAGATTTGTACTACGGTACAGAAAAACTACTCAATGCCTTACCTCGAATTTGGACTCGTGGTTTGTTATATACGCTCATCGGTTTTGCTGGTCTATTCTTGCCTTGGGCAACTCTTTCGAAAGTCGATGAAACTGGTAGTGCCAGAGGGCGTATAGAACCTAAAGGCGCAACTCAAAAATTAGACGCTCAAGCTGCTGGAAGTGTCAAAGCAGTGACGGTTAAAGAAGGAGATACAGTTAGAGCCGGACAGGTTTTACTGGAACTGGATTCTGAGTTGCTACAAACGGAAGTCCAACAAGTCCAGAGCAAATTGCAAGGGCTACAAAATCGGCAATCCCAACTGGAACTGCTGAAAAATCAACTTTTAATGTCAACGAGTCTTTTAGAACAACAAAATAAATCCCAAGAATTAGAAAAATTGGCTCAACTCAACCAGGTGCAGCAAAACCTGGATGCCAAACTGAGTAGCTATAACCTCCAAAAGTTAGAAAAGCAATCATCAGTTAAGCAAGCACAGGAGCAAATTTCCACCAATCAAGACGATCGGGAATCGGCTGAAGGTCGTTTGATTATAGATTCTAGGAACGTTGCACGTTATAGCAAACTCGTTGACGATAAGATAGTTGCTCCAAACGTATTTGATGAAATCAAAAAACAAGAGCAAGAAAGCAAACGACTTTATAAAAAGTCTTTATCAGATATTAAACAAGCTCAATTGCGTTTAGCCCAAGAGCTAAATAGTTATCAGGTAACTATCAAAACGTTAGAGTCTGATATCAAACAAGCAAAACTCCGACTGCAAGAAGAACAAAGTAGTTATAAAAGTGCCACGCAAGCCGGACAACTAGCTGTAATGAAAAATCAGGAGCAGCTAAAAGATATACAGGCACAAATAACAGCAACGCAATCAGAAATCGCTCAGACTAAAAGCCAGCTTATATCTACAAGATTGCAAATTCAGCAGCGCGTGGTGCGATCGCCGATTAATGGGGTGATTTTTGAATTACCCACCACTAAACCAGGAGCGGTGGTACAAATCGGTCAAAGGATTGCCCAAATTGCACCCACGAAAACAGACTTCGTACTCAGAGCAAATATGCCTAATCAGGATAGCGGTTTCTTGAAGTTAGGAATGCCAGTAAAAATCAAGTTTGATGCCTATCCCTTCCAAGAGTATGGCATCGTGCCAGGAAAAGTTACCTGGATCTCGCCTGACTCGAAAGTTAGCCAAACACCCCAAGGCAACATCGAAACCTATGAATTAGAAATCACCTTAGATCAGCAGTATGTCCAAAATGGCAACAAACGTATTCTATTAGGTGCCGGTCAGACAGCAAATGCTGAAGTCATCATTCGTCAACGCCGAGTTATTGACTTTGTTCTAGATCCGTTCAAAAAACTGAAAAAGGGCGGTTTGGAGATGTAGGTAAAGAAAGGTATTGCACTGGAATCAGGAAATAGGGCAAGGGAGATTGGAGGAATAATTAATGCCCCGTGCTCACTTGCCCTGAGCGACTTGTGCCAAGCGTTGCCGAGGTAAGCCATTCGCTCGCGTAGCGTCTCGCAGAGAAGGGATACCTAATCCGCTTAATTATTGGAGATATAGTGTTATGCCCCACAATCTGACCATTTCTACCTCAGATATCATTCACAGTCTTAAACTCTCGTGTCAGATACCTGCTGTTGTGGAAGCGATCGCATCGCAAAGTATTATTGCCGAAGCAGCTCAAGCAGCAGGAATTACAGTCACCCCAGAAGAACTACAGCAAGAAGGAGATAACTTAAGGTTCGCCAAGAAGCTTGTCAAAGCTAAAGACACCTGGTCATGGCTAGAAAAACACCACCTCTCTGTGGATCAGTTTGAAGAATTAGCCTACAACAACATCCTTTCGCGGAAGTTAGCGAATCATCTATTTTCCAATCAACTGGAAAAGCACTTTTACGAACATCAGCTAGATTATATCGCCGCCGTTACCTACGAAGTTGTCTTCGAGGATCGAGACTTGGCTTTAGAGCTTTTTTATGCCCTAGAAGAAGGCGAAATCAGTTTTCCAGATATTGCTCGTCTATATATCTCAGAACCAGAAGCTCGTCGTGCTTATGGATACAAAGGACTCCGATACCGCAAAGATTTTCGTCCAGAGATTGCAGCCGCCGTCTTTGCTGCTGCACCACCAGAAGCTCTCAAACCGATAACGACTCCCAAGGGAGTGTATTTAATTTGGGTGGAAGAAGTCATTCAACCCAAATTAGATGAACAGTTGCGCCAAATAATCATTACAGAATCCTTTTCTGATTGGTTAAAGCAACAAATCACCACGATGAAAATAGTTACTCAAATAGACTTAGACGGTTCGCAAGAGGAATTAAATATGTTATTCACCAAGACTAAATAATGTAGGAGTTTCCAAATATTTTTGTTGCGAAGTATCTACCCTAAATTAGGATAGATTTCTATAGTCTTCAAAAATGTTGCAAATACAGGTTTTATTTACTTCAAAACTTCATAGCTTTTCTTTTTTAGTGTTTTGTGAATATCTCTACAAAGTGCTGCTTTTGCTTTACTTAAAAATTAAATTAAATCGCTATAACTCTTTCTGAGCAGCAATTACTTTAATTTCTGCTTATATTTGTCATGCAGTTTTTTCTAAGTTCAGATAGGACTACATATAATGCTTTCCAAACATAAATACATTAGTTTTTTTAATCATAAATTCCTCAAAAAAGCATTGACTTTTTTGAGGAATAAAGTATATTAGATGTATAGCCAAACGAAAGAAGTTGGTTAGACAAAATATTCCCAACAACAGTTACAAATTTTAGGAGAACTCAAATGATCATTTCTGATCTAAACTACTTGGAAAATACCTCTGAAGAAATTATCGGTGGTACTTATGGTAAGAAGCCAATTATCATCATAATCAAGAAGCCCAAGCCCCCTGTAAAATTCAACAGCGTTGCACAAGCTGATGCAGATGCTTCAGCAACCGGCGGCCTCAACAATGTAGCCGTAACCTTTACTAACGCTACCGTCACTCCTACTAGTGCTACTGCTTCATCATCAAGCTTTGCTCAAACTAGCAATTAGTAGTAAAAAGTAGTAATAATTAAACTCTACTTACAAAAAGTATTAACTTCTGCAAGTAGAGTTAGGCTCGAAAGCTTAGTATATTGATAAATGCCGAAGGCTCTTTGCTCATTTGAGCCTTCGGCTTTTACCAAAAATACATCTTTTGATCTCAAAAAACTGTTTACGCAATAAAATTTTACAACTTACAACATTTAATTCTCAACTCAGTTCGCAGTCTGTGTTGTTTGCCCGCCCTGAATTAAAACTCTGGGCTAATAGTTATAAGAGGATTATTTTACCGTAGCATTAGGCTTCTCGTAGATCCCCGAAAGTAGAGAAGGGTAAAATTCCTTTTAATTAAGTTTAGGAAGTAATCAAGCAGACATGATATCAATCGATATCAGTTATAAGTTTCAAAAGCTTGAGTTCCTTGCAGATATAGGAACAAAAGAGATATTAAATAAATAAAGATTGTATAAATTATAGCTCATAAATAAAAGGATACAAGCTCCTAAGTCTATTTATGGGGATTGTTAATTTTGAATTTGGAGCAAAGCGACGTGACCACAATTCCTGATGCTCTCCAACTCGCAAGTCAATATCACCAAACTAAGCGCTTCACCCAAGCCGAAGAGATTTATCGTCAAATTATAGACGTAGATCCCCAGCAGTCAGAGGCATTCTATGGATTAGGTCTGCTGGCGCAGCAACGAGAACAATATCAGAATGCAGAACAATTTTTTCAAACAGCCTTGCAATTACAGCCAGAAGTAGGGGCAATATACAACAGCTTGGGATTTGCTCTGCAACAACAGGGTAAACTAGAAGAAGCGATCGCCTGTTATGAAAAAGCACTCTTAATTCTCCCTGACAGCATAGAAGTACAAATTAATATCAGAAATATTCTTCACATTCAAGGTAAGCTGTCACCAGAAGAACAAATCCACTACGCAGAGTTGAATGAGCAGTTTGCTTTGGCTAGGCAACAGGCAGGCGATTTCAAGATAGCAGAATTATATTATCGCCAAGCTATTGCATTGCAGCCAGATTTGGTATCATCTCATACTAATTTAGGAGAAGTACTCCAAAAACAAGGGCGATTCAATGATGCCATCGATTCTTACCAACAAGCACTAAAAATTAAACCAGACTATCATTACGCCTATCACAACTTAGGGTATCTTTTCCAGGAAAAAGGAAAATTTGCAGAAGCAATAGAAGTTTACGAAAAAACTTTAAGCATTCAACCTGATTTTGCAATTACCTATAACAACTTGGGAAATATTCTCAGGGCACAAAATGAATTTGATGCCGCCATAGAATCCTATCAAAAAGCGATTACAATTCGACCTGATATTGATTACATCTATTCTAACTTGGGAACAGCATTGAGAGATGATAACCAAATAGAAGCGGCAATTCAGGCATTTGAGCAAGCAGTCAAAGTGACACCAAACTACGATCTGGCTAAATTTGGTGCTTGTATGAGCCAACTACCAGTTATCTATTCTAATGTTGAAGAAATTGCATTCAGACGAAATCAGTATCAACAGTATTTGCAAGATTTAGCTAAATATTATGAATTAATCGATTGCGAAGAACGGGCCAAAGCATCTGAGGCTGTGGGAGCATTTCAACCTTTTTATTTGACATATCAAGGCTTAAATGACCGAGATTTACAGCGAACTTATGGAGAAATGATTTTCCAGATTATGTCGAGTCGCTATCCCCAAGATTGCCAGCCGCTTGTTCTGCCAAATTTAGATAAAAATCAAAAGGTTCGTATTGGTATCGTTTCTGGGTTTTTATCTAGTCATTCTAATTGGAAAATCCCGATTAAAGGTTGGGTAGAAAATATAGATCGAAGTGAGTTTGAATTATTTGGTTATTATACCGGAGAGAAAACAGATTACTCAACAATGAGTGCCACCAAGGCTTTTGATAAATTTGTCCAAGGTGTTCGCTCAACTGAACAATGGTGTGAGGCGATCGCAAAAGATAAATTACATATCTTGATTTTCCCAGAATTTGGGATGGACCCAATGACGCTCAAACTGGGTTGTTTGAGATTAGCGCCAATTCAAATGACATCTTGGGGACATCCTGAGACTAGTGGACTCCCGACAATTGACTATTACTTGAGCAGTGACTTAATGGAACCAGAAAATGCTCAAGAATATTATACAGAAAAATTAGTTAGATTACCCAATCTATCTATTCATTACATACCTTTAGCAATTCAAACCGAAGAAATTAAGAAGCCAGATATAGGTTTAAAAGAGGATGATATTTTCTTCTGGTGTTGTCAGTCATTATATAAATATTTGCCCAATCATGATGATGTTTTCCCCTCTATTGCTAAAGAATTAGGAAATTCTAAGTTTGTGTTTATTAAAAGCAAAAGTGAAGAAATAACAGAAAGATTTCGCCAGCGCTTAAACCATGCTTTTGCAGCATTCGGGTTAGATTATCAAGATCACTGTTTGTTTTTGTCTTTCCTCAATAACAGTAAGTTTGCTGGGACTACAGCTTTAGCAGATGTCTTCTTAGATAGTATTGGTTGGTCTGGATGTAACTCCACGCTCGAATCTATTGCTCATAATGTTCCGGTTGTCACTTTACCAGGAGAGCTGATGCGATCGCGGCATTCTCTGGCAATTTTGCAGATGATGGGTATCGAAGAGACGATCGCTTCAAATAAATCAGAATACGTGCAAATCGCCATCCGTCTGGGGAAAGATGCTAAATATCGGCAATATATTTCCCAGCAAGTTGCAGAAAATAAACATAAATTATATGGCGATTTAAAGCCAGTCAGAGCGCTGGAAAATTTTATTTTGCAACTGGTTAATAAACCAAGACAATTTAACGCCGAAGAAGTTGCTGAATTGTTTCAACTTGCACTTCAAGATCATCGAGCTAATCGCCTAGACACAGCCGAACAGCTATATCGTCAGGTAATAGAAAAACAACCAGACTATTCAGAAGCATTATACGGTTTAGGGATGCTGGCACAGCAGAAAGGTGAGTTGCAGGAAGCTCAGAAGCATTTGAGTGTAGCTTCGCAAGTTCAGCCTAACTCTGTGAAAATTTGGTTTAGTTTAGGTAATTTGCTTCAAGGCCAAGGACAGTTACCAGAAGCTGAAGCAGCTTACCGAAAAGCTATTGCGTTGCGACCAGATGCAGGGACAATATACAACAATTTGGGCTACACCTTGCAACAACAAGATAAGTGGGAGGAAGCGATCGCATCATATCAAAAAGCTCTGGAATTTCAGCCCAACTGCATAGAAGCAGAAATCAATTTAGCGAATGCGCTGTTTGCTCAAGGGAAGCTTTCACCAGAGAAACAAGCCTATTACGCAGAATTGAATTATCAGATGGGTATTGCCCACCAAGAAGCAGCTGACTGGGAAACTGCTGTTGTTTACTATCGAACTGCGATCGCAATACAGCCTGATTTGGTAGAAGCTCATTATAACTTGGGGGTGGCACTGCAAGAACAAGGGCAGTTAGAAGAGGCGATCGCTTGCTATCAAAAAGCTTTGGAGTTCAATCCCCAATACCAAGAAGCCAATATCAAATTAGAGGAGATTTACCAAACCCAGCACCAAGAAGTTAAAAAATTTGACTCACTAAAAGTTTCTGGCTAAACGGATTATTTCACGCAATAACAGAAACAATAAATACAATCACTATCAGAAAAGGGCAAAAATATGTCATTAACAATTTTGGAGAAAGTTAAAGAGTTTCTGATCAGAATAGTCAAAGACGAAGCTTTTTACACTCAATTAATGAGTGATAAGCTCGACGAAGTGATAAAAGCAATGGAACAAGGTGGCTATAATTTTTCTCAAGAAGAATTTGAAACAGCCTCCATTAAAATATTGGAATTAAAAGAATTAGGTCAGTTTGACGACCTCAGTGAAGAGGAATTAGTCGGGGCCTTTGGCGGGCTTACAATTAAGAATGAAGCAGTTTTTCAGCCATTGTATGGTGTTGTATCACCTCCCGAAGAACCTGGAAAACCACCAATTCAATGGATTCCTAAACCACATCCAAAGCCATGGCCACTTCCTGGCAAAATAATAGATCGACCTGTACAACCGTTATATGGAGTAGTAGTTAGCCTAACAGAAGAACTACAATAACCCGATAAAACGACGAAAAAATAGAATGCGTTAGTTTATTTTGAGGGTTGAGATTGAGAGTTAAGCTATGACATATCACCGCAAAAGCTACGCAGTTTGGGAAATTACCTTAAAGTGCAATCTAGCTTGTAGTCACTGTGGTTCCCGTGCAGGACATGAACGCGCGAACGAACTTTCCCCAGAAGAAGCTTTGGATCTTGTCAAACAGATGGCAGAAGTTGGCATTAAAGAAGTTACTCTCATTGGTGGTGAAGCATTTTTGCGTCCAGACTGGCTGGAAATTGCCAAAGCTATCAACGAGGCGGGAATGTTATGTGGTATGACTACAGGCGGCTATGGCATTTCCTTAGAAACCGCCCAAGAAATGAAGTCAGCGGGAATTCGTACCGTCTCTGTTTCTATTGATGGCTTGGAAGCAACTCATGACCGCCTGCGCGGAAAGAAAGGCTCTTGGAAATATGCATTTAAGACCATGAGTCATTTGCGAGAAGTCGGTATTTCTTTTGGTTGCAACACCCAAATTAATCGCCTATCAGCGCCAGAGTTTCCCTGCATCTATGAGTGCATTCGTGATGCAGGTGCTCGTGCTTGGCAAATTCAGCTAACTGTACCAATGGGAAATGCAGCCGATAACGCAGATATCCTTCTCCAACCCCATGAACTGTTAGATATCTACCCCATGCTTGCCCGTGTGGCGCGTCGTGCTTACCAAGAAGGCGTGCAACTTCAGGCGGGAAATAACATTGGTTACTACGGCCCTTATGAACGACTGTTACGGGGACGGGGAAAGGAGCATGATTTCTCATTTTGGCAAGGTTGCGGTGCAGGACTCTCAACCTTGGGAATTGAAGCTGACGGAGCGATTAAAGGTTGTCCCTCACTACCGACTACTGCCTATACAGGTGGTAACATTCGAGAACAGACCTTACATGATATTATCGAGGGTGCAGAAGAACTACGCTTCAATCTAGGAGCAGGAACACCTGAAGGCACAAAACACCTGTGGGGTTTCTGTAAAACCTGCGAATATGCTGAACTTTGTCGTGGGGGTTGCAGTTGGACTGCCCATGTTTTCTTTAATAAGAGAGGTAATAATCCTTACTGTCATCATCGCGCTCTTGTTCATGCCAAACAAGGTATGAGAGAGCGTGTAGTTCCCAAAGTCAAGGCGCAAGGATTGCCATTTGATAATGGCGAATTTGAGCTAATTGTCGAGCCTACAGATACTTTATTGCCAGCAAACGACCGATTACACTTTACTGCTGACAGCATTCAGTGGTCAGAAAGTTGGCAACAAGAACCCGAATTTTATTACTCTTTAGTGAGATAATAAATCATGGCAGAAAATTCCGAAATTAACACAATTTCAGAAGAGAAAACTGACCTTGAGTCATCACCCTCTCAAGAATTAGAGAAAATCCCACTACTTCCACGTTCCGCTTGGAATAGTCAGTTAACCTATTTCAAAGTGCTGTTAAAAGCAAAGCAAATTCTGGATAAAAGCTAACAGGTTCATTAGGAATATCAAGAGATTTAGCTCGTAAATTAGGAGAGAATTACTCCCCGAATATTTACGTGCAAATTTGTTAACTAACAAAATCAACACGGTTTTTTTATGGCATCAAGAGTAAGTCTAAGACTGACACCCCAAAAGTTACTTTCTTTCAATGGTAGAACTAATCTCAATAACAGACCCGATCCCAAGCCCGATCCTAGTCCTAATTTTGCTACCGCTGAAGGGGATGCTACTTTTTCTAACTATAGTGAAAGTGCTGCAAGCATTTTAACTGCTACCCAAGCAGATACCTTAGTTAAAGGTGGCATAACTGCTGCAATTGCTGAGGCTCAAGCAAGTTTCGATCCAACTTTTTCATCACTTTTCACTAAGTCGGCTGTAGTTGGATTAAGTGGTCAATTTGAAGGTACTTCCAACAGCGAAGCAAAGGTACTTGCTAGTTTTGCGGTTGGTCGTAATGACAGCTTCTCTTTTGATTTTTCAGCAGATTTAAAATTGGCAGCTAAAGAAATTGAAAATCCTGACGTTGAATATAACAAGGGTCAGTCGACAACAACTTTTTTGGTATTAGATACCACAAATCCTAACAAGGCCAGAGTTTTAGATTATTTTGGCATCCAAGGCAAATTAGTCTCCTCCGATGAAATCGGGGATCTAACATTTGGTCGTAGTCGCAATGTCACAATCGACAGTCGTGATAAAGATTCTGATATTGATGGCGACAATGGTACTGATTTCCTAAATGGTAGTGCTGTTGGTACTTATGAGCGGAATTTTAATCGCAATACTAACCTAACTATAGTCAAAATTAATACTAGTTCTGTTGAATTGGCAGGAGATACTTTAATCGGCAACCTGGGTAGAGATGTTATCTATGGCACGATTCGGAAGGATAATCTGACGGGAACCAACGGGGCGGATAAACTTTATGCCAGCCTGGGGGATGATAAGCTATCTGGAAAAAGAGGTAATGATAACCTCGATGCCGGCCAAGGTAATGATTCGCTAGATGGTAGCGATGGCAATGATACACTCTATGGCGGTTTAGGCAATGATACACTCTATGGTGGTAGTGGTAATGATGTCTTAGTTGGTGGCGATGGTAATGACACATTTACTTTCAAACGTAGCGATGCCTTGTTGAAAAAAGACTTCGATGTCATTCAAGATTTCCAGGTTGGTGTTGATAAGCTTGTATTAGATGGCTGGGGAAGTCGAGGTAACATAACAGATACCAACGATGGCGCTCTTCTCACCTTAAATTCTTTGTCTCTCGTTAATTCTTTGCCTCTCGTTAATTCTTTGTCTCTCGTTAATAATCCTCAACAAAGCATACTATTTTCAAACGTGAGTGCCAGTGAGATAAGCTCGATAATATAATTTGCTTAAGGCTAATTGCTCTCTAGGAAAACTACTTTGATTCTGGATGATTTCCACCTGAAAAAACATAACTTTTTCATTCCCTAAAAGACTCTGATTTCCAAGCATCTCTGTTAAAACAATTAGGTGAGTCAAAAATCTGATTGGATAAGAAAATATCGATGCTTTTTCTGGGAGAGGCTTTGCCAACAGGAACCCCTATGGTGTACGCACTGAAATTTACTTGGGTTGGTAATTTTTTGATTACTAACTTAAGGCTGATTTCTCGCCCATCCTGTTGACAAAATCTCTGCCTTGTCTAATGAAATAGGGGTGCTTTATTAACAGGCAAAAACAGGTAAAAGATTTATTTTATTGATAGTTATCATTTATCTTCTGAATCTATACTAATATTATATAAGAATCTAATTTCAACTTATATATAATATAGTTATAGATACTACATAGTTATGAACACTACAAGTATTTCAGAATCTAAAGTTAAATCTCTTATTCAAATTGCGGTACAAAAGCATCAGTCAGGTGAAAAAGATGAAGCTGAATTGCTAGAGAAAACAGAAGTAGCTGAAATGCTCGAACTAGCAGTTCACCAGGAACAAGACAATCATTTATTGGAGGCGGAACTGCTATATAGTCAAGTTCTGGAAAAACAACCCGATCACCCTGAAGCTTTATATGGTTTGGGGATGTTGGCGCAGCAGATGGGGCAACCCCAAACTGCTGAACAGTGGCTAAGTGCGGCTTCACAAGTTCAACCAGATTCTGTTAAAACTTGGTTCAGTTTAGGTAATTTGCATTTAGCTCAGGAACAGTTTTCAGAAGCAGAGAAAGCTTATCGGCAAGCTTTAGTTTTATTACCTAACTCACTACCAATCTACAACAACTTGGGCTATACTCTGCAACAACAAGGATTATTTGAAGAAGCAATTAACTATTATCAAAAAGCTCTAGAGTTAAAGCCAGACTTTATAGAAGCAGAGGCTAACTTGGGCAATGCGTTACACGCTCAAGGTAAACTCTCTAGCAATCAACAAACGCACTATGCACAATTAAATAATAAATTGGGTGTTGCCCGCAAAAAAGCAGGAGATTTGGAAAATGCTATTACTTGTCACAAGCAAGCGATCGCACTACAGCCAGATTTATTAGAAGCTCATTATAACTTGGGGTTAGCGCTGCAAGAACAAGGGGAGTTAGAACAGGCGATTATTTGCTATCAAAAAGTCTTGGAACTTAATCCCAACTATGGAGAAGCTTACCTCAATTTAGGCAAAATTTACCAACAGCAAAACAATTTAACGGAGGCGATTTCTACTTATCGACAAGGGTTAAAGCTGATTAATCCCCATTATGCCAAAGCATTAGCAGCTACCCAGGTATTTGATAACACAGATGAGATAGCAGTAACTCCCCTACATACTCAAGGAGAGGTGCAAATAGGTGAGTATTACTTTCCACTAATTCCTCCAGTATCAGCAACGGAAGACAAGCGACCTTTCTGGAGTGTAGTTATTCCTGCATATCAACGTACTGACTATCTCTTAGAGTGTTTGGTCAGCGTCCTAGCTCAATGGTCAGGTATTGAGGAAATGGAAATTCTTGTGATTGATGATGCAAGTACACCACCTCTATATCAACTAATAAATGAGATCGGACGAGGAATAGTACGCTATTACCGCAATCCCCAAAATCTCAGACAGCAAGGAACTTGGAATGCAGGAGTTAGTAATAGTCGAGGATTGTGGATTCACTTACTTCATGATGATGACTATGTGTTGCCAGGTTTTTATACTCGCCTCAAGCAGAGTCTAGAAGGTTGTCCAGATTCCGTTGGAGCAGCTTTTACAGGTTATGAAAATATCAATGAAACAAGAAAAGTTACTTTCCGCCAACAATTGTACGGGACATATAAAGGTATAGTTTCAGACTTATTGGTATATATTGGTGTAGCAAACCCATTGAATCCGCCTGCCGTTGTGATTCGTCGAACAACCTATGAACGGCTAGGTGGATATCATCCAGAATTAACCTCTACTCTTGACTGGGAACTCTATAAACGTATTACTACCTTCTATGATTGGTGGTACGAGCCAGAAATTTTGGTTCATTATCGCGTGCATTCCCAAAGTATGAGAACTGAGCTTTCCTTATCTGGAGATCGGGTAGCATCCATCCGTCGTTCTATTGAGATATCTGAGAGCTATCTTCCTGCCAATCTTTGTGCAGAAATTACAGCACAATCACGTAAACATTACTTTATTAATTGTTTAGCAGATATAGAAGTTCCTCTCAAGGCGGGTTATCTGACTGGGGCTTTTCACACAATTGAAGAGATTCTCAAAATCGATCGGTCTGCTGAGTCACTAGCGCAGTTATTTACTTGGCTGAGAACAGATATTGCTACTCCCCTAAGGGATGAGATCGCCTTCAGGTTGGTCTCTCTGCCTCTAAATAATTAAACAGTCAAAACCTTAACTAAATACTGGGTTCGCCCATTTTTTTGAAGTTAGAGAAATTGGTCAATTATGTAGGAATAAGGTTTTGAGAAAAATCAGGTTTTTGGATGGTGGCGAGTGGTGAAGCAATATCCAAGATTAATTCTACAAAATAGCGATCGCAATCTGGGACAAACGCTATAACCCCTATTTTTCCGTTACGTCTTTTTTATAACTGCTGAGTAAATAAGTGAATCGGCAGTAAAAAATATTGATAAAAAAATACTTAAAATGACAACAATTACTGAATCTCTCCAAATAGCATCGAAACATCATAGAGCCAATGATTTAACCAAAGCTGAACAAGTGTACCGTCAGATTCTGGAAGAACAGCCTAACCACCCAGAAGCTTTATATGGGTTAAGCATACTGTCACAGCAGACCGGTCAGTTTCAAAATGCTGAACAGTTATTGAATGAACTCCTCCAGATTCAGCCCAACTCCGTCAAGGCTTGGTTCAGTCTTGGTAATTTACATCAAACCCAAGGTCAGTTACCAGCAGCTGTAGAAGCATATCAGCAAGCTATAGCGCTACAGACAGATTCAGCGCCACTTTATAATAACCTTGGCTATACCTTGCAACTACAAGGCAAATGGGAAGAGGCAGTTGCTTGCTATCAAAAAGCCTTAGAGTTACAGCCCAACTGTACTGAAGCTGACGCGAATTTGGGTAACGCATTGCACGCTCAAGGAAAGCTCTCTTGCCAAGAACAGGCTCAATACGGCGCATTAAACAATGAGTTGGGCAAAAGTCGGCAACAAGCCAGAGATTTAAAGAATGCTGTAGCTTATTATCGAGCTGCGATCGCTTTACAGCCTGATTTGCTCGATGCTCACTATAACTTGGGAATTGCGCTTCAACAACAAGGTGATTTTGAAGAGGCAGTAGCCTCTTATCAAAAAATATTGGAACTGAATCCTCACAACGGAGAAATTTACTTCAAATTAGGCAAAATTTACCAAGATCAAAATAAATTACCAGAGGCAATATCTGCCTATCAACAAGGGTTGAAGCTCACCAATCCCCACTACCTCAAAGCGTTTGTAGCTGATGCAGAAACCGACAAACATCAGGAAGTGCCGATTACACCGGAGCTTCCTCAAGAAGAGGTAATTGTGAGAAACTATAAGTTTCCCAAGATTCCAGCAGTTGTGGCTAATCAAAAAAAGAGGCCATTCTGGAGTGTGGTAATTCCTGTATATAAACGCACTGACTATCTTCTCGAATGTCTCGCTAGTGTTTTAGCACAATGGACTGGAGAAGAAGAAATGGAAATTCTGGTAATGGATAATGCCAGTACGCCGCCACTCTTCGAGCTAGTGAATTCTATTGGTAGAGGTATAGTAAGCTACTACCGTAATTCGCAAAATATTGGGTTAGCGGGAAACCATAATACAGGTATTACACTCAGTCGAGGGCAATGGATTCACATACTTCATGATGATGATTATGTTCTCCCTGGTTTTTATTCCCAACTCAAGCAGAGTCTAAAAGATTGTTCGGATTCTGTTGGAGCAGCTTTCACAGGTTTTGATAATATTAACGAAAAAGGGATATTTATTTCCAAAGGGGATATTTGTTACTGGTATGGAGAGCACAGAGGTATTATTCAAGATTGGCTATTACAGATTGTAGTGACAAATCCGTTGAGACCATCGGCAATAGTTGTTCGTCGGCAAACCTATGAAAGACTAGGGGGATATTGTTTAGAGTTAAGCGATCTTAACGGATGGGAAGTTTGTAAACGAATTGCTACTTTTTATGATTGTTGGTATGAACCAAAAACTTTGGCTTGTTATCGCGTAGATACAAGTTGGTACACTAACAAAATGTCGAATGAACTTTTTTTGACAGGAAATCATGCAGTATTTCTTCGCCGTGCTATCGAGATTACAGAAAGCTATCTTCCTGAGGATCTCCGTACAGAGATGACAGCAAAAGCCCGTAGCTATAACTTTGAATATCTTTTAGAAAGTAGGGTAATCATTCCTCTAAGAGCCGGTAATCTGACTGGTGCTTTGCGTATGCTCCAAGAAGCTCTAAAAATCGATTGTTCTCCTGAAGCGATTGCCAAGTTATTCGCTTGGTTGACTCAAGATGAAGCTGCTCCCTTACGGAATGAAATTGCTACCAAATTGCTTACTATTCCTGGAAAAAATATTCCAGACAATACTCCTACTGAATTAAAATCCCCACAAATTGCGATCGTAGCTTAGGATATGAAAATACTTGTAACTGGAACTGAAGGTTATATCGGCTCATTATTAGCTCCTCTATTGATTCAAGAAGGTCATGAAGTTATTGGTTTAGATACTGGCTTTTATAAAGTAGGTTGGCTATATAACGGCACTAAGGTAACTGCCAAAACCCTCAACAAAGACATCCGCCACATTACAACAGAAGACCTGCAAGGCGTGGAAGCAGTAGTGCACATGGCAGAACTCTCCAATGACCCTTTAGGTCAGTTAGCCCCTGATATCACCTACGATATTAACCACAAAGGCTCAATACATTTAGCGAAGTTGGCGAAAGCATCTGGAATCCAACGCTTTGTCTATACTTCATCATGCAGTGTCTATGGTTTTGCCACTGAAGACTACGTTACCGAAGAGTCTACCATCAATCCCCAAACAGCTTATGCCAAATGCAAAGCACTTGTCGAACAGGATGTGAAACTTCTTGCTGATGATAGCTTTTCTCCCACCTTCCTCCGAAATGCCACAGCCTATGGAGCTTCTCCGAGAATGCGCTTTGATATTGTCTTAAACAATCTAGCAGGTTGGGCATGGACAATTAAAGAAATTAAAATGAACAGCGACGGTACACCTTGGCGTCCGCTAGTGCATCTGTTGGATATCTGTAAAGCAATTATCTGTACCTTAGAAGCTCCGCGTGATGTAATTCACAACCAAATTTTCAATGTCGGTGATACAAATAGCAACTATCAAGTCAAACAAATTGCTCAAATAGTTGCAGATGTTTTTACAGATTGTCAATTGAGCTTTGGCAAACACGATCCTGACAACCGCAGCTATCGGGTTTTATTTAATAAAATTAACCAAAACTTACCGGGATTCAAATGTGAATGGGATGCCCGGCGCGGTGCCCAACAACTCTATAATGTCTTCCAGCAAATTGATATGGATAGAGAAACATTTGAATCTAAAGGCTTTACTCGCCTGAAACAACTGGAGTATCTCATTCGCACTCAGCAAATCGATCGAGACTTCTTCTGGCAGACTATTTAAAATATAAGTGATGAATTTACTAAAAACAACAAATAATCAACCCATAACTGGTAACTGTCTGTTCTGTGGGACAGGGTTACGCCATACCTTCGTAGATTTAGGTATGTCTCCTCCCTGCGAAAGTTATCGCAGTCTCAAACAACTCAATGAAGTAGAGCCATTTTATCCTCTCCATGTCTATGTTTGCGAGGAGTGTTTTTTAGTTCAACTCCAAGAATACATTAGCCCAGAAAATATTTTTAGCGACTATGCTTATTTCTCTTCCTACTCTGATAGCTGGTTACAACACGCTAAGAAATACGTTGATTTGGTAGTAGAACGTTTCCAATTAAACCAGGAAAGTCAGGTAATAGAAATTGCTAGTAATGATGGCTACTTGCTGCAATACTTTGTTGCCAAAAGCATCCCAGCGCTGGGAATAGAGCCAGCAGCAAATGTTGCTGAGGTAGCAATTAAGAAAGGTATTCCTACAGTTGTCAAATTTTTTGGACAGGAGACAGCAAAAGAACAGGTTGCTAAGGGCAAACAGGCAGATTTATTACTAGGAAATAATGTCCTTGCTCATACACCATATCTCAATGATTTTGTCAAAGGAATGAAAATTATCCTCAAAGCGCATGGTGTAATTACTATGGAATTTCCCCACCTAATGCGGTTAATTGAGGAAAATCAGTTTGATACTATTTACCACGAGCATTTTTCTTATTTTTCATTTCTTACTGTAGAAAAGATTTTTGCTGCTCACGGCTTGACAATTTTTGATGTAGAAGAATTAACTACTCATGGTGGTTCTTTGAGAATTTATGCCCGCCACCACGAAGACTCTTCTAAACCCGTTAGCAACCAAGTATCAGAATTGAAATATAGGGAAGAAGCGGCTGGGTTTGCACAATTAGAATACTATTTTTCCTTTGGAGAACAAGTTAAAGAAACCAAACGGAAGTTATTAGATTTTTTGATCGAAGTTAAGCGAGAAGGAAAATCGATTGTTGGTTATGGTGCCCCAGGTAAGGGAAATACTCTCTTAAACTATTGTGGTATCCGTACAGATTTTCTTGACTATACAGTAGACCGTAACCCTTACAAACAAGGTCAATTTCTACCAGGAACTCATATTCCGATTTTTCATCCAGACAAAATTGCCGAAACAAAGCCTGACTATATACTAATTTTGCCCTGGAATCTGAAAAATGAAATTATGACACAAATAGCTTACATTCGGGATTGGGGCGGTCAATTTGTTGTACCAATTCCTGAAGTTAATGTTTACTCTTAAATATTTAGTATTTTTTCATCATCCAAAAGGGGAAATAACATGAAAGTAGTTTTATTTTGCGGTGGTTTAGGAGCGAGAATGAGAGAGTATTCAGAAAGTATTCCTAAGCCAATGGTGAATATTGGTTATAGACCGATATTATGGCACGTAATGAAATACTATGCTCACTATGGGCACAAAGATTTTATTTTATGTCTTGGTTACAAAGCTGACCTAATTAAAAGCTATTTTTTGAATTACAATGAATGGCTTTCTAATAACTTTAGCCTTTCCAATGGTAGCCAAATTCAGTTATTTAATCGAGATATTCAAGATTGGAATATCACATTTGTAGATACAGGGTTAACTGCCAATATTGGTCAAAGATTCAAGGCGGTAGAAAAGTATCTAGAAGGAGAAGAAGTATTTTTAGCTAATTACAGTGATGGTTTGACCGACTTACATTTACCAACATATATTAATCATTTCTATCAACGTGATAAAATCGGTAGCTTTTTGTGTGTCAGACCTAGCCAAAGTTTTCACCTAGTTGACATGGAGGAGGATGGCTTGGTGAAGGATATCAAAGAAGTCAAACAACGTGATATTTGGATTAATGGAGGATATTTTATCTTTAAAAAAGAGGTTTTTAACTATATTAATCGTGGTGAAGAACTTGTTCTTGAGCCTTTTCAAAGACTGATTGCCAAAAAAGAACTTTTTGCGTATAAATATACTGGCTTTTTCGGGGTAATGGATACGTTTAAAGAGAAGCAACAGTTAGATGATATGTATGCTCAAGGCGACAGACCTTGGGAAGTATGGGGAGATGAACAACTAGAAGTCAGCCATAATATATGATCCAACTTAGCTTGAACAAGACAGAAGAATCTGAGTACAAAATTCTTTGTCTAGGTTCTCATTGTGATGATATAGAGATTGGTTGTGGAGGCACAATTTTAAAGCTGATAGAGAATTACCAAGATGTTGTTATCTATTGGGTTGTCTTTAGTTCCAATGAGCAAAGAGCAGAGGAAGCAACGACAAGTGCTAGTCTCTTCTTAAAAGAAATCCCGGTCAAGAAAATTATCATTAAAAATTTTCGAGATGGCTTTCTACCTTTTCAAGGGATAGAGGTGAAGGAATGCTTTGAACAGTTGAAGCAAGAATTTTCACCAGATATAATCTTTACTCATCATCGAGACGATCGCCACCAAGATCACCGCTTAATTTCTGACTTTACTTGGAATACCTTTAGAAATCATTTAATTTTGGAATATGAAATACCCAAATATGATGGGGATTTGGGTATTCCTAATTTCTTTGTTCATTTAAATGAAACAGTCTGCCGTCGAAAAATTCAATATATTTTGGATGCGTTCGCTACCCAAAATAATAAGCAGTGGTTTACAGAAGAGACTTTTCGTTCAATTATGAGAATTCGCGGGATTGAATCAAATTCACCGAGTAAATATGCTGAAGCATTTTACTGTCGAAAAATATTTTTCTAAAAAATTAGAATTGGAATTTTTATCAGGTTTGTAAATTTATGATTTTTACTGAAACTAAAATAAAAGAAGCATTTATTGTTGATTTAGAATTGCACCGAGATATTCGGGGCTTTTTTGCTAGGAGTTTCTGTACTCAGGAATTTCAAAATCGTGGTTTAAAACCTGCTATTGCCCAATGCAATTTATCTTTTAACTATAAAAAAGGAACATTGCGGGGTATGCATTATCAAATGCCTCCTTCTCAGGAAACAAAATTGGTGCGTTGTATCAGGGGGGCTATTTATGATGTAATAATCGATTTGCGTCCAGAATCTCCTAGCTATTTATCTCATATTGGTATAGAGTTGACTGCTGAAAATCGCCTTGCTCTCTATATACCAGATAGGTGCGCTCACGGTTTTCAAACTCTGACTGATGAGGCCGAAGTGATGTATCAAATGGGTGATTTATATGCACCAGAATATGCTGGTGGGTATCGCTACGATGACCCAGCTTTTGGTATTGAATGGCCTTTACCTGTAACTGAAATTTCAGAAAAAGATCGGGCTTGGAGTTTATTTGAATCGAAAAAAATTGTAACGTCTACGGCGACGTAACTTTTAAGAGCAATTTAAAAATATATAGTTGCTGAGTGAATGCAGGATTAGTATCAGGCAGAGGCGCAGAAACAGAGAAAATCAGAATTTGGAAAATTAAATTTTGAGTTTCATTCTTAACACAACACTGTGTTCAAACTTTGTTACAGCAGATGAGGGACGAAGTGAATACAATTTATTTTGATTCGACTTTTAGTGATGAAATAAAACGCAAGTATCTCTACAATGGAGAAATATTTGTCTTTTCTCCTTGCGCCAGTGCGATCGCTCTATGTGATTTTGCTCGTGGCATGGTTGAAGAAGCATTTGCCCCTTTAGATCCAAGAGAAGCACAACATAGTCTGCCTGTAGAGAAATACGTTGAGATTTTAGCACAACTCAAGCCAGCTTTTATCCATCATCCTGAATCTAAACAACTCATTCAAGGCATCTTGAAAGAAAGTGGATGTGACTTGAACAAAACCTATTTCGATGTACCTCGCCTGAGAACAGCAACCAGCGATCGCTATCTGACTGCTGGCATTGCTTACGCTTTCCATCCTCATCGTGACACCTGGTACTCTGCTCCTCAGTGCCAGATCAACTGGTGGATTCCTGTCTACGATATTACTCCAGAGAATGCGATGGCATTCCATCCACGCTACTGGAGTCAACCAGTTAAGAATAGCTCAAGGGATTATGACTACGCTCAGTGGATTAAAGAAAGTCGCAAAAATGCGGCACAGCACATTGAAACAGATACGCGCAAGCAACCCCATGCGGAAGAAACTTTAGAAATGGAGCCGCAATTGCGGTTAATTACACAAGTCGGTGGCATGATTCTCTTTTCAGGAGCGCAGATGCACTCCACTATTCCCAACACATCAGGCTATACCCGTTTCAGTATTGACTTTAGAACTGTACATTTTGATGATGTCATAGCTCAAAAGGGTGCGCCAAATATTGATTCAGCTTGTACAGGAACTTCTTTAGGCGACTTCTTACGAGGCACTGACTTCTGCCCGATTACTGATACATTGTTGTTGTCTACAACAAACAATCTCTTGTAGAATAACTTTTGTTTTCCAAACTCCAGTCTGTGAGCAATAAATGGTGAACTCTGTTGAAAAATTGTCTGGACAAACAATACTGATTACAGGTGCTAGCGGATTTCTAGGATCTCATTTAGTCCGTCATTTATGCCAGAATGGTGCAGAAGTACATGCTGTTTCTCGCAGTTTTCATACTTCTGATATCAGCTGCTTGCGATGGTGGCAGGGTGACATGGAAGACATTGAATTTGTTCAAAACCTTTTCCACAGCATTAAACCTGACGTAATCTTCCATTTATCCGGTCTTGTAACAGCAGTTCCTAATCTAGAGTTCATATTACCTACCTTTCACAGTTTGCTGACTAGTACTATTAACTTATTGACGGTAGCTACCGAAATTGCCTGTAGTCGCATTGTGTTAATAGCTTCTTTAGAGGAACCAGAACAAGATCGTCCTGAAGTAGTTCCTTCTTCTCCTTATGCTATTGCTAAATTTGCTAGTAGTACTTATGGTCGAATGTTCCATCGACTCTATCAAACACCTGTAGTTCTTGTTAGGCCATTTATGACTTATGGGCCGCGGCAAAATGTGTCTAAGATCGTTCCTTCTGTTATTCTTTCCTTGTTGCAAGGGCAAGCTCCAAAACTTAGTAGTGGAAAGCGTCAAGTTGATTGGATTTATATTGATGACGTGATTGCAGGACTTCTGGCTGCAACACAAGTTCCTAGTGTAGAGGGTTGTACATTCGATTTAGGTTCGGGAGAACTAGTACCCATTCATGCAGTTGTGTCCCAGCTTGTTAATCTGGTTAACCCTCAAATCCAGCCTCTATTTGGTGCTTTACCTGAGCGGCCGATGGAAAGAATAAGAGTAGCTGATACGGCTTATACATACGAGAAACTGGGTTGGCAACCTTCAATTCCTCTAAAAAAGGGCTTGGAATTGACTGTAAATTGGTATACAAAACATCAGCAAGAGATTAGATACACCAGTTAACAAGGATTCTACTTATGGTTGCAGATAGACTTCAGAATATTAATTTATTCGATCTAAAAAATTCTTTTAACCTCAAGGATATCAGTCTAGAAATTTACCAGCTAATTTCTGATTTATATCCCATCTGCCGCAGTATTACAGGTGATGGATTTAGAGAAACTTTAAAAATTCTTCAGCAGCATCTTCCTTTGTCAGTTCATGAAGTGCCGACAGGAACAGAGGTATTTGATTGGACAGTCCCTAATGAATGGAATATTAAAGATGCCTATATTAAAAACTCTCAAGGTGAAAAGATTGTAGATTTTACAAATTCAAATTTGCACGTTGTTAACTATAGTATTCCCATACATCAAAAAATATCTCTTCAAGAACTTAAATCGCATCTATTTACACTTGCCGATTATCCTAATTGGATTCCTTACCGAACTTCATATTACAAAGAAAGTTGGGGTTTTTGCCTGACTCATAATCAGTATTTGCAACTAGAAGATGAAGAGTATGAAGTATGTATTGATTCTTCTCTAAAACCAGGTTACTTGACTTATGGTGAGTATTATATTCCTGGAGACAGTACTGATGAAGTCTTGATTTCTTGCCATGCCTGTCATCCTTCACTCTGTAATGATAATCTTTCGGGAATTGCGATCGCTATTTTTATCGCTAAATATTTAAGTCAAACTACACCAAGATATTCCTATAGATTTCTCTGGATTCCCGGAACCATTGGCTCAATTACATGGTTAGCTCTCAACGAAGCTAAAGTCAATAACATTAAACATGGCTTGGTATTAACTTGTTTAGGAGATGCAGGCAACTTTACCTACAAAAAAAGCCGTAGAGGTGACACTGAAATCGATAAAGTTGCTGCTTATGTACTCAAAAACTCAAAACAAGATCACAAAATTATAGATTTCTTCCCCTATGGCTATGATGAGCGACAATATTGCTCGCCTGGATTTAATTTAGCTGTAGGTTGCTTCATGCGATCGCCTCATGGTAGTTTTCCTGAATACCATACCTCAGCAGACGATTTAAATTTCGTTCAACCCCAATATCTTGCCGAGTCATTCTTTCAATGTCATTCGATGTTGCATATCCTCAACAATAACGAAATCTACTACAACAAAAATCCCAAATGTGAGCCACAGTTAGGTAAAAGAGGAATCTATCGCGCAGTTGGTGGTAACAAAGATAGCGGGCTAAATGAAATGGCAATCCTCTGGGTTTTAAATTTATCTGACGGTCAGCATACTCTATTAGATATTGCAGAAAAATCGGGAATGTCATTTGATGCGATCAAATCTGCTGCCGATACATTATCAACACATGACTTATTAACAATTAAAACCAATTAAGTTTGAAAAAGATTGGGAAAATGAAATTCGCTACGACACAAACGCAGGCAAGCCCTTCTCACGAGGTAGTCTCAAAGAAGATCCAAGCTTTAAAACCCCTGGAGGTGGGTTTGATGTGTGTAGCCGCGAATTCTATTTGCTAGGGCTGCCAACTTTTTCTATATTATTATCCTCAATTGTTATGTGAGAATACTTATTTTGTATTGATATATTTAATGTTAGTTTTACATTCTATTTATAATTACTGCCTAGAAAGTAACTTAACTTTATAATCTAGAATATACTTCATATCTTCGCTATTGCTGGGAAAAATATCCTATTTAACTTCATGATTACTTGAACTAAATGTCATTACTTATACCATTGTAAGAGCAGTTTAGATGATTGATATTAGAGAAGTAGTTTAAAAACATACCTTGTCTAGTACATGAATAAAAAATGGGCTGTTAAACGACTTACAATCAATCTCACATCAGGCGAGGCACAGAAGCTTGAACAATACTGTTCAACGACTGGCAGACCAGCAACTGATGTAATTCGGGAGTTAATTCGCTCTCTTTATCCTAAAGATGAAAAAGCCTCTGAAAGCTCATGAATCAAACTGCAAAAAAGTGAAACAGGATAAGTACATCTTAATTTGTCAGTGAAATATGCTGCTTAACAGTTATCAGCTAACAGTGAATCCCTATAAGTAAAGTTAGGGAATTTAAATAAGAATACTCTCTTACAAAGTTCAGAGCCGAGGAAATCTTCGCTCTGACTTTTGCTTTGGATATAGTGCAATCATCTTGATATATTTGCATAATTAAAAATATCAAATTAATTGAAAGAAGGTAGAATTCAGCATCAAGATGTTCTTACTAGCTTGCTCACCCGTAGCGGTAGTGAGTCTGCAAGTGTTTTGTAAACCACCGAATTTCAAGTTTTGTGGCTGTCTTTAAGCAGTAATTTATCCATTTTTTCGGGCAGAATACCCTTCTTGTATCTGGCTTTGCTCCTGAACTCTTTTTTGACAATTAGTAATATTACCGATCTTTTCGGAAAATTTTTAAGTTAGATATGGTACTTACCACTTATTTACTTATACTTTCCAAAGTATTAAAAATTTAATCCTTAATTTATTTAATTACAAATAATGCTTAGAAAAACCTTGGTTATAAATCAGCCAAAGGTAAGCAAGTCTTTGGGCGAACTGAGGATTTTTGCTGGATTTATAACACTCAGCTTTGCGATCGCCAAGTGTGGGCAGTTTTCGCCGGGGAGTGGATCTGCAAGAAGCCTATTTATTGGGTTGGGGCTGTTATGGAAACAGGGTGATAACTTCTTGGCCCGCCTAGATTGGGGCATTCCTTTGATTTCAGCGGACGGGGAAAGGCGATCGCTCCAGGAAAATGGACTGTACTTCTCAGTGAGTTATTCAGCGTTTTGAGGGAAGCGATCGACAATCCCTCTAACTATGAATATATGAATACGGATCGCTCAGAAAGTTTTTATTCAAAAAGCTCTTAGGGTATTGAGAGTCATGGGTTTAGGCAATTGAAATCACAAAGCTACACCAAGATGACTACTAAAATTTTTGATGCTGTTCAAACACAATACCGCTTAGGGAACCCTATCTATATATATATTGATAAAAAGTGAGCGATGAAAGCACCTTCTGTTTGCTGGGGTTTGATCGATATAATGCTGACAGGTGGGATGCTCCTTTGGTGTGCCTCTGTGAGTGCCCAGCTAACTCCTGATGGCACCCTCAATACTACTGTTTCCCAAAACGGTAATCAATTCACCATTACTAATGGTAGTGCCGCTAACAGTAACTTATTTCACAGTTTCCAGCAGTTTTCGGTTCCCACTGGCGGTTCGGCTACTTTTGATTTAGTAAACACGCCCAACATTTCTACCATCTTCAGCCGTGTTACTGGCGGTAATATTTCTAACATTAATGGCTTGATTCAGACGATTAACGGCAACAACCCCGTTAGTCTCTTCTTGATCAACCCTAGTGGGATCGTGTTTGGAGCCAATGCCCAACTAAACATTGGGGGTTCATTTATTGGTACCACTGCCAGGGGTATTAAATTTGCCGATGGCGCTGAGTTTAGCGCAATTAATTTCCAAGCTACCCCGTTGTTGAGTATCAATGTTCCCATTGGCTTGCAACTGGGTAACAATCCCGCACCCATAAACATTCAAGGTACAGGACATACTTTGAGGAATGTCAGTGGACTGGCTCTGGTTCCCCTGATTCGGATTCCCAGTTCTACAAAACTGCGGGTAGAGCCGGGAAACACCCTAGCTTTAGTGGGTGGCGACATACATCTAAATGGGGCAAACCTGATCGCTGAAAGAGGGCGAGTTGAATTGGGTAGTGTAAGCGGTACAGCATTGGTAAACCTGATACCAACCGCACAGGGCTATACGCTGGGATATGGGAATGTACAAAGCTTTGGCGATATTCAACTGGCACAGCGATCGCTATTAGATATCAGCGGCGTGAATGCAGGTTCCGTTCAAATTCAGGGTAGGCAAATTCAATTCACCGATGGCTCTCTGGTACTGGCACAAAATTTTGGCAATCTCCCTGGTGGTGATATTCGCCTTCAGGCTACAGAGTCCATTAATCTAATTGCCAAAACAGCTGATGGCACAGTTCAGAGCGGAGTGCGTAGTAATGCTTTGGGTAGCGGAGCTAGTGGGAATATCAGCGTTATTACTCCCAACCTTACTATCAAGTCGGGAGCGGGGTTGAATAGCACAACTCTTGGAACAGCTCCCAGTGGTGGTAATATTCACATTGATGCAACCGCCATTGAACTGTCTGGTTTTTCACCCAATAATCCTGCTGACATCAGCACAATTAACACTACTACAATAGGCACTGGGAATGCTGGTGATGTTTTCGTCAATGGTAATAGTCTACTAGTATCAAGCGGTGCCTCACTATCTTCGTCTACCTTTGGCAATGGTTCTAGTGGTAAAGTGACGATTCGCAACAACAATACCACGGTGATCGGAGAAAGTCCCTCTGGACTTTACAGCAACATTAGCTCAACTACATTTGCAACTGGAAGTGCCAAAACCTTGACCCTGGATACTGCCAAATTGCAAATTTTGGATGGGGGAGCAGTTGCCACTACCTCATTTTTTGCAGGTAATGGGGGAGATTTGAGGATCGATGCTACTGAAGCGATCGTCATCAGTGGTCAAGGTCGGGCAATTAAGAGTAGCATTAACGCTTCCACTATCCGACCCGATCCGTCGTTGCGGAAACGATTTGGTCTGCCAGATATATTAACAGCCAATGCTGGTACTTTGAGCATTACCACACCGAACTTAACGCTGACGAATGGCGGGACAGTCAGTGTCACCAGTCAAGGCAGTGGAAATAGTGGCAATATTAACATCAATGCAGCCAGCATTCAATTAAAGAATCAAGGGTTTATTCAAGCACAAACAGAATCCGGTAATGGTGGCAATATTAAATTGTCCAGTACAAACCTGTTACTTCTGCAAGACAATAGCCAGATAACCTCAACAGCTGGCGGATCGGGGAATGGAGGTAATATAAATATCAATGCACCCATCATCGTCGGCTTAAAAAACAGCGACATTATTGCCAATGCAGTGCGAGGCAGAGGTGGTAATATCCAAATCACCACTCAAGGCATCTTTGGGCTGAAGTTCCGCAACCAACTCACTCCTGATAGTGACATTACTGCCAGTTCCCAATTTGGGGTAAGTGGCACAGTTCAAGTTAATACTATCGGTATCGATCCAAATTCTGGTTTAGTCGAATTGCCTGCAAATGTCACCGATCCATCCCAGCAAATTGCTACAGGCTGCGCGGACAGTGAAGGCAGCCGCTTTGTAGCAACGGGACGAGGTGGTGTGCCGCAAAATCCTAATCAGGTGACGAGTGATGTCTACGATGGGCTACGCCTACGCACTTGGGACGATTTACGAGATTTGTCTGCTTACCGAAAAACAGATACAGATAAGGTAACTACGCAGATACCTGTATCCCCAAAAGTCCTCGTTGAAGCCACTTCTTGGCAGCGCAATGCTAACGGCAAAGTCGAATTAATTGCAACCCAATCTACCGCAAATATACAGCCCCAGTTAACTTGTGATGCAGTTCCCAAGAGTTAATTTGCTCAGGAATCTTATAACCAAGTTGGTTAAATTTTAAAGTAATATATTATACAAAAAATTAAACTATTTTAGTGATAATTATTTATGTATTTCCAAATTAAACAACTTCGTTGGCTATATATCAGTCTGAGTATTTTGAGCTTGTGTTTGGCAATAACCATTACACCTACTAGAGCGTCTTTGCCAGTACCAACAACTTCTACCCTAAATGTGTCAGTATCAACTTCCCAGCCTAGCAATTGGCTAGAACAGGGACGAAACCTCTACCATTCAGGACGCTTTGCAGAAGCAGTGACGATTTGGCAAACGGCAGCACAACGGTATCATACCCAAGGCGATCGCTTGAACGAAGCTCTAAGTTTAAGTTACCTCTCACTGGCACTACAGGAACTTAATCAATGGCAAGCAGCCCAACAGTCTATTGAGCAAAGTCTGAAACTGTTACAAATAGCTAAACCCTCTGCTGATGCAATTCTCTGGGCACAAGCACTCAATACCCAAGCAAATTTGCAATTGCATACTGGCAAAGCCGAAACCGCCCTCGAAAGTTGGCAAAAAGCTCAAAAATTTTATGAGCAAGCAGGCGACACAATGGGAAGCCTGGGTAGTCAAATCAATCAGGCACAAGCTTTACAAACTTTAGGATTTTATCGTCGTTCTAAACAACAGTTAGAAGCACTGACTCAAAAACTCCAAGGGATGCCGGATAATGAAATCAAAGTCAGCGGACTGCGATCGCTTGGTTTAGCCTTGCAAATAATTGGCGAATCTGGTAAAAGTCAACAGATTTTAGAGCAAAGTTTAGCGATCGCTCGCCAAATTTCAGCCCAACCCCAGTTAAGTTCTATTCTGATCGGTCTGGGCCAAACTGCCGTTGACTTGCAAGATCCGGAAGCCGCATTAGATTACTTTGAACAGGCTCAACTCTTAACAACTAACCCAAGCGATCGATTACAAGCGCGTTTGGCTCAGTTCAAACTTTTCCTCAATTACGACAAACTGGAGTTTGTTAACCCACTGGCACCTCAACTACTGCAACAACTCCGAGAACTGCCCCCCAGTCACACCTCACTCTACGCAGCGATCAATTTTGTTGCCACTCTCAACCACCAGTCAAATTCTGAGCAAATTCTACCGCGAAAAGATTTGGCGCAACTGATGGCAGTCACAGTCAAATCTGCACAGCAAATCCAGGATACTCAAGCCGAAGCTCATGCACTAAATCAGTGGGGAAAACTCTATCAGCGTACACAGCAGTTATCTGAAGCACAGGAGTTAACTCAGAAATCCCTCAACATTGCCCGCCAACTCCAAGCTAACGATATCATTGCTCAATCTGCTTGGCAGGTGGGACAGTTGTATAAACAACAAGGCGATCGCTCAAAAGCGATTACCGCCTATACAGAAGCAGTCAACGCTTTAAAGGCACTGCGGGGAGATTTGGTAGCTATCAACCCTGATGTCCAGTTCTCTTTTCGCACCAGTGTAGAGCCTGTCTACCGAGAACTGGTTGATTTACTTCTAGAGAATCAACCTAGTCAAGCAGAACTAATACAAGCTCGTGAATTGATTGAGGCACTCCAAATTGCGGAACTCGATAACTTTTTTCGGGAAGCCTGTTTAGATAGAACTCAACAGATCGATCGGGTCGATCCCACTGCAACCGTCATTTATCCAATCATCCTGCCAGATCGTTTAACAGTAATTCTCTCCAAAGCAGGGCAACCACTCCGTTCCTATGTCACTCATAAATCGCAAGCTGAAATTGAGCAGACTCTAGACAATTTTTTGGTTGCTCTTAACCCTGTTTCGGATTCTAAAAACCGAGATCGATTATCTCAACAAATTTATGGTTGGTTGATTCGTCCAGAGGAAGCAGAGCAAGCATTTATTGATACCAAGACATTGGTGTTTGTTTTGGATGGTCGATTGCGGAACATTCCCATAGCAGCTCTTTTTGACGGTAAGCAATATCTGATCGAGAAGTATGCTGTAGCAATCTCACCAGGATTGCAACTGATGGCGACGCGATCGCTTCATCAAAACCACATTAGTGCGATCGTTGGTGGCATTAGCCAATCTCGCGCTGGCTTTAGTGCTTTGCCTGCTGTGGAATCAGAAGTGAAACAAATCTCCAAGGCGGTATCTTCTAGGGTGTTACTGAATCAGGAATTCACCAGTCAAGCCCTTGCTGAACGTGTGAAATCTAGTAGTGCAGGTATTGTCCACCTAGCAACCCACGGACAGTTTAGTTCCCGCCTCGAAGACACCTTCTTGCTCACTTGGGATGGACAAGTCAATGTTAAAGAATTATCTGAACTCCTGAAAAATCGGGGTAGCGATCCATCAAAAGCCATCGAGTTGCTGGTACTAAGTGCCTGCGATACTGCCGCAGGCGACGATCGCGCCGTCTTGGGACTGGCGGGCTTGGCTGTCAAATCCGGCGCTCGCTCAACTATCGCCACCCTATGGCCCGTCAAAGATCGGGCAGCCGCGATGCTTATGACTCGCTTCTATGACCAACTCCGGCAACCCAAAATCACTAAAGCCGAAGCACTAAGACAAGCACAAATTAGCCTAATTCGCCAAACTGATTTCCACGAACCGTTCTTTTGGTCTGGCTTTGTTTTGATCGGCAACTGGATTTAGCTAAGTAATACAACGGACTCAATTGTAAATAATTTAGGCTATTTTTTACAGTGTTTGCTCTCAAGCTCGCCTATACTGCTAGTAGAAGTTCCCTGATTTTACTCTTACTAAGACTTATTCTCTGAGCTTCTGAACATAGTCGAAAGAAACGTATTTTGTTTGTATCACATTTCAATGACATAAGGAAAAACATCATGAAACGTCGATATTTAGCTAGTACATTGAGCGTCATCGCTCTGATCGCTAGCAGTACATGGACTACTGCCCATGCTGTTACATTTACCCCACCCCCCAACAGTAGCTCTCCTAGACAATCAACTGGAGGAGCTTCTCGCGGTAGTATATTTACCCCTGCTGTCGGCAAAGGTGCGCCCAGACAAGCAACTGGAGGAGCTTCTCGCGGTAGTATGTTTACTCCTGCTGTCGGTAAAGGTGCGCCCAGACAGGCAACTGGAGGAGCTTCTCGCGGTAGTATGTTTACTCCTGCTGTCGGTAAAGGTGCGCCCAGACAGGCAACTGGAGGAGCTTCTCGCGGCAAGCTCTTTACACCTGCCGCAGGCAAAGGCGCTCCTCAACAAGCAAGTGCGGGAGCTTCTCGCGTTGGTACTTACTACTTGAATCCATCGACTACAAGTACAACGCAACCAGCAGCGCTAATCGCCCTCTTGCCCCAAAATTTCTATGGCACAACAATATCTGAACGTCCCACAATCTTGGTGTATCTCCCAGCTTCCAATGCCGAAGAAGCAGTGTTCAGCCTCAAAGATGAAGCTGGCAATATGCAACATCAGATGAACATTTCAGTTGCAGGGAAGACTGGAGTAATCGCGATCGAATTACCAGCCAATGCACCCGCTTTAGCCGTTGGTAAAAACTATCAATGGTTCCTAGCGCTGAAAGTAGATGGTCAACTCAGCCCGAGTACGCCTTACGTCGATGGTTGGATTCAGCGTATCCAGCCCAGCGCGGAGTTGGCAACAGCAATCCAAGAGGAAGATGCTTTGAAGCGGGCTACTATTTTGGGTAAAAACGGTGTTTGGTATGACTGTGTAGCGACACTTGCATCGGTATACACCACTCAACCTAACAATGCGACTCTCCGCAAACAATGGGAAGAACTTCTATCCTCAGTTAGTTTGAAGGAGATTGTAACAGCGAACTTATTAGCATCTACTAACTAATCCCAATTTGGGCATTAGGTATGGGAAGAGACAAGGTAGACAAAGAAGAAACTTGTTCAATAATTCCCCCTTATTCCCTTTGTTCCCCTCTTCTTACTCCTCATTACCTCTTATCCCCAGAGGGAACCCTACCTTCCCCAATCCCCATTGTATGACACAAATATGTGGCGCAGATTCCAGGCTTTTATCCAACGTACTCGCAGCGTTTTGATTATTACTCCCAGCGTTGCCTTGACAGTTATAGTTGGGCAATCGTTGGGACTTTTCAATTTACCGGAATGGAAAATTCGCGACGAATGGGTTCGTCAGCGATCTTCACAGGCGATGCCTATGGCGGGCTACGCCTACGCAGATGAGATTGTGATTGTTACAATCGATGAGCGCGATATCCAGTCGGTGCGTAAATGGCCAGTTCCAGACTGGGCGCTGGCACGATTACTAGAAAAAATCCGGGCGCAGCAGCCTAGAGCGATTGGCTTGGATCTCTATCGAGATTTACCGGAAGGAAGCGGACACGAGCAACTCGTTCAAGTCTTTCGCAACACTCCCAATTTAATTGGAGTTGAGAAAATTACTGGCGAACGCGTCAATCCCCCGCCGGAATTGAAAAAACAGGATCGGGTAGGATTAGCAGATTTAGTGTTAGATGGCGATCGCTTTGTACGTCGCGCCCTCTTGACAGCTGAAGATGCCAAAGAGAAAAACACCATTAAAGCCGGATTAGCAACCCTTGTAGCCCTAAAGTACCTCGAAGCTGAAAAAATTAGTTTAGAAAGCATTGACCCCCGACAGCAAAAGTTTCAGTTGGGTAAGGAAATTTACTTACCACTGCAAAATCAAGAAGCAGGTTATACCGATGCCGATTTAGGAGGCTATCAAATTCTGCTCAATTGGCATGGTTCAGAAGCCGCATTTCGGACAGTTGCGATGCGCGATGTGTTAGCAGGGAAAATTCCGGCAAATTTGATGCGCGATCGCATGGTATTTATTGGGTCAATTGCCTCCAGTACCAATGATTTCTTCAGTACACCCTTCTCTTCCTGGATCTCTGCTCAAAAACCGACTCCAGGTGTGGTTGTTCATGCCAATATTGCTCATCAACTAGTACGAGGAGCAAAAACAGGAAATGCCAGTCTGCACGGTGTTTCTGGCATTTATTTATCCGTTTGGATTGTTTTGTCGTCTGTCATTGGTTCTACAGGCAGTTGGTTGTTATCTAGTTGCAAGCTGCGGATTCCCGGCGGCAAAATTCTTTGGGCAACTGTAGGCATCAGTGGAGCCTGTATATGGGGTGGCTATGGGATGTTTTTGTATGGTGTTTTAATTCCGGTAACACCCACTTTAGCTGCGTTTCTCGGTAGTGTGATTGCAACAACTAATGCCTATAAACAGCGGAAGTTAGAAGAAACAAATCGCCAACTGGAAATTGCCAACAGTCAACTATTGGATTATTCCAAAACCCTAGAGACAAAAGTCGAAGAACGAACTCATGAATTAGTGGAGGCAAAGCAAGCTGCCGATGCTGCCAATCAAGCCAAGAGTGAGTTTCTCGCCAACATGAGCCACGAACTACGTACACCTCTCAATGGCATCCTTGGTTTTGCCCAGGTACTAGAAGGATCGCCAAATATGACAGCTAAAAACCTAGAAGGAGTCAGCATTATCTACCAATGCGGTTCGCATCTTTTGATGCTGATCAATGACATTCTCGATCTCTCGAAGATAGAAGCAAGGAAATTGGATTTGGTTGTCACTAGTGTGCATCTGCCCAGTTTCTTACATGGTGTGACTGAGATTTGTGGTATCCGGGCTGAACAGAAAGGGATTAGATTTAATATCTTAATTAGCGATCGCCTACCACTTGCCGTTGAAGCTGATGAAAAACGGGTGCGGCAAGTGTTAATTAACTTACTGGGCAACGCGATCAAATTTACAGACAACGGTAGTGTAACGTTCAAAGTGGAAGTCATTAGTCAAGAGTCTAAACAAAGGACCAATGACAATGGACAAATGACACATCAAAAAATTCGTTTTCAGATTGAAGATACGGGTATTGGGATGTCACCAGACCAACTGGAGAAAATCTTTTTGCCCTTTGAGCAAGTGGGTGAAGCTAGGCAACGATCTGAAGGTACTGGCTTGGGATTGGCGATTAGCCAAAGAATTGCGGCATTGATGGGGAGCCAAATTCAGGTGCAAAGCCACTTGGGTGAAGGAAGTCTGTTTTGGCTGGATTTGACAGTATCAGTACCATTCGATCATGACTGGCGTGGCAAAGAGATGTCTACGACGGATTACACCCCAACTCCCCAGAAAATTACCGGAATTCAGGGTAGTGCGCCTCAGATTCTGATTGTCGATGACGATCGCAACCACTGTTCTATGTTAACCAGTCTGCTGCAAGAAATTGGCTGTCGAACCTTGGAAGCAATCGATGGCAAACGTGGGCTGCAAGTAGCAATTGAACACAATCCAGATGTGATTCTACTCGATTTAGCCATGCCCAATATGGATGGTTTTGAGCTAATGGTTCACCTGCAAGCGAATCCACAAACCTGTTCTATTCCGATTATCGTCTCTAGTGCCAGCGTTTTTGAGTCAAATCGCCAGCGGAGTTTAGAGGCAGGGGCAACAGCATTCCTACCCAAACCGCTCCAAATTGACGAACTACTCAATAGACTGCGATCGCTGTTGGGAGTGGAATGGATGTATGCCGAATCTTCGCCTCCCAAAGGTGAGCAGATTACTAGTAGTGAATGGGTTCTACCATCCCAAGATGTTTTGCAACAACTCTATCATCTGGCAATGATGGGAGATATCTCGGCGATTGAGGGAATGTTAAGAGAACTAATTGAGGAAAACAGTCAACTAGCTCCCTTCGCAGCAGAGTTAAGCAAACTCACTGCTAATTTCCAAACCGGAAAAATCCGTAAGTTACTCAAATCATTTGTCACAACGGAGTTACATCCATGATCGCTGTTCCGATCTCGAAACCCATACATATTCTATTAGTGGATGACAATCCAAATAATCTCAAGGTGCTATCTGAAGCGATTCAGAAGTGTGGCTGGAAAGCTCTCATGGCAACAGATGGAGAGTCAGCGATCGAACAAACAGAATATGCCCATCCCGATCTGATTCTTTTGGATGTAATGATGGCAGGTATTGATGGATTTGAAACTTGTCGCAGACTGAAAACAAATCCCATCACTCACAATATTCCAGTAATTTTCATGACTGCCCTATCCGATTCTACAGACAAGGTGGCCGGACTGGAAATAGGTGCAGTTGACTACATTACCAAACCCTTCCAACACGAAGAAGTCATTGCCCGTTTAAAGTTACACCTCAAAATTTCCCGTCTCACTCGCACACTAGAAGAACGCGTGCAAGAACGCACCGCAGAATTAACTCAATCTCTACAGCAGTTACAGCAAACCCAACTACAAATGATTCAGAGTGAGAAAATGTCCACATTAGGGCAGTTGGTTGCAGGTATTGGTCATGAGATTAATAATCCGGTTGGTTTTGTTGGCGGAAATTTATCTTATATTGAGGAACATGTAAATAATCTACTTCGCCTGGTGAGCCTGCAACAGCAGAAGCTAACGCAGTCAGACTCGGAAATTCAAGAGCTTGTTGAAGAAATTGACTTGGAGTATCTGACGGAGGATTTGCCAAAACTAATGGCATCAATGCACCAAGGAATTACCCGTTTGAAAGATATCAGTCTCTCTTTGAGAACTTTTACTCGCACAGATATTTCATCTCAGGTGGAGTTTCAGATTCACGAAGGAATTGATAGCACCTTAATGCTGTTGAAACATCGACTCAAAGGTAATGGCGATCGCACTAAAATCCAGGTTGTCACACAATACGGTGAGTTACCTCCAATCAGTTGCTATCCCGGACAACTGAACCAAGTGTTCATGAATATCATTGCCAATGCCATTGATGCATTTGATGAACTCCATCAAAACAATTGCGATCGAGATATTGCTGCTTACCCGAACATCATCACTATTACCACATCGGTTGATACCAAACAAAAAACCGTCACAATTTGTATCCAAGATAACGGCCCCGGTATGCTTACTGAGGTGCAATCTCGAATTTTTGATCAATCTTTCACAACCAAGGCTGTGGGTAAGGGAACCGGGCTGGGATTAGCGATTAGCTACCAAATTATTGTTGACAAACACAACGGACAAGTTAACTGCTTGTCAACACCTGGTGAGGGGACAAAATTTATTATTACTTTGCCAATGTAACTGAATATACATGATTTTTATCAGAAATTCCGCAACTCAACATAACCCAATACAGTCCATATAAGCCCAAAACACTTGTAGAGACGGCGATTTATCGCGTCTAAAAAACCCAAAATTTTTGCCAGTAGCCCTTAACTGATCCGTATTACCAAATAATCGTGGGAGGTGTGGGAGGTGTGGGAGGTGTGGGAGGTGTGGGAGGTGTGGGAGGTGTGGGAGGTGTGGGAGGATGAGGAAGAAGTCTTACCCCCCACACTCCCCACACTCCTCTTCCCCTGAAGCCTACACTATGCGTGAGAAATCCGGGATTTGGATACGGGCGGGTGAGATACCCACCCTAATTATGCAATTTCAATTTGGAATAACTTATTTCAGGGCGCAGAACCATCAAACGCAGTTTTGTAAGCATCAGCAGTTTCTATGCCAAAACCTCCAGCTTCGACATGACGAACTAGCGATTGAATGATGGGTGTAGCAATACTAATACCAAATAAAGCATTGAAGCCTGCAACAACGACTGGTGCTGACAAAATAACTGTAAATTCTGGAAATAAAGCTAACACAGCTACCAAGACCAAAAAAACAATTGGTGTCGCAATACCTGCTGCCTTTGCTGCTTCAAAAATTAGATTTTTATACTCTTCAACAGTAATGTCACCCCGATAAAGATCCAAAGAGTAGGAAATTGCCGTGACTATAACCTGAGTGAGAATAGCTGTTCCCGTTGCAGTAATCCCAAGTTTCGCGATCGCCCCAGAATTGCTGACAATAGAATCTACTGCATTATAAACCCGAATATAAAACTGTTCGCCAACGGTCATAACTTTGGCACCTCGGCGAAGATTATCAACACCTACTTCCCAAAGGATATTATCAGCAGCATTCGATCCACCTTGCGAACGTGGATTGATGTGGCTACCATGCTTATCTCTAAGAAATTGACGAATTGTATATTCTTTACCTCCAAGCTTTGACGTGCCAGGAATTTTCTCAAAAAGCTTCATGACATCTGCATCAGAGCGAGGTAAGTCTCCCACCCGAACGCCAGCACGATATTTCAGCCTATTTGCAATCTTGGGCATCTCTTGGGCTAATTCGGCAGCTGTCTTTGGTAAATTTTGCAAAGCATCAGCCATAACCATGCTAGATGCAGCAACTCCAACAGCAGTTTGTTGAAATGTTTGACTAACATTTTGAACAGTTTGAAAACCTGACTGTGCTGCGATGGTTGATAAACTTTGTAAATCATTAACTGCATGGACACTTGAAGTAGTCACCTCGCTAGTAGCGTTCTTGATTCCATCAACTACCTCATTCATCTCGTTTACTACATTGTTGGCTGCTTCTTGAGCTTTATCTCTAACTGTATCTGCCAACTTTTGTGCTTCGTTGATAAAATCCATGTTTTATGCCGTGGAGTGTTTGCTCCAGTTTCTCTTTCTCAAACTAAGAAGCACCTCAGCATTCATGACGAATTTACTTCCAAAATTTTTAAAGAGATAGTAATCACTTTATATTGTTTGTGTATGTTACTTTCAAAAACTTTACTATCCTGCTAAATCAGTTGTTACATTGGACAGCAGACGTTGGTATCAGGTAGTCTTACGCCATTGCAGAACCAACGTAAGCGATCGCAGCAATAAATATATTCCCTTGGCAAAGTCTATGTGTTCCAAGCCATAAGGTTGCAAATATACTAACAGTAATGGTCATACCAAGTACTAAAAAACAGTTTCATGGTTTGAGGTTTAGCGATTTAATAAAAGAGGCCCCATTCGTTTTTAGATCTTCAGATGATGGGGTTATTATTACAGCCTCAACAGCAGAATTATTATTCATACAAAGCAGACTTCTCTGATATAATATTTTATTCTGGATATTTAATCCTTTTTTCTTAATTACTTCTTGCAAGGAAGTACCGGGTTTGCCCATTAAAGTAAAGTCTTGACAGTTATATCCACTTTGATTAATGGAAGACTGAGATACTTGTTTACCCTGAATAAAACTTGTTTCATTAGCAGTTTTAACTAGAATTTGTAAAACTTTTGGGATTCTCTGCGAGGCTATTGGTTTGGAAAAAGTTGAATGGGTCACTGAATATATAGATTGATTCTTAAGAGTTGTCCAATTTCGGCTATTAATACCTTTTATTGGAGTACTATTTTCTTCTAGAATAGTCCCTGGCATTACAATACTAAAATTTCCTTCTTTGGATGTTAAAACTTTTTCTTGGGATGATGCAGGTGTACAAGCCGATAAAACAAATATCCCGAAACAATTAATTATCCAAAAACGTTTAATACTTTTGATAAGTAAATCCATAAATGTTAATTTTATAATAATTTTTTTAGAACATAAAACTATTTTTTCAACTCATGCACAGGTTGCCACTCCTGTTGTGTAATTATTTGGCTAACGAATTACAACCAATGTCTTCAACACAGAGTCTTATTTTAAGTTTTCCCATAATAGTGATTTTTCTAACACAAAAGCTGTTAAATCAAATCTTGAACCAAGATTTTCCACCAATATGGCACTCATCACTTCAATAACCCACATCAGCACAGCTTTTGGTAATTTGGGAGAATCTATTGTTCCTGCGATCGCGTCCTTGCTTTATCCCAGCTTTCCTTAAGACTAAAGGATTTCTCAGTTACGCAGCTAAAAAAGGTGACTCGGAAAATACGATTAAATTGAGCTTCCAAACTCGGAATTTGAGCTTCAGAACTTGACATTACGAGTTCTCTACTCAAACTCCGAGTTTTTAACCTCTTAAGCAAAATTGCCGATAGATTTTTTGCACTATTGATGCTTACGGCTGCACTTTTCTAGATTTACAGAAATTTTTAGTTTCTACCTTTGAAAGAGTTTAGCCATTCTTGAACTTGCTCGCGGGCAATATCGCGCCCTCCAAGACCAAAAGCTAGGGCAATTGCAACTGCGATCGCACCTAGTAAAAGTCCAAAGGCTAAATTCACAATATCACTGGCAACTCCAATCTGTTGCAGTGCCATTGCAGAAACTAAGGCAATAATTGCAATCCGCGCCACTTGTCCCAAAATCTGGGCTTGGCGATCGCCGGAACTGGTAATGATGTTAAAAGCCAGATTTGCCAGGAATAAGCCAATAGCAAAGATCACCAATCCGGCCAAAATCCGCCCGAATATAATCACAATCCCAGACACTAATGCTGTCAGGGCTGGAATATTCAAGATATTCACCGCTGCCACTGTGGCAAACAGCATGATACCCACTAGGGCAACAATGCCGACAATTTCCGATGGAGTGCGGGTTGGAATCGGTGGGGTTGTTGGTTCTGTGGAAATGACGATTCGTCTGCTGGGTGTTGTCAGACCCAAAATAGTGAAAATGTTATTAAACCCTAAATTGGTGAGGATACTTGTAACCAATTCCGCGATAAACCGCCCGACGAAATAGGCAACAATCAAAATTGCTGCGGCTGTAAAGATGGCAGGTAGGGCGTTAAGAACCTGTTGCAGCATGGCGATCGCAGGTATTGATATCGCATCAATTCGCAAGGCATTAAGCGCTGCGATCGCCACAGGAATCAGAATCAAAACATAGACAATTGTGCCGATAATACTCGATAGAGGTTGTACCCCCGCACTTGTAGATAATCCCAACCGACTACCTAAATGGTCAAGACCAGTTGTCGCCAGCAAGTTAGTCACAATCCGCCGTACTACATTAGCGATGAACCAGCCAACTACAGCAATCAAGATCGCCGCTAAAATGTTCGGCAGAATTAGCAGAACTTCTGTAATTAAAGCTTGTACTGGTTGTAGAGCCTGCCTGAGTTCGAGAGTATCTAAAACTGGGGCAAGAAACAGTAAAAATATAAACCAATACAGAGCATTGCCGATCGTATCGCTAAGAGACAGCTGATTCAGGCTGGGCGCTCTGTCTTCTGGTTCTGGATTCAAACGCTCATCCAGGTTAAATGCCTGTAATGAGCGCACAGTGATAATCTTTACAATGGTCGCCAAAAACCAGGCTGCTCCCAAAAGGATTCCCGCACCAACTACCTTTGGCAAAAAGCCAATAAGTTGATTGAGAAAACTATTCAGGGGTCGAGAGGCTACCTCCAAATCTAATGTCTGTAAAACAGCTACTGCCGTCAACAGAATAATGCTCCAAAAGACTAAGCTGGAGATAAATTTCTCCACTTGGGGAACATCTTGACGACCCGTTACCCCTGCGGCAATGCGGTTATCTATGTTTGTGCGCTTGAGGATTCCTCGCGTCAGTGCCGCTACACCGAAGGCAATTAGCAAACCTACACACAAAATTGCCACTGCCCCTAAAAGACGAGGCGTAAACAGAATCAACTGTTGAACAATACCTTGCACATCAGCGATTCCTTGATTCACTGCTGGTTGTATTGGTTGCAGGCTGGGCGATGATTGTGCCAAAAATTGCTGCACCCTCGTGGATAAACCAACTCCGTAGGCGTAGCCCGTCGTAGACATCACCTGGGTTATTTCTTGCCAAGTCGTGTTCATGGTTTTCGGGAATTATGCTTAAGTATTCGCCGCAAACACTGAGTCAGTGTTTTGCCTATCAATTTACCAGTAAAAACATACATATTTACTCATATTTGATTTAATATACGGGCATTGGGCATAAGAGGCAGAGGTGCAGAGGGGCAAAGGGGCAGAGGGGCAGAGGGGAAAAGACTCACTGCAACTTCTCCTCTGCTCCCCTGCTCCCCTGCTCCCTTGCTCTCACTCCGCTGAATTTTGCGTTACTCTAATTGCAGCAACAGCACTAAAAATGTGGAATGTCCCAAGTTTTGGAACAATCGATTCAAATTAATGCTACAGCTACAGTGGTGGAGCGCTGTATTAGCGATTTAGCTCTCATGCACCGTTGGCTCAACCCCGTTCTCCGTTGCGAACCTGTGGGCGAAGCTTGGAGTACTGATGTCGGCAGTAAAAGTCGTTTTATTATTCAAATTCCTCTCATAAAACCCACCTTGAATAGCGTAGTTGTAGAACGACAACCGGGTTTGGTAGTTTGGGAATTTCAGGGATTTTTTCAAGGGCGCGATCGCTGGGAATGTCAACCCACAGAAAAGGGAACGCTTTTACTCAATCGCTTTGAGTACGATATCCCTAACCCCCTAGTCAGCTGGGGCTTCAACACTTTTGCTGCGTCGTGGACGAAAGAAGATATGCAAGCCCAGCTACGTCGCCTCAAACGAGTTGCAGAAGAAGAAAATAATTCGTAATTCGTAATTCGTAATTCGTAATTGGGCAGAAGAGGCAGAGAGGCAGAGGGGAAAAACTTACTGCAACTTTTCCTCTACTCCCCTGCTCCCCTGCTCCCCTGCCTCTTCCCCTACTCCCCTGCTCCCCTGCCTCTTCCCCTACTTCTCTTTACCCAATTCGGTAAGTAGCCGCCGAATCACAGATGCATCCTCGGCATTGGGAACTTTTGCTAAATAATTTTGTAAGTCGTCTACGGCTTGGGGATAGTAACCGAGTTGATAGTAGATCAAACCGCGATCGCGCAATTCTAAAGTTAAACCAGGAAACAGCAACAAAATTCGTTCAACTGCTGCCAGCGTTTTTTCTAACTCTTGCTGTTTGAGGTAAATAAATTTTAAATTTGTCAACATCCGGGCCAAAAATTGCCGATTACTAACTACAGCCAAAAATTCTGGTTGTAGCGTCACAGGTTGCCGATAAAGTTGAGATAGGCGTTCTTCGCAATCTTGGGTAAATATTATTTCACCGCCATTGAAAGCATCCACAAAAATCTCTATATCGGGAATATCTGGGCGGATCAGGAAATGTCCTGGCATACCTATACCGACCATCGGAAAATCAATACGTCGAGCAACTTCCAGGTAAACCAGCGCTAAGGTAATCGGAATCCCCAATCGGCGATCGATTACATCATTGAAAAAGCTGTTGCGTGGATCGTAATAGTTAATTTTATTACCAGAAAATTTTAAATCCTCGTATAGATACTGATTAATAGTTTGAACTATTCGCAAAGGATAACGTGAATCAGGCAGGCGTTCTTGAAGCTCCCATGCCATAGTCTCAAGGGCGTTGAAATATTCCTCTGGGTCTAGCTTGGGATATTCTTCTTGTGCAATGTACAAAGCTGCCTTTGCTAGGTCAATTTGCTCGTCAGACTGCTGAATCTCCTGGTAAAAATATTGTCGTGCTGACGATAAATTCATAAGCTGTTGCTCGGTGAAAGTGTGAGGATGAAGCCGCAGGTACGCCTAACTCAGGCATCGCGGCTTGGCTAAAAGCTGTTTTTGTATCTATCTTCATCTTATGGATATTCAGAAGTTTTGGAAATGTAGTTTATGGATAGCTTTATATATCTATTACTAACTGACTTTTAGTAAATGCTGCGTTGGTGATGTCTTTGATGAACTATAACCACACAAAATACATGATGTAATACAAATATGCATTATTTCAAGGCAAAAGCTAAATATTGATATCTAGCTTTTTCCCTGCAAGTGTAAATATTTAAGTAATTTAAAATATTAGTATTTTTTGCTACAATGGGTCAGGCTAGGGCGATCGCATCGGAAAAATGAAATTAAGATAAACTTGAGCGTATTCTGTCAATCTGGTCAGGATGAGGACTACAACCCCAACCACCGAACTCCTTTTTAAGGAATTACTAAGAGAGTTATGTCCCCGTCCGATGCTAGAGTGAAAGGTGACATTTCTTATTCTTATGTCTTCTCCGACCTTATCTGAAATCTAGCTTCACTCATTAGGCGCAGCATGGTAACAACCGCAGAAAAAACAAACATTGGTTACATTACCCAAATCATTGGCCCAGTTGTAGACGTTAAATTTCCCGGCGGGAAATTGCCACAAATCTACAACGCCTTGAAAATCGTTGGCACCAACGAAGCTGGACAGGAAATCAACATCACCGTTGAAGTACAGCAACTGCTGGGCGACAACCAGGTGCGGACTGTTGCGATGAGTTCCACCGAAGGCTTAGTGCGCGGTTTTGAGGTGTCCGATACAGGCGCTCCCATCAACGTACCAGTTGGTAAAGCCACTTTGGGTCGAATTTTCAACGTCCTTGGCGAACCTGTGGATAACAGGGGCCCTGTAAATGCTGAGGCAAGTTTACCCATCCACCGCTCTGCTCCCAAATTCACTGACCTGGAAACAAAGCCTTCCGTGTTTGAGACTGGGATTAAAGTTGTTGACCTTCTGACTCCCTATCGACGCGGCGGTAAGATTGGTCTGTTCGGCGGTGCTGGTGTTGGTAAGACCGTGATCATGATGGAGTTGATCAACAACATCGCTACTCAGCATGGTGGAGTATCCGTTTTTGCTGGCGTGGGTGAACGCACCCGTGAAGGCAATGACCTCTACAATGAAATGATTGAATCTGGGGTTATCAACAAAGACAACCTCAACGAATCAAAAATTGCTCTAGTTTACGGTCAAATGAACGAGCCACCCGGAGCTAGAATGCGGGTTGGTCTTTCAGGATTGACAGTAGCAGAATACTTCCGCGATGTGAACAAGCAGGATGTGCTGTTGTTTATTGACAACATCTTCCGGTTTGTACAAGCAGGTTCGGAAGTATCAGCGTTACTCGGTCGGATGCCTTCAGCGGTGGGATATCAGCCCACATTGGGAACCGACGTAGGTGAACTGCAAGAGCGGATTACCTCGACTACCGAGGGTTCAATTACCTCCATTCAAGCAGTGTACGTACCAGCGGATGACCTCACCGACCCCGCACCTGCTACCACCTTCGCCCACTTGGACGGTACAACAGTACTATCTCGTGGTTTGGCAGCTAAGGGAATTTATCCCGCAGTTGACCCCCTTGGTTCAACTTCCACCATGCTTCAGCCCAATATTGTCGGTGACGAACACTACAATACGGCGCGGGCGGTGCAATCAACTCTGCAACGTTATAAAGAACTCCAAGACATTATCGCCATTCTCGGTCTAGATGAGTTGTCTGAAGAAGACCGTCTCATTGTCGCGCGGGCCCGGAAAGTTGAGCGTTTCTTGTCTCAGCCGTTCTTTGTGGCAGAAGTATTCACCGGTTCTCCTGGTAAGTACGTGAAGTTGGAAGATACCATCAAAGGGTTCCAAAAGATTCTGTCTGGTGAGTTAGATGCTTTACCAGAACAGGCTTTCTACTTGGTTGGCGATATTAACGAAGCGATCGCCAAAGCTGAAAAAATCAAAGGTTAGTCATTAGTCATTGGTCATTAGTCATTAGTCATTAGTCATTAGTCATTAGTTCAACTGCTAATGACTAATGGCAATTACAAATGACAAAGGACAAAGGACAAAGGACGAAGGACAAAGGACAAAAGACAAAAGACAAATGACATTAACCGTTCGTGTAATTTCCCCAGATAAAACAGTCTGGGATGCTCCAGCTGAAGAAGTTGTTTTGCCTAGCACTACTGGTCAACTAGGTATCTTAACTGGACACGCACCACTTTTGACTGCTTTAGATACTGGTGTCATGCGAGTTCGTGGCGCTAAAAATCAGAATTGGGAAGCGATCGCTCTTTTGGGTGGCTTTGCCGAAGTCGAAGAAAATGAAGTGACAATTCTGGTTAACGGCGCTGAACGTGGCGACAAAATTAACCTTGATGAAGCTCGTACTGCTTACAACCAAGCAGAAGCACGTCTAAGTCAAGTTTCCGCAGACGATCGCCAAGCCCAAATTCAGGCAACCCAAGCCTTCAAACGTGCCCGCGCTCGGTTTCAAGCTGCTGGCGGTTCAGTCTAATTTAACTTTATATTTCCACTTTGTAGGTTGGGCAATTTCCAACCTACAAATTATTTATGAAGAAGAACTTAGGAGTCAAGAGTCAGTATCAATTTTATACGGGTGCTAAAATTCTGCCCGTAAAAAGATGGAGTATTGTGAATCCTGGCTCCTTATTTATTTATTTAAAAAAAATTACGCCAAGTTTAAGAAATCGAGGCAAGCTTTGGTGAAGTGTTAAATTAGCTAATTAGTTGCCCAGATGGGCACAGATTATGAAAAGCCTTTCATCTTTGCTTGGTACTCGTAAACAAAATAAGGTAGCTCGTTTTGCAGCATCTATCGTAGCAACGTTAGCGATCGCTGGTAGTATTCGCTCTGCTAATGCTACTTCTTTCAAAACAACTACTACAAAAGAAATTACTTCAGCGATCCAGCTAAATCAGACCACACCAAATATTGCTCAGTTACAAACTAGCAGGACTCAATATCAAGCTGCTGGAATTAATCCTGTTGTAGTGGTTCCCATTCTACTTGTTGGCGGTTTAGTCATATTCGTCCCCCTATTCTTTGGGGGACTAGTAGTTATTGGCGAACGGGAAGTTGGTATTGTAGTGAGAAAATTTACCCTTTCCGGGCGTGGACTCCCTGCCGGCAGTTTGATTGCCCTCAACGGCGAAGCTGGCTTGCAGGCAGATACTTTAGCTCCTGGTTGGCACTGGGGCTATTGGCCTTGGCAGTATTCTGTAAAGAAAGAATCCGTAATTGTCGTTCCCCAAGGGGAAATTGCTTTGATTGTGGCAGCAGATGGTCAACCCAACCCACCAGAGCGAATTTTAGGTAAAATCGTGGGTTGTGACAACTTCCAAGATGCTCGAAAATTCCTCATCGAAGGTGGCGAAAAAGGGCGGCAAATGGGTTTTCTTACGGCTGGTACATACCGGATCAACACTGCCCTATTTAAAGTCATCATGGCATCAAATGCCAGCGCTCATGGCATGAATCCAGAACAGTTGCGAGTATATAGTCTGGCATCTGACAAAGTTGGCATTGTCACTACTTTAGATGGTGTACCAATTTCCGCAGGTGAACTTGCAGGCCCGATAATCGACGGACATGACAACTTCCAAAATGGTCAGAAATTTATTAATGGCGGTGGGCGGCGAGGTTTACAAGAACAGATATTGCTCTCTGGTTCTTGGAACTTGAATCCTTGGTTTGTCCAGGTTGAGCAAGTGCCGATGACGGAAATTCCCATTGGGTATGTGGGTGTGGTGATTTCTTTCGTGGGTAAGGCACATCAAGATGTTAGCGGTGCAGCTTTCACCCACGGTAATTTGGTGAATCCTGGACATAAAGGCGTGTGGGTCGAACCGCTGTATCCTGGCAAGCACCCGATTAATTCCCGGATCATGAAGATGGAACTGGTGCCAACGACCAACATTGTTTTAAATTGGTCAGATCGCACCGAACGTCACAGCTATGATGCTCAACTGGCTTCCTTAACAGTGCGATCGCGTGATGGGTTTGCCTTTGATTTGGAAGTAGCACAAATTATCCATGTGGGTGCTTTAGATGCTCCGAAGGTAATTTCTCGCGTCGGTGCAATGCAAAATCTAGTAGACCATGTATTAGAACCAACTATCGGTAATTATTTCCGCAACTCAGCCCAAGACTATACTGTACTAGACTTTCTCACTGCTCGGAGTGAGCGGCAAGCTGAGGCTGCTGAGTATATTAAAACAGCATTACGGGCTTATGACGTGCAAGCGATCGACACCCTTATCGGTGATATTCAGCCACCGGCGTCGTTAATGCAGACACAGACAGACCGGAAAATTGCTGAAGAAGAACGCAAGACTTATGAAGTTCAGCAGATGGCGCAAACCCAACGGCAGCAGCTTGTCCGGGAAACGGCACTGGCTAATATCCAGCAAGAAATGGTGAAATCGGAGCAGAGTGTGCATATTGCTGACCTAAAAGCCCAAGCCCAAATCAAAGAGGCGAACGGTGAAGCTGAGGGGACAAAACTCCGGACAATTGCTGAGGCAGAAGGTATTCGGGCTACAGGTAATGCCAAAGCTGAAACCTACCGCGCTGGTGTGGAAGCCTTGGGACCACAAGGTTATACAGCAATGCAACTGATGCAGATTATCGGCGATCGCAATGTCCGCTTGATACCAGATGTCTTAGTTGGCAGTAACGGCAGCAATAACGGCTTAGTGGATGGGCTACTATCCATGATTTTATGGAATCAAACTGGTAAGGGTGAATTGACACCAACACCTTTGCATCCACAACCAGTAGTTAACAATGGACAACCGACCACAGAAAACGGTCTTCCACCGATAGTTGTGAATTTTCCTGTAGATAAGTAACATCAGAAACATGAGGTAGGGGCATAACATTCTTATCCCGCATTTCTCACAAGCTTATGAAGCGTTTGATAATGAGTAATAAGTAATGGGTAATGAGTAATAAGTAAAAGAGCAACAGGCGCAATACCAGTGCAAGAACTTGTACATTCTTACTCACTACTCATTACTCCTTACTCACTACTCATTACTCCTGCATTCGAGGTGTGGTGAGAAATCCGGGTTATGCCTTTACAAGAAACCAACAGCAATATCTTATTGTGGGCATTTTGCCTACCTTGTAGGTAGAGAAATTTTGTTTTTACAAGAACGTTATCGTTTACTCAAGCAGATTGGTAAAGGGGGATTCTGTAAAACCTTCCTCGCTGTAGATGAAGGTCAGTTTCCTCCAGTTCCTTGCGTCGTTCAAGAATTATCGCAAGAATACGAAACATTTAAAAATTTTCAGCAAAAGGCGCAACAGCTAGAAGAATTAGGAAAGCATCCCCAAATTCCGGCTTTGTTGGCTTATTTTCAGCAGAACGGGCATTTTTATTTAGTGCAAGAGTTTATTGCAGGCACTAATTTAGCTCAGGTAGTTGAAGAAGAAGGTGCTTTTAATGAAACTCAGATTTGGCAACTTTTAGAAGATGTGTTGCCAGTTTTGCAGTTTATTAGCGATCGCAAGATCATTCACTGCGATATTAAACCCCAAAATATCATCCGTAGATCCCCAATTACCAACAAAGCGGATTTCGTCATAGTCGATTTTTCCACTGCGAAAATCTTCACAGAAATCGATCGGCTAACATCTCAAACCAGTATCGGCAGTCCAGAATACGCTGCACCAGAGCAGACAAAGGGAAAAGCCGTTTTTGCTAGTGATTTATATAGCTTGGGTGTAACTTGTATTTACTTACTTACCCAGATTTCTCCCTTTGATTTATTTGATATTGCAAATAATTGCTGGGTTTGGCAACAATATCTTACTACTAAGGTAAGCGATGTCTGGCGACAAGACTCAAAAAGTCTACGCTTGGCGCAAATTCTCGACAAGCTGCTGCAAAATGCTGTTAACCGTCGCTTTCAATCAGCTGATGCAGTTATGCAAGCAATGGGTATCCAATCCAAAATCCAAGTTGTGCCGTCAGTGCAGCAAAGGTGCGATCCTCTTTGGCGATGCTTGCATACCCTAATTGAGCATTCTGGGACATTGAGTAGGGTGAATGCCCTTGCCATCAGTCCCGATGGTCACACTTTAGCCAGTAGTGGTGATGACAAAAACATTAAGTTGTGGGATTTAAATAGCAAAAAAGTCCTAGCTAGCTTATCAGGACATTCCCAAGCTGTAAAATCAGTTACCTTCAGTCCTGATGGAAAACTTCTGGCAACTGCTAGCGATGATAAAACTATCAAATTGTGGCAGTTTGATACATTAAAAGAAATCTGCACTCTTTTAGGACACTCACACGCTGTAAAATCAGTTGCTTTCAGTCCAGATGGACAGATTCTCGCTAGTGGTAGCTGGGATAAGACAATCAAACTCTGGGATATAAATACTGGTAAAGAAATTTACACTATAACTGGACACCAATTACAGGTTAATTCAGTAGCATTTAGCCCCCAAGGACAGCTTTTAGCTAGCGCTAGTTATGACAGAACAATTCGCCTGTGGCAGATACCTGTATTAGAAGGTTCCCAGAGAGAATTTCAAAACCGCCCATGCTATAGCTTGTTAAGCACCCTTTCGGGTCATGCATGGGCGGTTTTGACAGTCGCTTTTAGTCCCAATGGGAAAATTTTGGCGACGGGTAGTGATGATAACACTATTAAGTTGTGGGAGGTAAACACTGGTCAGCTAATTTGCACACTTGTAGGCCATTCTTGGTCTGTGGTGGCTGTGGCTTTTACTGCCGATGGCGAAACACTCCTAAGTGCAAGTTGCGACAAAACAGTTAAACTTTGGAGGGTAAGCACAGCAGAAGAGATTGTTACTCTCTCTGGTCATATAGACTCAGTATCTGCTGTTGCTGTGAGCAAAGTTACACAATTAATTGCAAGCGGCAGCCGGGACAAGACTATCAAACTGTGGCAGCTTGTAGAACAGGACAATAGCTAATTTTGTAATATCAAGCGCTACCTGTAAAGGCAACTTCCGGAAATTTCAACTGAGCTTCTGCCATTGGACGGTTTCTGCCTTCCTCTTGCCAGTAGTTAATCACTTCTGTTGCTTTGTTAAGCAACTCAACACGATCCAGATCGGTAATCCAATGTTTGGACTCTAATTCCTTTTTTAACTCTTCCCAGGCATCATTTCTGGGCCAAAAAAAGTACTTAGTCAAGGGACTGGTGCCTTTGCCTACAACTTGGTCGACTGCGAGAGCAACGTTCTCGTCTAACCACAAAATTTTCAAAATAAACTTGGTCAATCACACCTCCGGGAATTTCCGGGCATTATTTAACTAGGATAGCGATCGCTTATTTTAACGCAATACCCTATCAAATGACCAAACTGTAATTAGATTGGGCTAGCATAAGGTGTAGTCGGCGCTAAATAAAGAGGCTTATGACCAAAATAGACCCATGATACAGAGCAAGTAAATTTGTTTATGGAAATTTTGACTTTTGACTTTTGACTTTTGACTTCGGAGCGAAGCGACGTGACTGCCCAACTGCCTCAATCTCAAACAACATCTGGTTCAGATTTGTATGAGCAAGACTTTTACCTGTGGATTCAAACCACAGCAGAACTGCTCAAGCAAAAGAATTTCACCCAACTAGACTTAGACAACCTGATTGAAGAAATTGAAACGATGGGCAGGAGTGAAAAGCGGGCACTGGAGAGTAATCTGGAAGTGTTGCTGATGCATCTGCTCAAGTACCAAATTCAAACTGAAAGGCGTTCAAAAAGTTGGCAGTACACAATTTTAGAACACCGCAGGCGAGTCCAAAAGGCACTCAAGGAAAGTCCGAGTTTAAAGCCTCACTTTGATCTGGTTTTCGATGAAAGCTATGAAACCGCTAGACGACTGGCTGTAATTGAAACTGGATTAGCGATTGCTACCTTCCCCGAACAATCTCCTTTCACGCCAGAGCAAGCCCTCGACCCCGATTTTTTACCTGAGTCATGATCTCACGTTTTATGATGATGTAAAACTCTTTTGCTTCCTACCCCATGACTCAACCCACTTCTACAAAAGCGATCGTTGTTTTCGATATTGATGGCGTTGTGCGCGATGTTAGCGGTTCCTATCGCCGAGCGATCGCAGATACCGTAGAGTATTTTACTACCCAAGCATATCGTCCAACCCCATTAGATATTGACCAACTGAAGTCTGAAGGCGTGTGGAATAACGATTGGGAAGCATCGCAGGAATTAATTTACCGTTATTTTGAAACCCAAGGACAGACTCGTGAGCAACTGCAACTAGATTATGATGCGATCGTTGCTTTTTTTCAATCGCGTTACCGCGGCTCAGACCCAAATAATTTTACAGGGTATATCTGTAATGAACCTTTATTATTACAACCTAGCTATTTAGAACAACTTACCCAAGCGGGGATTGCTTGGGGATTTTTCAGCGGTGCTACTCGTGGTTCTGCTAACTACATATTGGAAAAACGCCTGGGTTTGCAATCTCCGGTGTTGATTGCGATGGAGGATGCACCAGGAAAACCTGACCCAACTGGACTTTTCGCTACAGTTCGTAAGTTAGATAATGGAATTGAGCAAAAATTAGCTGTAGTGTATGTGGGAGATACGGTAGCAGATATGTATACCGTCGAGAAAGCGCGGGGTTTAGATTCTTCTCGCCCTTGGATTGGAGTAGGGGTTTTACCGCCTCATGTGCAGGAAACAGCAGCGCGTAGTCATGCTTATGGTGAGACACTAATAGCAGCAGGAGCAGCATTAGTTTTGCGTAATGTGCAAGAATTAACCCCAAAGCAGATTCAAGAATTGGTGACTTCATCTGCTGAATCTGTGTTGTAAGCTTAATCAAGCTAGGGGTGCATGAATACTAGCTGATAACAATCTTGCGGGCAATATTCCTCCTGTTCCCATTATTACGGCAGGATTTAGGGCCTCGCAGTCCTTGGGGAAGTTATCTACGTTTGCGGCAGGAAATGGACGATCTCATCTATGCTGAAATTCAAGAAAGGCGATCGCTTGCTGATGAGTCTCGAAGTGATATTCTGTCTTTAATGATGGCGGCTCGTGATGAAGCAGGTGAGCCGATGACAGACTTGGAATTACGTGATGAATTGATAACTTTGTTGATTGCAGGTCATGAAACTACGGCTAGTTCTTTGGCATGGGCGCTGTACTGGATTCATCATCAGCCTGAAGTCCGTGAAAAACTGGTGCAAGAACTAGATAGCCTGGGTGACAACAAAGACCCAAACGCCATTTTCCGATTACCTTATTTAAATGCAGTTTGTTCGGAAACAATGCGCCTATATCCAGTGGCGATGTTGGGAGTAAATCGATTGGTTAAATCACCTCTAGAAATTGCAGGCTACAAATTTGACCCTGGTACTATATTGGTTCCTTGTATTTATTTGAGCCATCATCGAGAAGATTTATACCCCAATTCCAAGCAGTTTCAGCCAGATCGTTTTCTAGAACGCCAATTTACTCCATCTGAATTTTTGCCTTTTGGTGGTGGTAATCGTCGCTGTATTGGCATGGCATTTGCGCTGTTTGAGATGAAACTAGTATTGGCAACTGTACTATCTGATTGGCAAATGAAACTAGCTGATACAAAGCCAGTACTACCAGTACGCAAAAGCATCCTGTTAGCACCAGGCGGTGGTGTACCAATGGTGGTAACTGGAAAGCGCCAGCAAAATCAGCGAGTTCTTGAGACTAACTCAGTCTAAAAGTCTCAGAATCAGGTAGGAGCGATCGCTCCGCTTCCCTTTTGATTTACTTGCTAATTACTGGATTTTCAAGAACTTATCCAAAGCTGTAACTAGGCTAGGAGGCCAACGCCGGATATTTTTTACCCAGTCGATATCTTTGTAGCGGCTATCAAGTCCATAAGCTGATACCCAGTTACTTTCGGCTTCACCTTGTTCTCCATTTACCCAATATGCAGCTGTGAGGGCGGCACGCACATCAGCAAATTTTGAGTATTTACGGGCGATATTTCGCATCTCGCGGATTGCTTGCTCTTTTTGACCAGTTTCATAAAGAGCGAGAGCGTAGTTAGCACGGGCGAAGGCAAAATTCGGGGCTATCTCATTAGATTTTTTGTAGTCTGTGATCGCATCATCCCATTTTCCCAAACCGGCTGTGGCATTGCCGCGATTGTTATACGCCATTGCATCGTTAGGATCGAGTTCTAGAACACGATTATAATCTGCGATCGCATCATCCCATTTTCCCATCCCTTCCAATGCCGCCCCCCGATTCAAATATGGATCGGTGACATTCGGCGCTAATTCTATGGCTTTGTTATAATCTGCCAGCGCCTCTTGTAATTTATTCTGACTCACCCGCGAATTTCCCCGGTTACTCCACGCCCCCGCATTTGTCGGAAATTGCTCAATAATCTTTGTCCAGTAAGTTTCAGCCCTCGCAAAGTCACCTTGATTCGTCGCTATAAACGCTTGATTTGCCCACTCATCACCTTGTTTTAACTGTTCTTGAGTAATAGTCGGCTGAGATTGTGCCATGACTGGAGTAGCCCAGCCAAACACAAGTAACAAACTGAGAAAAATACTAATCAACTTAATCATCTAGGTTTACCTAATTTGTCATTTGTCATTTGTCATTTGTTATTGAGCAGAGGAATGGAGTTCAAAGACTCATTTACGAGTATCAATGCCCACTTGCCCTGAGCGTTCGCGCAGCGTCTTCCGTTAGGAGAAGCCGAAGGGATGCCCAATGCCCAATTTCCCATAATTACAATAATGACAACTGTTCATTAGGCGGCGTGAATCCCAAATGCTTATATGCTGCCTTAGTCGCCATTCTTCCGCGATGAGTCCGAGTTAAATACCCAATCTGCATCAGGTAAGGTTCGTACACCTCTTCAATTGTTTGAGTATCTTCACCCGTTGCTGCTGCCATTGTTTCTAATCCCACTGGCCCGCCGTTAAATTGTTCAATTATTACACTCAACATCTGGCGGTCTGTCCAATCTAAACCGCAAGGATCTACTTGGAATAGTTGCAATGCCTCAGATGCAATGCTTTCATTAATTTCACCAGATACTTTTACTTCCGCATAATCACGTACCCGTTTCAGTAACCTATTAGCAATCCGCGGCGTTCCACGCGAACGACGGGCAATTTCTGTGGCTCCATCTTCTGTAATAGGGGTTTTGAGTAATTGAGCGGTTCGCAGTACAATTTTGGTCAGTTCGTCAACTTCGTAAAATCGCAGTTTTTGAATTAAACCGAAGCGATCGCGCAGTGGTGAAGTTAAAGCACCGACACGGGTTGTAGCCCCTACTAGGGTAAACTTTGACAGCGGCAAACTTCTGATCCGAGCGCTGGAACCCTTGCCAATGGTAATATCTAAGCGATAATCTTCCATTGCTGGATAGAGAATTTCCTCCGTCATCCGCGAGAGGCGATGAATTTCATCCACAAATAAGATATCCCCTGGCTTGAGGTTCACTAGTAGCCCAACAATATCCCGTGGACGTTCTAAGGCTGGCGCACTGGTAATTTTGTAATTTACCCCCATTTCCGATGCTAAAATCATTGCCATTGTAGTTTTGCCCAATCCCGGCGGCCCATACAGCAGCAAGTGATCTAGCACTTCACCACGAGATTTAGCTGCTTTAATGGCAATATCTAGCACATCCTTTAAATCTTTTTGCCCAATGTAATCGGCAAAGCGGTGTGGTCGAATACCTTCTTCTTGCTGTTCTTGCTCATCAATAGCAGCTTCAGGCTTCAAAATATTTTCTGTGGATGGTGCCTTCGCCGACTCTCGACGTTGCTTTGGTTCTCCGTTGGGTTCTGGAGGCTGTTTTTTCGATGAGATTATCGCCATAATTCAGCTATCTACTTTTAAGGGACTAGGAGTGGGGAGCAAGGTAGGGGGAAGCAGGGGGAGCAGGGGAGGCAGGGGAGGCAGGGGGAGTGAGGTACAAGATATTAATAACCAATGCCCAATGCCCAATTCCCGTAAAAATTTTCGTTTGAGAATACCCGCACCAATTTAAAATTTAAATTCCGGCCAATTACCCAGAAGTACAAAAGTTATTATGTTATCTAAAAGAATCTTACCGTGCTTAGATGTGAAGGCGGGACGGGTTGTAAAAGGAGTTAACTTTGTTAATCTCCAAGATGCAGGCGATCCGGTAGAGCTGGCCAAGGTTTACAACGAAGCCGGTGCTGATGAGTTAGTATTTCTGGATATTACAGCTACTCATGAAGACCGAGCTACAATTTTAGATGTGGTCTACCGCACTGCTGAACAGGTCTTTATTCCATTGACTGTAGGTGGTGGCATTCAATCCTTAGAAAATGTTAAAGCTTTGTTACGGGCGGGCGCAGATAAGGTTAGTATTAATTCTGCGGCAGTGCGGGAACCAGACTTGATTAATCGGGCAAGCGATCGCTTTGGTAATCAGTGCATAGTTGTTGCTATTGATGCCAGACGCAGAAATAACCCGGAGAATCCAGGTTGGGATGTGTATGTGCGGGGTGGCAGAGAAAATACAGGCTTAGATGCCCTATTGTGGGCACAGGAAGTTGAAAAACGGGGGGCCGGAGAACTGCTAGTCACAAGTATGGATGCTGATGGAACCCAAGCCGGGTATGACATTGAGATCACACGGGCAATTGCCGATGCTGTAGAAATTCCAGTTATTGCTTCTGGTGGTGCAGGTAATTGTGAACATATCTACACTGCCCTAACTGAAGGCAAGGCTGAAGCCGCATTACTCGCGTCACTGTTACATTACGGACAATTAAGCGTAGCAGAAATTAAAAGTTACTTGCGCGATCGCAACGTGCCAGTTAGAACATTCTGTTGATCCACCATTACTCATTTAATGACATCCATCTAAGGTTAGACACACTTGCCTGAAAGGGTGTTAATATTATTTTACAAGTATTAACAAATATTAAAAAATATGTTGCTTCCTATTCTACTTTTTGATGTCGCCCTGGTGGCGTGGTCGCTGCACTTAATGGAAAAAGCCTACGAGAGTAAAGAATTTTCTCTAATGTTAGCTGGTACCTTGGTTGCTCTTGCTGCTGCTGCCATGTTAGTAGTTTACTTTTTGATGGGGCATTGTATGACCTATTTGTTGCAAGTATCCTAGAGAGTGCTGAGTGCGAGAGGGGATATTTAAAATTTAGTTTCTAGAAAGCTTGACAAAGTAATAATAACTAAGCAATTATATATAGCTGATTTTAAGAGGATGTTTTAAAAGTATTGGAAAGTAAGCTGTCGCGTCTTTAATTTTCCAAAGTGTTCTCGTTGCAATAAGGGTTTCAGACCATAAAAAGTGCAAGTTATACGCGCGACAGCTTATAATTTTTGTTTTCTGGAATAGGGTAAGTGCAACGAAAACTAGGATTTTCGGCATATACTTAAATGCTTGGCTGTGCTAATTAGGAGAGCAAAAGACCCTTTTAAAACATCCCTTAAAGAGTTATAGTGCAGTTGGTAGTGTACCTGTACATTCACAAATTAGATGTCGCAATCGATTTCGGCGTTTGAGTAAGGATTATGAGTTGTACACAGAGCTAAGTAAAGCAATGATTTATGGCTCATTAATTCCTCTGATGATAAAGTGAACGCCACCTTAAGCTTTTCTTGACGAATCAGCTCTAAGGATAAACATGACTGACCAAACGTAATTTATACATCACTTTTTGAGTTTTACTTTCTGGAGTAATTCATCTTTAATCCGGTTAAGAATTGAAGTCTCATCCAAATTTGTCAAAATCCGATTAATCACTGCTTTCGGCCCATCAGGCCCCCAAGTTGCGCCATTGGCTAAATAAACTTTGGTAACTTGTCCAATACCGTAAGAAGAAACACCAGCTACTCCTCCTTGGGTAATCGCCACCGATATATAAGGGCCTAGTGCAATACCACCCGTAGCTGTTGCAGAAATTCCAAGTAAAGTTTTTAATCCACTCAAGCCTAAATTTGCTAACAATTCACTAGCACCGATACCGCCCATACTCAGGGCGATTTTTTGTAGCAACTGTACAGCCCCAGCTTCGGTCATAGAGAAGCCATAGAGTTTAGATAAACCCAAAATCAGAGCAATATCAATTACCACACTACTCAGAATATCTACCACAGTTAGAGGATTGAGTGCGATCGCTAATGCCTTAGTCATCACAGCCTTCCAAATCAACTGATTGGCATTCTGTTCCCGAATCATCAGTTTTCGTTCTATCAACTGCTGATTTACGATATCGGCATAAAGCATGGTATTAAGGGCAACCAAGGCTTTACCTTCACGATGCAGAATTTCCAATATTTTCAGCTTCAGTTCCTCGACTTGGGCATTTCCTGTACGCAACTGTATGCCCCTCGTACCATCAGGGCGACGAATCGCCGTCTTCACCAATGGCGATGCCGCAGCCATAACAATTTCCAAAGGTGTGAGTAATTCCCGCACCCTTTCATCCCGGATTTTGTGATAAATTGCCATCCGGTCTGCTTCTGGATACTGATCCACTTTGTTAAATACTAAAACGATCGGTTTACCTGCTTCCCGCAACTGAGAAAGGGCGGCGTATTCCAGCTTTGTCATATCGCCAGATATCACAAACAGAATCAAATCTGCTTGTTTGGCAATCTGTTCAGCTAACACGGCACGGGTTGCACCATCTACTTCGTCTAGTCCAGGAGTATCAATTAATTCCACTTGGGATTGACCTACACTAGGGAGAGTGACACGCAAAGCACGTTCAGTTTCCCCAATCATCTCCTCGCTAATACTCCAATTAACTGTTTGGGCAGTACGCGTGACACCGTGCAGCGGCCCAGTTTCAAATACCGTTTGCCCAACCAAAGCATTGAGTAGAGAAGACTTACCACGTCCCACCATGCCAAAAGCCGCAATCTGCACCACCATGTGGTCTAACTTCCCTAGCATGGTTTCCAAATCAGCAATTTCTGCCTCCAATCCGGTTTTTTCCTGAGGAGTAAGGTCAAGATTGGCTACCAAGTTTCGCAACGCTGTTTGTGCTTGTTTATAGTTCAGTTCCGTCTGAATGTCTTCAAAACTGAAAATAGCACTATCCAGTTCTTCCTCCCAGCTGAGAGAATTTGCGTCAGTGTTAGCGGAATCGCTTTGATGAGGTTCAGGCACGGGCAATGTCGAAGTCATATCAATTTGAAATTTGAAATTTGGGATTTTTAAATTAGCCCTGTCTCTTATCCTAGTTATTTTTAACAGGGGTTTGTGGAGATGAGGGAGCAGCACTTCTCTACGAGAGGCTGCGCTCTGTTACCGAGGAGCAGGGGAGCATACTTCGACTGCGCTCAGTAACCGGAGAAGCAGGGGAGTATATTCGACTGCGCTCAGTAACCGGAGGAGCAGGGGAGCAGAAGAAGAATTCCTAACTCTTGACTTAATGACAAATGACCAATGACTAATGACCAATGACTAATGGCTAACAAAAAGTCATAAACTGAAAAATGCATCTAATATAACGCGTTAGGATCTTGACTAAATTACCTGTGCGGAAAATCGTTATTGCCGGCAACTGGAAAATGTTCAAAACCCAGGCAGATACCCAGGAGTTTTTACAAGGATTTCTGCCCCACTTAGAGGAAACCCCCCAAGGGCGAGAAGTGATATTGTGTCCTCCTTTCACTGATTTAAGTGTTTTGTCCAAGACCTTGCACGGCAGCCTCATCCAACTGGGGGCACAAAATATCCATTGGGAAGAATATGGAGCCTATACGGGTGAGATTTCTGGCCCAATGCTGGCAGAAAGTGGTGTGCGCTTTGTGATTGTCGGTCATAGCGAACGACGGCAATATTTTGGAGAAACGGACGCCACCGTTAATCTGCGCCTCCGAACTGCTCAAAGGTTTGGTTTGACTCCAATTCTCTGTGTTGGCGAAAGCAAACAACAACGAGATGCGGGAGAAGCTGAATCACTGATTGCTCTCCAACTCGACAAAGGCTTGGTAGATATCGATCAGGATAATTTGGTGATTGCCTACGAACCGATTTGGGCGATTGGCACTGGTGACACTTGTGAAGTAGAGGAAGCTAATCGAATAATTGGCTTAATTCGTAGCAAGTTGACTAATCCAAATGTATCAATTCAATATGGCGGTTCAGTCAAGCCGAATAATATTGATGAGATTATGGCTCAACCAGAAATTGATGGCGTCCTCGTGGGAGGAGCAAGTCTAGAACCTGAGAGTTTCGCTCGAATTGTGAATTTTAAATCAGTGTGATGTGCTTTTTTCTCGTTCCCATGCAGAGCATGGGAATGCTTAATGTAGATTTATGCCAAGGAACTTGATAATTCGAGGACGCTGTTTCAATTGGGGACAGCGGACTTATTTGATGGGCATTTTAAATGTAACGCCTGATAGCTTTAGTGATGGGGGTGAGTTTAACACTTCCTCTACCGCTTTAGTACAGGCGCAAGCACTGGTAGCTGCTGGTGCTGACATCATTGATGTGGGCGGTCAATCAACTCGACCAGGGGCAAAGCAAATCACTCTGGTGGAGGAACTTGACCGGGTACTATCGGTGTTACAGGTGCTAAGGCCAGAGATCTCAGTCCCGATTTCTGTAGATACAACCCGTGTTGCTGTCGCCAAGGCATCTGTAGAAGCTGGAGCGGATATTATTAATGATATTTCTGGCGGCACTTTTGACTCAGAAATGTTGCCAACAGTCGCAGAGTTAGGTGTGCCGATGATTTTAATGCACATCCGGGGGACACCACAAACAATGCAACAACAGACTGATTATCAAGATTTACTTGGTGAGATTTATAGTTTTTTGGCTCGGCAAATTGAGGCAGCAACTACTGCGGGCATTGACCTGGATAAAATTATTATCGATCCTGGTATTGGTTTTGCTAAAAACTATGAGCAGAATTTAGAAATTTTTCGCAGCTTGCGATCGCTCGCACCACTCAACTGTCCTATCTTGGTAGGAGCATCTCGTAAAAGTTTCATTGGCCGCATTTTAAATCAACCAGATCCCAAAGCACGAGTTTGGGGAACGGCAGCAGCTTGTTGTGCTGCTATTTTTAATGGCGCTGATATCCTCCGAGTTCACGATGTTCAAGAAATGCGCGATGTTTCATTAGTGGCCGATGCCTTATTGAGACAGGCTACACAGCCTAACTCTTAAGTGTTACCGTTCTTCGATTTTTTTGCCGTTACCTTCTTGATTCACTGACTCGGCTATCAACTCCTGAAACATTTCACTTGAGTTAGCTGGGTCTACAAAGACAATTTTGGCATTACTGCTCTCACCAAGTTTTTGGCTAGCGTCTACGTAATCTTGAGCCACAAGATACCGCAGAATGTCTCTACTATCTGGATTAGAACGCAGAGCTTGAGAAATGATTTGCACTGAAGCCATAGTTCCTTCTGCTTTCTTAATCGCAGCTTCCTTTTCCCCTTCTGCTTCGGTAATCAGTGCCCGTTTTTTGATGACGGCGGCTTGTTCCTCTTCCCTAGACTTTCGGACACTCTCAGGTAGAGTAATTCTCTGAATATCTAACCGGAGAATCTCAACTCCCCAATCTGCTGTTACATGATTCAACTGATCTAAGATAGCTGAGTCCATCTCTGCTCTAGAGACGTTGGTCTGCTCTAAAGTATTTTGGGCAATGATTTCTCGGAGCGTAGTTGTGGTTATCTGTGTTAATGCCCCTTGCAGATCCTCAATCGCGTAAAAGCTTCTCTCAATATCTCGAATACGCCAGTATACAATAGCATCCACTTCTACGTAAATATTATCTTGGGTGATCACATTCTGAGGTTTGATGTCTGTAAACTGCTCTCGTGTAGTATCTTCCATGACAATTTGATCTACCAAGGGAACAATAAAGTTCAGCCCCGGCTTAAGTTTTCGATGATACCGTCCTAAGCGTTCGACTAAGGCTTCATTTCCTTGATTAATCAGTTTTGCAGAACCTAATGCATAACCTATAAGGGCTAAAACTATAGCAATAATTGGCTCCATGTATGCTCCTATTCAGCTTTGGGGAGAATTTAGTGTCAAAGATATGCTACTAGCTTGTCATATCTTTGAGTTTAATGTTTTGAGTCTGTAATTTTATCAACATCGGCAGCGATGTCGAGTCGCTGCAAGTTTTGTACATATTCTCTAAGTGAGACTGTTTTGCGGAATGCGATCGCTATTAAAGCACCTTGATAAAACGCTGGCAAGGACTACTTGATGTAATCAACATTACTTGTACTGGCATTTTCAGACAGCTTGAGTTTAGTTTAAGTATATTTACGTAAATATTTTTTATTAAGGTAAAAATTTGGCAAGATTTAAAAACCCCACTATAATCGGAGAAAAATTGGCTTGGGCCATTAAAAATATCAAAATATCATGGGCAGGTTGTTAATCAAACTTACAGGTTTAATTCTACTTTTCACAGGATTATACTTTTTTGGTCAAAACATCATATTTGTTAGCGGTTACTATTCATATTTTTATCGGAGCTTACCTGCTACAGCTTCCGTTTTGGCAACAATGATAGGTATATTAGCATTAGTCTTTTTCCAGAGAGAAACTGGTAACTTGGGATGGATTTTTCTAGGCATTGGCATAGTACTAGTTTTCTTAAGTGGTGGAGTTATTTTAAAGCCAACTAGCTTATGGAATTTCATAATTGCTTTTACAGCATTAGCAACTGGATATAAATTACTAAATGAGGGCAGAATCAACTTTTAAAATCTGTTTTCATCATGTATCTTAGTAACTAAGATTACATTATTCCCCAGTTCAGAGTATAGTCAAAAAAATTTACTATTATAATTTCTCCATCTTCTCTATTGGTTCTGAGAGTGCATTAGGGCACTTAGATTAACTTTTAGTTAAGTACCGATTTCAAGAGGCAGAAGCACACAGAACCCGCCTCAACCGGACGAATAGCCTCTTAATCATGACTTTAGCTCAGAGGAGTTTTACTAAGGTTGAGGGTAATATTAGAATGGAAACTATTGATGATGAGGAAAAGGGAAGAATGACCCAGGTGGTTCTAGGAGAGAACGAAGGAATAGACTCAGCTTTGCGTCGGTTTAAACGCCAGGTTTCCAAAGCTGGGATATTAGCTGATGTAAAATATCATCGGCACTTTGAAACACCAATAGAAAAACGCAAACGTAAGGCAGTGGCAGCTAGACGCACAAGACGTTTTAAATAAACCTATTTGGTGTGATATCGGCGTTGCTTGAGGTTATGACCGAAAACAGGCAATAGCGCTTGCGCCATTATTCATACAAACATTAAGCAAAGTCTGCCGCACCGCTAATTAGGGTGTAAATGAGTTACTTTTCCTATATGTAGAGAGCGTTAGAGACTTTATCTTGGTTAGATGGAGCAAGCTATAATCGCTGCCCATCAACCAAAATAAGCGCCTTTAAACATCGGTTAGCTTTCTTTAATCGGCTGATAGGATAGTATTCATCCAGCCCTAAGACTCAGAATTATTAATGGTGCGGCTATTACAAACATTCATCGCCTTTTCTACTCCCTGCTTGAGACTTAGTTCAATACACTCAACTACGAACTGAAGTACAAGAGACATCTGCTGATTTTCGGTGGCGGAAAATCGCCCCAGGACATGAGAGATAGCACCAGAATCATCGTTATTAGCTGCATCTTTGGGTTTACCAATACCAATGCGTAAACGGGGAAAGTTTTGGCTACTAAGATGTGCGATCGCACTTTTCATACCGTTATGTCCCCCAGCCGAACCAGATAAGCGCAAACGAGTTTTTCCCAAGGGCAAATCCATATCGTCATAAATTACCAACACTGACTCAGGCGATAATTTATACCAACTTGTCACCGCTTGTATTGCTTGTCCTGAGCGATTCATATAAGTTAACGGCTTTAGCAAGCGAATTTTGCCTCCACCTGGGGCCATACCCTCGCCATACTCACCCTGAAACTTGCGGTTTTCTGTTAAGGAAATGCGCCAAGAACGAGAGAGAGTTTCTAAAGCAGCAAAACCGATATTATGGCGTGTTTGGTCATACTTAGCTTCTGGATTCCCTAACCCGACGATTAGTTGTGGAATTACCAAAGCTGGTTGCGTAACAGCTTCTGTCATTTTGCCTACAGTCAATTGATATGCAGCACTCTTCTAGTACAATGTCTAAGCTAGTAATAAAGGGTTTGTAGCAAGCACTTTAGTGCTTAGAAAATAAGGACTAAAGCCCTTACCCTTCGGGTTCGTTAGTCGCTCATGGGGGAAACCCCCAAGACCGCGCTAACTCACTACGAACTTGACAAACTACTAGCTAGGTTGGGAAGAACTAGCGGTATCCTGCTCAGATTTAGCAGGGTGGATTTGTTTAGGTTCCAATTCAGCAGTAGTCTGTACAACTTCTTCTAACTGTTCTGCTTCTTTTTGAAACTCGTTTTGAAACTCCTTGGAAGCTTCTTGGAAACTACGAATTGTTTTGCCCACACTTCGACCGATCTCTGGTAGCTTTTTTGGGCCAAAGATTAACAGCGCTACTACCATAATTACAGCCATTTCTGGCAGACCGATACCAAATATATTCATTTTTTGTCTCCTGTAAACTCTAAAACCACTACAGAAACTCACATATATAGTTAGTCTAGTCGGAAATCGCAACTCACAAAAAAACCCGGAAGAACCGGGTGTAACTTAACTTGTTATCCAAACTCGCTCGCTGTGTATGCGTTAGCGTCCTAAACTGCGCCAATCGACAAATACATCCTGAACCAACAGTGATTTATTGTAAAGTTGCAGAATAATCAGCAGAAAAACCAAAAATAGCGCCATAAAAACAGCCATAACAGGGGTAGTACCCCAACCTGGAGCCACTTTCCCATACTCAGAGTTAAGTGGTTTCAGGATATCTCCCAACCTAGTCCTTTGTGCCATAGTTCACCTAAGATTACTTGCCAAAGCTTTTTTTAATCTTCTGTAATATTCTATAAGAATAGCACTCATCATCTATCTCTCAATTATGGAACCCGCAATAGTTCTTAGCATTTCTGTGGCTGCCGTGGTGATTGCCATCACCGGAGTTTCTATTTATACCTCCTTTGGCCCTCCTAGCAAGGAATTGAACGATCCGTTCGATGACCACGAAGATTAAAAGAGTCATATCATGTCCGCAGCGTAAATTTTTGGTGCGATGTCTACGATGGGTTACGCCTACGCAGACAAGCATTGCTGTTGCTTGTCGGGGTTTCCTCGATGAACGACTGGCGTGTGGAATGAAATGACTATGGCAATCATAATTAATTACCCAGACATAATATTTGAAGTGCGTTACGGCTTAAGCCGTAACGCACACTACTTTGGATGTTTTTTAATTGGAAGTCTCTAATGGGTTGCCACTACCTCTCCTTCCAGGCGAACGAGTCGGTCTGCCAAAAGTTTCTCAAGGTCTTCTAGTGCCTTGGTGAAACCTTTAATACCTTCGTCTAGTTTGTCAGTTGCCATACGATCGGCAGCGTGCATCTTGTCATAGCTAGCTTTGTCAATGGATATCTTTTCGATTTCCAAGCTTGCTGCCTTCGCAGGGTCAAGTTTGCGTGGCAGTTCTCCAATGGTTGCTTGCAATTCAGCCAAAAGCGATGGCGAAATTGTCAACAAATCACTACCTGCAAGTTCAGTAATTTCACCAACGTTACGGAAACTAGCTCCCATAACTTCGGTTTTGTAGCCAAATTTCTTGTAGTAGTTGTAGATTTTGGTGACAGACAAAACACCTGGATCTTCGGCTGCTGGGTAGCTATCGCGTCCGGTATCTTTTTTGTACCAGTCAAGAATCCGGCCAACGAAGGGAGAAATTAGGGTGATCCCGGCTTCTGCACAGGCGATCGCTTGGTGAAGACCAAACAACAAGGTAAGGTTACAGTGAATACCTTCTTTTTCAAGAATTTCCGCAGCGCGAATACCTTCCCAAGTGCTGGCAATTTTAATTAAAACGCGATCGCGGCCAACTCCAGCGGCTTTATACTGAGCAATTAAGTCCCGTGCCTTAGTCAGAGTAGCTTCGGTATCGTAGGACAAGCGAGCATCCACTTCCGTAGACACGCGACCGGGAATGATTTGCAAAATCTTTAATCCAAAGGCAACTGCCAAACGGTCAAAAGCTAGAGAAACTATCTGTGCTTGGGAGGCTCCGGCTCCAGCATCTTTCTGTGCTTGGAGTAAAGTTTGATCGACAATTCCCTGATATTCTGGCATTTGTGCCGCAGCAGTAATCAGCGAAGGATTGGTGGTAGCGTCTTGGGGCTTGAATTTTTCAATTGCCTGGATATCCCCTGTATCTGCGACTACAACAGTCACTTGTCGCAATTGTTCCAGTAAATTCTTAGACATAAAATACTCCGTGATGAATGTTACAGGATTTACTTATTCCCCAGTTCTTTACACTCTTTACTCTTCCTTCAATTCTGATTCTGGCAATTTTTCTTAATCATTGCCCAATTTTGCTTACTATCTTGAGCCACAGCCTTATTCTAAGTGCCTTATGCCGAAATTGGCTGTCCAATGGAATGCACTTTGATTAAACTAGTTGTGCCCGATTTACCAATTGGAACACCAGAGGTAATTACTACTTTATCGCCCTTATTCGCTAAACCCATGTCTACAACTGTGTTCACCACATTGGTAAACATCTCTTCAGCATTGTGGACTGGTGGAATCAGCAAAGCCTCCACACCCCAAGAAAGTGCTAGCTGGCGATAAGCGGTGATGTCGGAAGTGAGGGCAATAATGGGAGAAGTCGGCCGATATTTAGACACCATTCTCGCCGTATTTCCTGATGAAGTATTACAAAGAATTGCCCGTGAGCCTGTTTCATAGGCGATGCGACAGACGGATTCTGCCACAGATTCGGTAACGCTGAGACTGCCTGCTTCATGACACCAAGCATGTTTGCTACCTTCATCGAGAGCTTGTTCTGTCCGCACGGCGATGTTGTGCATCATCTCGACGGCGGCGATAGGATATTGTCCGACAGCTGTTTCACCAGAAAGCATTACCGCGTCTGTTCCATCCAAGATCGAGTTAGCAACATCGGTTGCTTCGGCGCGGGTGGGATCGGGGGCGCTAATCATCGACTCTAGCATTTGGGTGGCTGTAATCACCGGCTTGCCAGCACGATTGCAACGGCGAATAATATCTTTTTGAATTAGGGGTACTTCGTGAATTGGCACTTCCACCCCTAAATCGCCACGGGCAATCATAATCGCGTCGGCAACTTTCAGAATGGAATCAAAGTTTTCTACTGCCTCTGCTCTTTCGATTTTGGCAATCAAGCGAATCGAAGCACCAGCGGCTTCAATCATGCGTCTGGCGGGTTCTAAGTCTTGTGGCGATCGCACGAAGGACACCGCTACCCAGTCTACACCCAACTGAATCCCAAAACGCAGATCCAGCAAGTCTTTTTCGGTGATCGAACTGACAGGTAAAGGAGTTTGGGGCAGGTTTACTCCCTTGTGCGTAGAAATTAACCCGCCATTTTTCACTTGGGCGCGAATGCGATCGGCATCGCGATCGGTAACTATCAATTTGACACGGCCATCATTAATTAAAATCGGTTCGCCAGGTCGCACCATTGCAAATAAAGTCGGCAATGGTAGGGGTAGTTCGTCAATACTCTCACCCTTTTCTTGCAAAACAAAGGTAACTTCAGTACCAGCTTCTAAATTTAAGCCTTCCGGTGGTAAAGTTCCCAAGCGAATTTTAGGGCCACATAAGTCTTGCATAATGGCGATCGGCTTTTGCTGCTCAGTACTAATCTGCCTGAGATAGTGAGCCGTTTGGGCGTGGAATTCATAAGCTCCGTGGGAAAAATTCAGCCGTGCCACATTCATTCCAGCTTTTACCAAAGATTGCAGCTTTTCAGGTGCAGATGTAGCCGGGCCAACAGTACAAATGATTTTGGTTCGACGCATAGGGATTGGGGGTTGAGGAGTAACCTGCAAATTTGGATGCTTTGAGCGTAGGCGTAGCCCGTCGTAGACATCGCACCAAGCATCCAAATTCACACGTGCTTCATATCACTGGTTTGCTAAATAAAAATACTAGATTCCGTTTTATTTTCGGAGTATTTACCATTTGACCCAAATCCCAAAAGTCTCTAGTCAAGAGTCAGCAGTCAAAAGCTAATGACCAATGACTAATGACTAATGACTAATCAAACCACAGCCGCTGTCGGCGCGAGTTTTTCCTTTTGTGACATAGACAACATCAGATCAATGACGCGATTTGAATAGCCCCACTCGTTGTCATACCAAGCAATTACCTTGAAGAAGTTGGAATTCAACTCAATCCCAGCACCTGCATCAAAGATACTGGAATGGGTATCGCCTTGAAAATCTGTGGAAACTACTTCCTCATCAGTGTAGCCCAAGATACCCTTTAGTGAACCTGCGGCAGCCTCCTTCATAGCAGCACGAATTTCCTGATAACTGGTGGCTTTGGCTGTTTTGAAAGTTAAATCAACTACAGAGACATCGGGAGTCGGAACTCGTAATGCCATCCCAGTTAACCTGCCCTTCAATTCTGGTAAAACCAGTGCTACGGCTTTAGCTGCGCCTGTGGAGGAGGGAATAATATTTTGGGATGCACCTCGACCACCCCGCCAGTCTTTCTTGCTGGGGCCGTCTACAGTTGGCTGAGTGGCAGTCATAGCATGGACTGTGGTCATTAAGCCTTCAGTCAACCCAAAGTTATCATTAATGACCTTAGCTATGGGAGCTAGACAGTTTGTAGTACAGCTAGCATTGGAGACAATGATATCCTTACCAGGGTCAAACAGGTGATGATTGACACCCATTAACAGGGTAGTAACTCTATCTGGATCTTTGGTGGGAGCGGAAATTACCACTCGCTTTGCACCTGCCTTTAGGTGGTTTGCAGCTCCTTCGTAGTCAGTGAATAGTCCGGTAGCTTCCACGACATAATCTGCACCTAATTTTCCCCAAGGTAACTCTGCTGGATTCCTCACCGACACACAAGGAATGAAATGTTCGTCAATCAGGATGCCGTCTTCCTTGGCTTCAACCTTATGCTTTAATTTACCGTGGGTTGAATCGTACTTTAATAGATAAGCGAGATTATCTGGTGGTACTAGATCGTTAATGCCCACAAACTCAATATTGGGATTATCGATGCCAGCGCGAAGTACAAGTCGCCCGATTCGACCGAAGCCGTTGATACCAACTTTCAATTTAGTCAAGATTAAACCTCCCGTTGTGGAAAGTTGAACAAAAGGAGAAAGTTAAAAGTCAAAATAGATTGCCTTTTACTCTTTACTCTTTGATCCTGACAGTCTCAGTCAGCTAAGGCATATTTACTTGGCATATTTTAAGGATTGGGGACAAGAGGCAGAGGGGCAGAGGTGCAAAGGAGCAGTGGGGAAACAACTTACTGCAACTTCTCCCCTGCTCCCCTGCTCCTCAATTCAAGTAGGTTGGACAAATCGCTTAATTTCACCACAGGCAATATAAGATTTGCCATCTGGTGCGGTTTTAACTTCATCAACGACGTAAAGCATTCCTTCCTTGCGCACCGATCGCGGAAAACGCATGTTCCAATCTGGTTCATATCCGTCGGAAACCACCCTAGCACGTAGCTTGCTGCCATCTTTGACACACTGAACTAAAATGCTGTCCCCTACACTGTCAGTTGTGGGCAGATCGGCAGCACTGGCAGGGCCTTTGGAAGCTTTACCTGTGTTAGCTCGATTGGATTGTCTAGGGGCAATAAAGATATCTGTTTCACCGGGTTGAGCAAAACGGGTAATTTTACCACGTACCCGATAGAAAGTGCGATCGCTTGAGAGTTCCAACCCTTCAACAACATAGCGTGCCCCTTCGGCACGAATGGCACGGGGAAACTGGATGTTCTTGGTTAGATCGTAGCCTTCAGATATGACTTTGACCCGCAGTTTACCCCCTTCACGAATGCAGTGCAATTCAACACCTGAACCGACTTCATTCACAATGGGCATGGCGTACACTTCATCGCCAGTAGTGACACCACGACCTACCAAATCGCTGCGATTGCGCGTCATCGTTTGGTAAGTCTGATCCCGCATTTCTTTCCGTCCGGCATTACCTAAAGCTTTTTGAGCAATCCGACCAGCGAAATATTCAAGCTGATCGATTTCTTCAGCAATTTCAAAATTCTCATTCAACCCTTTATCTCGCAAATCTTTCACAAGCGATCGCAGGGTTTGTTCAGCTTCCTGATGCTTGCCCTGTTCAGCGAGATTAAGTCCAGTCTCTTTAGCCTTAGCAATGGTAAGGCGACTCAGTTCCAGAATGATATGGCTTGTAGCAGCAAAAGCTGCTTCCTCAACAGTGCCAACTTTGGCGACGACATCCACCGTACCTGAAACGCTTTGAATGCGGTCATCTTGCACAACATCGGCGCTGTAATGCAGCTTCATCACAGGTAAATCACCAACTTGAGCGCTTGATATCCCCAGACTCAAACCGAGAAGTTTGTCCTCATCCTCGTAAAGCTCTCCTAAAGTGATGACAGCTTGACCTGCGTCATTCTGGCTAACTTTAGCCAGACTTAAGGTATCAACTAGGCTGACACCATCGGCCAATTCAAGTGTCACCTTGAGGTTTTGTCCTACTACTGCTCTGAGACTGTCTAGCTCAATACTAAACACTTCAGTTGCTTCGTCGATGCTCTGAATGAAATAGAAGTTGCCTGTGGCTGCCCTTGCCATTCCAATCAGCAGGTCTTCGTTGAAACCCTGAGCAAAACCTAACGTAGTTGTGATAATGCCTTCCTCAGCTTTTTGCCCTGCTGTCGCCGTCAGTATCTTGGGGTCTTGAATGCCCATATTGGCGTGACCATCGGTAAGCAGGAGAACACGGTTGATTTTTTGGGGATCGAGTTGCGTCTTCACGTGTTCGCAGCCTTTGAGCCATCCCCCCGATAAGTTGGTAATACCGCCTGCTTTCACCTTGCGAATGGAATTTTTCAGTGCGGCTTTGTTAGTCACAGCTTGGGGTGGCACAACACTGTCCACTTCATCATCGTAAACAACTACTGAGAGAATGTCATAAGGCTCAAGTCGATCTACCACAGACTCAGCGGCTTTGAGTGCGTGATGCAAGGGAGCGCCTGCCATAGAGCCGGAACGGTCAATTACAAGCGAAAGGTTAAGGTTACGTCGAGGAGATTTAGCTATGTCAGCACGAAAACGTAGCAGAATATTAGTCTTTAATGAAGATCCTGCGGCGAGGATAGACTGGTCAAATTCGTAACTTGTCTTAATCATTTTTTATATCCCTTAGAATTATCTGTTATCAGCTACAAGCCTTGCAATACATAGACAGTAAATGCTTTATTTAGTTTACCCAGAAATAAGTTTGTTCAGTATAAAAATGGTATTTAATGTAAGATTTTATAGTTTTAGTATCTTGCCAGCGTAGACAAAGCCCGTTATAGGCATTCTCGACTCTCCGGTACTTAAAGGCGATCGCACTGGTCACTATTGCGGGAAACTGAAAGCAGATATATTAGGAGAGGAGAACCTAATGAGTTGGACTAAAGTTCTTTCAGCCGATGCACTTTCCCCAGGTACGCGAGAAGTGGTGAAAGTTGGCAACCGAAAAATTTTGCTTTTGAATCACGAAAATCAGCTTTATGCTGTAGATAACAACTGTCCCCACTTAAAATTACCCTTGAAAAGTGGGAAAATTACTGAAAGTGGGGCAATAGTTTGTACCTTCCATCGCAGTGCTTTTGACCTGCGGACTGGTGAGGTACAAGGATGGTGTGCCTGGCCGCCTGGTGTAGGTAAGGTACTCTCGTTGGTTTCACAACAAAAAGCATTGCCAGTATTTCCAATTCGTGTGGAAGAAGGTAGTATCTGGGTTGATTTGCAAGAGGAATAGCACCCTCTACCTGAATTTACTCAAACAGTGCTAAATAAAAAAAGAAAAACCCCAGCTAAACTCATTGGCTGGGGTTTCTATCAAAATTTACCTATTTTAGAGATATAGGAATCATGGAATGAGAAAATACAACATCTTCTCAAGCAGTTGGAACACTTTGCTGTGATCTTATGTTGGGTTGTGTGTTGCCATTGCCACCTTCTATAGAAGCTGTAGCACTTTGAGATTGGCCTAAATTCACTTTAAAGACTTTGCTTTGCTCTTGCTCGAGTTTGGGTAAAGTCAAAATTAAAATCCCATCTTTTAGGTCTGCCTTAACTTGTTGATTCTGAACTTTGGTTGGTAGAGGTATTACTCTAGTGAAATTGCCATACCGGAATTCAGAATGAACTTTGGCGTTAGATTGGGAACGTTTTTCATAACGATGCTCACCAGCTATCGAAACTGCATCTTGAGTAACTTGAACATCGAGGTCTTTAGCTTCCACGCCTGGAATCTCAACTCTTAATAGCAACTCTGAACCATTATCATGTAATTCAACCGCAGGAACCCACGCTGTTCTCGGTGATGCAGAAACCTCGGAGTTACCGCGCTCGGCTGCTGTAAGCTCAGAGAATAATTGATCCATTTGACGACGCAGAATCTCCATTTCACGGAATGGTTCCCAACGAATGAGTGCCATATTTCGATCTCTCCTTAACTTTCTAATTCAATCTTGGGTAATCAAACAAAGTTTTAGAGGTGTTTTTTAGAGAGGAGCTTTATTTGCTTTGTTTCTTCTCTCTAGTAAGTAATTTAATAAAAGAAGAATCTCAAAATAGTTGGGTAAACCGTACAGCCATAGGTTGGATTTACCGTATCAAATAAAAAAATGCTCAAAAGCTTGAGAATAGTTAATGTCCAAGGAAGTAGGCAATCGTAAATTAAACTATATTATGTAATGTAAATTTAATTAAATTCGCTTGTAGTCAGAAGCTCTAGCCCGATCTAAGAGTTAAATTGACAAAGACGCTGGACGTAGCTTGCCGTATGAAGACTTGCTAACGCTTTTGGCGTCTCCCCAATGCGAAGGGCTAGGTGTGGACACTAGTAGAAAAAAGCTCGATTTCCCATTGTTCTCAGATTTATCTCGTTCCCATACAGAGTATGGCAATGGCTGATTAGGGGCTGCTGCCTCCAGTCAGACATTGAGTCTCTGACTCAATGAATGCATTCCCAGTCTCCGACTGGGAACGAGTCAAGCCTCATCAACCTAGATTTTTAGGACTTGTATGTACACCGTAGCTTTGGCTGTTTGGAATTCTTCGGATTTAATTAAGTAATCAAGCAGACATGATATAAACAGTTATCCTAGTTTATCTGCAACTTTTCTATACACCCAGCGCTGAAGTATGGTTGTAAGCGACGATGATTTTATTTACAATCTGGTGACAGAGTTTTGCTTTCTGATTTCATGTTCAGTTTTATTCCATAAATTCTTCCTGATTGAAAATTAACTTAGTAACTGATATGGATGCTCAAAAAATAAAAATTTTATTAGTTGATGACAACTTAGAGAATTTACATTTTTTATCAGACATCCTTCAACACCAAGGTTATCAGGTAGAAAGTGTTATTTCTGGACAATTGGCAATCAATACAGCACTTGCTTCTCCCCCGGATTTGCTTTTGCTAAATGTTCTTATTATAAAGAGGGATGATTATCAAGTATGTCAATATTTGAAAGCCAATGATAAAACTCAAGATATTCCGATAATTATTTTCGGAATTTTCGATGATTCTTTTGAAAAAATAAGTGTCTTAAATTTAGGCGATATTGACTATATTACTCAACCATTCCAAACTAAAGAAGTTTTATTACGGGTGCAAAATCAACTAACTCTCCAACGACTGAAAAAACAGTTAAAAGAAAAAAATGCCCAGTTGCAACAAGAGATTAAAGAGCGTCAACGGATTACAGTTGAGTTAAATATTTGCAACAAACAAATAGAAGATATTTTTAAAGAAATTCCCGTTAGCATTAGCAAAGCCTTTTGTAGAGAAGTTTATCAAAGCGAACGCCTGGTAGTCGAAGCCGCCCTGAAGAAGAGTGAAAGTCAGTATCGGCTCCTAGTGGAGACATCCCAGGATATGATCTGGTCGGTGGACATCGATGGACTAATTACCTTTGTCAATCCAGCAGTCAAGCAGATTTATGGCTACGAACCGCAAGAAATGATCGGGCGTGCCTTAATTGATTTCATCTCACCTACACAAGTTGCTCAAGATAAAGTAGCTTTTGAGCGTGTTTTTCAAGGAAAGTCTATCTTTCAGCATGAAACTACCTGTGTAGCTAAAGATGGTACCTTACTTTATCTAATGTTGAATGCGATCGCATTACGCAACGAAGAGGGTCAAGTTATAGGCATGACGGGCACTGCTAGTAATATTACGCAGCGTCGAAGTGTAGAAAAATTACTCCAAGAAAGCGCGATTAAGCTCCGCAATCATAATCTCGTGCTCACACAATTGGCACAAAATCAAACGCTTTATCAGGGTGATTTGAAAACAGCTTTTAGTAAAATAACAGAAACAGCTGTCAAAAATATTGGCATGGAACGAGCTAGTGTCTGGCTGTATGACGCAACAGGCATAAAAATCCAGTGTTTCGATCTATTTGAGGGCAGTCGCAATCAACATAGCGAAGGACTTTTCTTATCAGCAGCAGACTATCCAATTTATTTTGCAGCTTTGCAGCAAAACCAATCAATCGCCGCAGATGATGCTCATACCGATCCCAGAATTAAAGAATTTTCTGCCTCTTACTCAAGATTAAACATCACCTCTATCCTCGATACACCCATTAGGCTGGAGGGAAAAACCGTAGGAGTTTTATGTCTGGAGGCAGTGAAAGTTACTCATCATTGGACGCTAGAAGATCAAAATTTCGCTCGCTCTCTGGGTAATTTAGTATCCTTGGTATTGGAGGCAAAAGAACGCCAACGTGCAGAAGCAGCACGACGGGCTTCTGAAGAAAAGTTAGCATCAGCTTTCCGGTCATCTCCCGATCCAATTGCCTTAATTGCTGTTCGGGGCAAACGCTACATCGAAGTAAACGACAGCTTTTGCCGGTTTTTTGGTTATTCTCGCTCTCAAGTGATCGATCGCACCGATGAAGAATTGCATATTTGGGTGAATCCAGAAGAATATAATTTTCTTACCCACATTCTGCAACAAGCAAAAGCCATCCGCAACTATGAAATTGATGTCTGCACTTCAACAGGAGAAATTAAGACAACACTGTTGAGTGCAGAAATGATCGAGATTGATGAGCAATGGTACGTACTGGGAACTGCCAAAGATATTACTGAACGCAAGCAGGCAGAAAATGAAAGCCGTTTGTTGCTGTTGACAACCCAAGCTATTAATCGCGCTAGTGATGTCAACAGCGCGTTAGCAGTGGTCTTGCGCTTAATTTGTCACACCATTGGCTGGGATTTTGGTGAAGCCTGGATACCTAATGGAGATGGGGCTTTTTTAGAACACAGTCTGAGGTGGTACGGAGAAAAGAGCAGCTTAGAAGAATTCTGCCAGCAAAGCCAAACTTTGAAATTTGCTCTCGGAGTAGGATTACCAGGAAGAGTTTGGCAGAGTCAAGAACCAGAATGGATAGAAGATGTTTCTAAAGTTACACAACCAGTTTTCTTGCGATCGCCACAAGCTGCAAAGGTGGGATTAAAAGCTGGTTTTGGTGTTCCCATACTGGCTGGGAACCAAGTATTAGCTGTTTTAGTGTTTTTTAAACGTAGCTCAGTATTGGTAGATCGGCGTTTGCTCTTGCTAGTCAGTGCTGTTGCTGCTCAATTGGGTGGGTTGATTGAGCGCAAAACTTTAGAACAAGAATTAGCGCTCAGAGAAGCTCGTCTCAATGCCTTTTTTAGCAGTGCTCCTGTCGGTATGAATATTGTAGATAACCAGCTGCGGTTTGTGCAAATTAACCAACTGTTGGCGGAGATTAATGGACTACCCCAGCAAGCTCATATTGGCAAGACCATCCATGAAGTTTTACCCAACATCGCCCCTTTAGTAGAACCAATTTATCAGCAAGTTCTGATAACTGGTCAACCGATTATTAATCAACAATTAAGCAGCACATCAATCGAACAACCAGATATTATCCGCCACTTCTTAGCTTCTTATTTTCCGATTGTTGGTGAAGGCGATCGCCTCTCTGGTGTTGGCACAGTTTTAGTAGAAATTAGCGAACTACATGCAGCGCTACGCGAACGCAAACACGTCGAACAAGAACTGCGTTTAGTCAACGAACGCCTACAATATCTGCTCACCTCTAGCCCTGTAGTCATTTATAGCAGCAAAACATCAGAGGATTTTGGCATTACTTTTATTAGTGAAAACATTAAAGAAATGGTGGGCTATGAAGCACGGGAATTTATCGATAACTCCAGTTTTTGGCTCGATCGCGTCCATCCACAAGATATTGAACCGATCTCAGAAAAATTTTCCCACCTTATTAAGCAGGAGTACATTTCTTACGAATATCGTTGGTTACACGCTGACGGAACTTATCACTGGTTCTACGAAGAGATGAGGTTAATTCGTGACGAAGCAAATTCCCCGATTGAATGGGTTGGTTATTGGGCAGATATTAACGATCGCAAATTGGCAGAACTAGCTTTGCAGTCAGGTCAGCAACGATATCAACTTCTAGCAGAAGCCTCACCAGCTTGTATATTTCATACTGATGTGGATGGTAATTTTTTATATTTTAATCAACGCTGGAGTGAAATTACTGGATGTAGTTTAGAAGAATCTTTGGGAACAGGTTGGACAAATGCCGTACATCCAGGCGACCGCGAGCAGCTATTGTTGGCATGGAATCAAGCAACAGTCGCTAAGTCAACCTATAAGTACGAACATCGTTTCTTGCATGATGATGATACAGTCATCTGGGTAATTTGTCATGCTTTGCCAGAATTTAGAGATGATGGAGAAATTAAAGGCTACATCGGTACAATTACAGATATTACCGAGAGAAGATTGGCAGAAGAAGCCTTGCGTGAGAGTGCAGAGCGAGAAAGAGCGATCGCTCAAGTAATTCAAAGAATGCGTCAAACATTGGATTTAGAGACGATATTTGCGGCGACAACCGAAGAATTACGCCAAGTACTCAACTGCGATCGGGTTGTTGTCTATCGTTTCAATCCCAACTGGAATGGCGAATTTGTTTCTGAATCGGTGGGTAACGGTTGGATTTCTCTCATAGAAGAACACAACAACGATCCTCATCTCACAGAAGGTGTTTTACAAGATGGGCGTTGTCTAGCGAAAATTTTGGATAGCGCGGATAACCAAGTGGAATATCCCGATCTGCAAGTAACCACAGGCGCAAGTTTCATCTGTGTGTCAGACATTTACAACGCTGATTTTCATCCTGCTTATATCAACCTCTTAGAACGCTTTCAGGCTAAAGCCTACATTATTGTTCCGATTTTACATGGTAGTCAGCTTTGGGGATTGCTGGCGAGTTATCAAAATTCCGATCCCCGCCAATGGAAACCAGGAGAAATCAATATCGTAGTTCAAATTGGCAATCAGTTGGGTGTTGCTTTACAGCAGGCACAATTGCTAGCACAAACTCAAAGGCAGTCACAAGCATTGCAAGAAGCTGCGATCGTTGCTGATGCTGCTAATCGTGCCAAAAGCGAATTCCTGGCCAACATGAGTCACGAACTGCGTACTCCACTTAACGCCATCCTCGGTTTTACCCAAGTCATGAGCCACGATCGTGATTTATCAACCGAACATCAGCAAAATCTAGCAATCATCAATCGTGCTGGCGAACATCTCCTGAATTTAATCAACGACATTTTAGAAATGTCTAAAATCGAAGCTGGCAGAATAACCTTAAATCTCAACAGCTTTGACTTAATTCGCCTCTTGGAAAACCTCGAAGAGATGTTGCGCTTCCGCGCCACCTCCAAAGGATTAGAATTGGTCTTTGAATATACATCTCACCTTCCCCAATACATCCAAGTTGACGAAAGTAAACTGCGTCAAGTCTTACTTAACCTCCTGGGAAATGCAATCAAATTTACCGATACTGGCAGGGTGACGCTGCGGGTGGGGATGGAGAGTGGGGACTGGGGGGTAGGAGAGGCAGGGGAGCAGGGGAGCAGGGGAGCAGGGGAGCAGGGGAGCAGGGGAGAAGTAGCAGTAAGTCTTTCCCCTCGCGTAGCCGAAGTGCTGCCCCTCCGCCCCTTTGCACCTCTGCCTCTTCCTATGCCCAATACCCAATTCCTAACCTTTGAGGTACAAGATACTGGTCGTGGTATTGCCCCACAAGAAATTGACTTACTCTTTGAAGCTTTTGGGCAAACTGAAACCGGAAGGAAATCGCAACAGGGAACAGGACTAGGTTTAGCAATTAGCCGCAAATATGTGCAACTAATGGGAGGAGATATTAGCGTCACCAGCACTATTGGCGAGGGAAGTAAATTTACTTTTGATATTCAAATTGGTCTAGCCATAGCCAGCGAAATCCAGATTGAACAAACTAGACCCCAAGTTATTAGTTTAGCGCCTGCTCAAAGTGAATACCGTATTTTAGTGGTTGATGATTCCACAGACAGCCGTTTAGTGTTAAAGAAAATTCTGACATCTATCGGTTTTGCAGTCCAAGAAGCAATAAATGGCATTGAAGCGATCGCACTTTGGCAGACATGGCAACCACATCTGATCTTAATGGATATGCGGATGCCAATTATGGACGGCTACGAAGCCACAAAACTTATTAAAACTAGAGAAGAAATCTCAATCAAAAATACCGAATCCCAAATTCCAAATTGGAAAACAATTATTATTGCCTTAACTGCTAATGCTTTTGAGGAACAACGAGAGGCAATAATCAAAGCGGGTTGTGATGATTATATTAACAAGCCTTTCCGCGAGGAAGAATTACTAGAAAAGTTGAGCGAATATTTGGGAGTTCAATATATTTATCAAGAAGAAAGCTATCAGCTAAAAAACCTAAAGCAACAAAGACCAAAATCAATATTGACGCTGACGGATTTAGTGAATCTATTATCTGAAATGTCACCTGAATGGGTGAAACAGTTATATACTGCCGCAGCTCAATGTAGTGATGACCTGATTTTAGAATTAATTGAGCAAATACCCTCAGAAAATGCTGTACTGCAAAATTTTATTAAGAATTTAGCTCATGATTTTCAATTTGAGAAAATTATGGAATTGACAAGTATTGCAGGAGTATTATCCAGTTAATACAAATTGATTGACTAGTAAGTAAGTTCGTAGTTAGGACTCTAGTCATTCATTTTCTAAGAGACCATTTATAAAGTAAATATTTAGCAAACGCTCAATCATATTAAGTCCGGGTAATTAGTTATGATTTCCACAATCATTGCACCCCACCCCCAGCCCCTCCCCGCTCTTCGGGAGGGGAGACGAAGCGTAGCTTTGGCGGGGTGGGGTTCTTGGGGTTTAGTAAGTAATCAAGCGGACATGATATCAGTGGATTGACTTAGCCGTTTGTCTCGCCCATCCCTGCTTCCTAAATATTAGACCTGAATCCTTAGAGCATATTAGGACTTACGCACACTCTACGAATTCTCGGCGCTCTTCTCTTCGAGACGCTTCTCTTTCAGAGACGCTAAAGCGAACGCGAAGGCGTCTTCTCTGCGAGACGCGAAGCGCGATGGCGGTTCGATAAATTAAGCTTTTTAGCAATTTTTGCGTAAGTCCTAGCATATTTGAAAAGTCATCCAACGTATGTTTGACTACTCTGGCTATCGAGAACTTGAACGAGATAAAGAGAATTATAGCAGATTTAAGTCGATCTAACAATACCATTTTATTGAGAAAATATATCAAAGTTGTAACGGTATCCTTTATTCCGTTTAAAAAATGGCTAAAAGGCTACACAATCATGTAATCTATATATTTATCAAGAAAGATTATCAATTCGATGATTAAAATACTGTCAAATATTGATCTATTGAAAAAACAACTAGCCAGCAGAGCGTAATATTTTCAAATTACGGCAGGATCATGATAAAAGCGACTACAGTGTCACCTAGAGGATTGAAACAGCCACAAATATCAGCCTTATTTGGTCTGGTTTTAGGGCTATGTATGCTGCTAATTTGCTTGGTGTACAGTGTGACGCTAGGTGCAGTAGAAATACCTTTAGACAAAATTTTGACATCTTTTATAGCCTTTGATGGTTCCTACGATTGCTTAGTTATTCAGACCGTGAGATTACCGCGATCGCTAATTGCTATTGTTGTAGGTTCAGCCCTTGCTGTATCGGGAGCATTGATGCAGGGTTTGACGCGAAACCCCTTAGCAGATCCAGGTATTTTAGGTATTGAGTCGGGAGCTGCACTCTTTGTCGTTGTCGCAACTTTTGTTTTTGGCAGTTCATCCCTAAGTATTTACGCTTTTGTGGCCTTTTTGGGTGCGGGATTAACAGCAGTGTTAGTTTACATCCTTGGTTCTCTGGGACGGGGAGGAGCTACCCCACTGAATTTGACGGTAGCAGGAGCGGCGTTAACTGCTCTGATTTCTTCTTTCACCACCGGTATCCTGATTGTCAGTCAACAAACACTTGAACAAGTTAGATTTTGGTTAGCTGGTTCATTATCTGGTCGAGATTTTAATTTATTCTTACAACTACTGCCTTTCGTCGGCATGGGATTAGTTATAGCTTTTACCCTTGGTAGACAAATCACCACTATGAGTTTAGGTGAAGATGTCGCTAAAGGCTTGGGTCAACAGACAGCTCGGATCAAAATATTTACCGCTATCAGTGTAATTTTACTAGCAGGAAGTTCCGTTGCCCTTGCAGGGCCAATCGGCTTCATTGGTTTAGTAGTTCCCCATATAGTGAGATTTTACATTAAAGCCGATTATCGTTGGATATTACCTTATTGTGCAGTTTTAGGTGCAATTTTACTGTTGGTTGCAGATATTGCCGCCCGTATATTGTTTAAACCACAAGAGTTACCTGTAGGTGTAATGACAGCAATAGTTGGCGCTCCTTTTTTTGTCTACCTAGCTAAGTCAAAGGTGAAAAAATGAGTTTTGATTGGCTAGTCATTCGTTCCCAAGCGATATCTTTCCGCATCGACCGACGCGTACCAGTCGTATTGTTATGTTTGGCAGTAGCGATTGTAGTGGCAATGGTGATGAATATAGGGCGGGGTGAATATCCAATCTCGCCTTTGGATATCGTGAAAACTATATTGGGTTTAGATACAGGAAACCCAGACCATCGATTCGTGATTCAAAATCTACGTCTACCCCGCACCCTTGTAGCTTTTATGGTGGGAGTGGCGCTGGCAATTTCTGGCGCTATCTTTCAAGGACTGACACGCAATCCATTAGCTGACCCAGGTATTATCGGCATCAATGCTGGGGCGAGCCTGGCGGCAGTTACAGTAATTGTGCTATTTCCATCAGCACCGATTTATACCTTACCTCTATCAGCCTTTGCTGGTGCATTGCTGATGGCGATTTTAATTTACTCGCTGGCTTGGAATAACGGTAGTTCTCCGATTTTATTAATTTTAATGGGTGTTGGCTTGTCTGCGATCGCCAGTGCCATAACCAGCTTGATGATTACCTTTGGAGAAATTTCGGATGTTAGTAATGCTTTGGTTTGGTTAGCTGGGAGCGTCTACGGCCGGACTTGGGAGCAAGTCTTTTCTTTGTTACCTTGGTTAATTATTTTTGTGCCAATGGCTTTGACAATAGCAAGGCATTTGAACGCTCTTAACTTAGGAGATGATGTTGCCAAAAGTTTAGGTAGTCAAGTGGAATGGCAACGTGGTTTACTCGTGCTGGTAGGTGTAGCCTTAGCAGGTTCAGGAGTCGCCACCGCCGGAAATATTGGTTTTATTGGTTTAATCGCGCCCCATTTAGGACGACAGTTGGTAGGTGCAACCCATGAAGCCTTGATTCCTACTTCCGCACTCTTGGGGGGAGTGATTGTTGTGATGGCAGACTTGCTAGGAAGAACACTATTTGCACCTATCGAACTTCCTTGTGGGATTGTAACTGCTGCTATTGGCGCTCCTTATTTTCTTTATTTATTAATTCGTAATCGTAAAAAATAAAGCTGGGAAATATTATCTATGAAAGGACTCTCAACTAAAAGTCTGTCTTTAGCTTATGATGGGGCGCTGATTATCCGTGACCTAAATTTGGCAATCCCCGCCGGACAAATTACTGCTTTAGTTGGTGCTAATGGTTGTGGGAAATCAACTTTGTTACGAGGTCTGGCAAGATTGCTTCAACCCCGTGGGGGTACAGTCTATCTTGATGGAACGTCTATTTTCAATCTTTCTACCAAAGAAGTAGCACAGCAGTTAGGTATTTTGCCCCAAGGGCCAGTAGCACCGGAAGGGTTAACAGTGCGAGATTTGGTAGCACAAGGACGTTACCCTTATCAAAATTGGTTACAGCAGTGGTCGACAAAAGATGAAAAAATCGTGCAGCAGGCACTAGAGATTACAGATTTGTTGGAATTGGCAGATAGAGCATTAGATACTTTGTCTGGTGGACAACGACAAAGAGCTTGGATTGCAATGGCGTTGGCGCAAGATACAGAAATTTTACTTTTAGATGAACCGACTACTTTTTTAGATTTGGCGCACCAGATAGAAATTTTGGATTTGTTGTATGAGTTGAACCAAAATCAGAGACGGACAATTGTGATGGTACTGCATGATTTAAATCAAGCGTGTCGTTATGCTGATTACTTAGTTGCAATCAAAGATGGTCGAATTTTTGCTGCTGGGGAACCAAAGCTAGTGATGACTCAAGAAATGGTTCAAGAGGTTTTTGGGTTGGAGTGTCGGATTATTCCTGACCCAGTGATGGAGACGCCAATGTGTGTACCGATAGGACGCAAGAGAAAAGTAGTAAATAACAAACAAATGTACTTAAATTCCTGATTCTATTTCTACTAGAGATATAGCGTTTCCTAATCGCATGAGGTATATCATATTCCCCTCTATTGAAGCGCAGGGAGGGAGTTGGGGTTCTTGTATCTCACAAAGAAAAGGGTGTGGGGTGTGGAGTGTAGAAATAAAAAACTTTAGTTTCAGGGTCTGAAGCCCAGTTTAAAAAAAGATGTATTTCATCGAGTAGGCGCGAGAAATACAGCATCATTGCTTCAATCCCACGTTTAAAAACGTGGGTTCCCTACACCCTACACCCTACATCCTACACCCTATCCCCTACACCCTCTGAACCAAGCGATAACCGCTATATCGCTATCATCAATCATCTAACTACAAACAAGAAACTGGAAACTGTCGTGACAATCATATCAAAATCTCCTAGAGTATCTAAAAATCAAAGAAATTCAGCCTCTCTTTTACAACGATTGCTCAACTATGGCAACCAATATCGCCAACAAATTTGGCAGGCAACATCATGCTCTATCATCAATACGATTTTAGACTTAGCACCACCGTGGTTAATTGGTATTGCGGTAGATATTCTCGTAGAGCAGCAAAATTCTTTCTTTTCCAAGTTGGGTGTAAAAGATATATTTTGGCAATTTTTACTGCTTTCATTTATCACTATCATTGTCTGGATACTAGAATCAATTTCTGAGTACGCATATAATAGACTTTGGCGTAATTTAGCCCAAAATATCCAGCATAATTTACGCTTGGATGCCTACAATCATGTACAAGAATTAGATTCAGCTTACTTTGAAGAAAGCAGTACTGGCGGTTTGATGTCAATTTTGAATGATGATATCAACCAGCTAGAAGATTTTTTGAATTTTGGAGCTAATCAAATTATCAATATAATCACCTCAATTATCATTTTAATTGGTGGTAGTTTGTTGATTTTACCTTTTTCTATAACCTTGGCAGCAATGTTGCCAATACCATTTATTATTTGGGGTTCATTTACTTATCAAAAGCTTCTGGAAGCTCGTTATGCTGAGGTGCGGGAAAGAGTAAGCTTTCTGAACTCACGGCTAGCAAATAATATCAGTGGTATTACCACAATCAAAAGTTTTACTGCCGAAAATTATGAAAGCGCTAGATTGGCAGGAGAAAGCGAAGCATATAGAAAAAGTAATACCAAAGCAATTAAACTTTCTGCTGCATTCAATCCTTTAATCAGAATGCTAATTCTAGTAGGGTTCACAGCCTTACTATTTTGGGGGGGCATGGCAACACATACTGGGAAAATATCTATTGGAAGTTACAGTGTTTTACTCGTTTTAGTACAGAGATTATTGTGGCCTTTCGTAGAATTAGGAGGAATATTTGACAACTATCAAAGGTCAATGGCTTCTACCAAACGGGTCATGAATTTATTAGATACTCCCATCAAAATTGCTAGGGGAGATAAATCTTTATCAATAGATAAAGTGCGTGGTGAAGTTGACTTTAAACAAGTTAATTTTGCTTATCAAGATAGAGAGCCAGTAATTAAAAAACTATCTTTACATATCCCCGCAGGTAAAACTATTGCTATTGTTGGTTCTACAGGTTCTGGTAAAAGCACTTTAGTTAAATTATTATTGCGATTGTATGATATTTCTTCTGGGACAATCGCAATTGATGGTATTAATATCCAAAAATTAAATCTAGGTGATTTGCGTCGCAGTATCGGCTTGGTCAGCCAAGATGTATTCTTATTTCATGGTACGATTGCTGAAAATATCGCCTATGGTACTTTCGATGCTACTGATAAACAAATCATTGAAGCTGCAAAAATTGCCGAAGCTGATGATTTTATTATCAGCCTACCTCAAGGTTATGAGACAATAGTCGGAGAACGGGGTCAAAAATTATCTGGTGGACAACGCCAAAGAATTGCGATCGCTAGGGCTGTTCTAAAGAATCCGCCAATTTTGATTTTAGATGAAGCTACCTCAGCAGTGGATAATGAAACTGAAGCCGCTATTCAGCGTTCTTTGGAACGGATTACTGTTAATCGAACAACGATAGCCATAGCCCATCGTCTTTCCACTATCCGCAACGCTGATTGTATTTATGTGATGGAATATGGAGAATTAGTTGAGTTGGGAACACATGAAAAATTGCTGGAAAAGAATGGGATTTATGCTGGTTTATGGAATGTGCAGTCAGGGATGAAATAACAAGTAGGGTGCCAAAGTGATATTTATCCCCATCGCAAAAACATAATATTACCAAAGCTATGATTTTACAGGCGGAATTTGCGCGAAAATCGCAGACTGTAAAAGCTCAGGAAGCTGTTCCCATGCTAAAACTCCTTTACGGCTTTTGATATACAATTGCATAAATTCTAATAATGCTGCTGGGCTGTCTTCTGGGGTAAGATTGAGAAAGAGATAAGTGGCTTTGTTATGGCTTGATACAGATACAACACAGCCTTTACTACAAGCCCATAAACATCCAACAGGCTGAATTTTAATTTCATCAAATGGGAATTGTTCGATGCATAAAGTGTTGAGTCGATCGATTAAAATAGCACCATCGAAAGGCGGATTTTCTGGTCGTTCTTCAGATGAACGGTGGCAAGACTTGCAGACTAATAGCGTGTGTTTGGTCATTTGGATTCAGGGGTGTTGACGAGATATTTAAAGAGATCATCAATTACTACATCAGTTCCAAGCATATTTGTCGCAGCCCATGCCATAAAATCAACATAATAAACATGATTTTCTTTAACAGCCTTAAGGGTTTTCCAAAGTGGATCTCGTTGTTTCTCTTCCAGAAATTGATTGCCACCACTTGAATAAGTTGTCACAAATAAAATATCACCATCTGCTTTTTCTAATTCCTCTAGGGAAATAGGAAATGATCCATAGGGTGAATCCATATTTTGTGAAGCTGGACGCTGCAAAAGAGCATCGCTAAGAATAGAGCCAACGAATGAGTTTTTGGTGTCAATTGCTATTCGCCCATTCCCAACATATATAAATGATACTTTTTTGTCTTGATAGCGAATTCCTAATGCTAGTTTTAGCTGTTGCATTCGTTGATAGTAGCGTTTCCAAAGAGCTTTTTCAACCTCTTGCTTTCCTAATGCTTCAGCCACAAAACTAAAATGGTCTTCCCAGGTAGGATAATCGATTTTACCCAATACTGTAGGGGCAATTTTAGATAGTAGAGGATAAATTGGCTTGAACCAATCTACACCTACAATCAAATCTGGCTTAAGTAGTAATGTTGCTTCTAAATTTGGTTGTGCAAGTCCCAATAGTGTTATTCCCTCCGTTTTACCATTAATGGATGAGAGAGAATTTTCCCCTACATAAACTTCGTTAGTTGTACCAATGGGTTTAACTCCAAGGGCTAGAACATTACCTAAAGTACATGATGATAAGGTGACAACACGCTGGGGGTTAATGGGAACACAGGTTTCCCCCATAGTGTGTTTAACCATGCGACATTCTGCGGTTGGTTGTTTAGGTAAAGAGGATATATTTTGAGATGGGTGATGACTGCAAGCTGTAACTAAACTAAATCCTAAGATGCCCAATATTAACCAGTAGGAAAGATGTCGCCTGATTGTCTCGATCATTAAAGCTGCCACGAAATAGTTCCTTGAACTGTAAAGGGCTGTCCATAACCAACACGACCGCCAAAATAGGTATTTTCAAAATACTCTACGTCAAATAAGTTTTTGAAGTTGAGTCCGACTCTAAACCTATCTCTGTTGTAGAAAATAGCTGCATCAGTCCGAACATAACTCGGTACATCGAAAGTATTTGGCAAATCTCCAGCGCGATCGCCCACAAAAAACAAACCAAAACCAAATCCTAATCCTTGTAAATCACCTTTTTGAATTTCGTAGGTTGTCCATAAGTTGAAAGAATGGTCTGCGGTATTGGGCAAACGACTTCCAACTAGAAAACTAGCATCCTTGGTAATACGGGCATCAGTATAAGCATAGCCTGCAAAAATACTCCATCCTGGCAAAATTTCGCCTGTCACGCTCAGTTCAATCCCTCGGCTGTTCTGCTCACCTGTTTGGATTTGCAAATCTTGATCATTGGGGTCAGTTACCAAAACATTGGTACGGGTCAAATCATAGAAAGCAAGCGTTGCCGAAAGTCGGTCGTTTAAATCTGCCTTTACCCCAACCTCATACTGTCTACCTCGTTCTGGGTCAAAAGCTGTCGCCAAACTAGCGCCAAAAAGATATGTGCCTTGTGCTGGAGTAAATGAACTGATGTAGCTGGCATACAGCGAAATAGCGGGAATGGGTTGATAAACAATTCCAAACCGAGGACTCAAGGCACTATCTGACTTGCTGCTTTCTGTATTAGAAGAAAAATCTTCAGAGTTTTGCTTAAAACCATCAAACCGCCCACCCAACAGCAGCTTCAAATTTTCTGTTATGGCGATTTGATCTTGAAGATAGATTCCGAATGAATCTGTTGTTGTTTTATTGCTAGTTTCAAAATTAAATGCATCTCTTGGTTGACCGTAAACAGGATTAAATACATCAATGGATGCAGCATCAGCAGATGCAAATCTTGGTGTTGCGTTTATATAACGATTCAAATCAACCCCAAATAGAAGCTGATGCTTAATTGAACCTGTAGTAAACTTACCAACAACATTTGTTGTTAGAGTATAAATCGTTAAATCTTGTTCAAGTATTGAGAAAGAACGACTAATAGTTTGTAAGTTTGCATCTAAACTTTCAGGTCTTGTTTGTCTGGAATCGTAACTACTTAAACCATACCGAAAAGCATTGCTTAAAGACCAATTGTCGCTAAATTTATGTTCTAGTTGATATCCGATCCTTGTAATTGTTACGTTTATTTCATCAGAAGGTTCAGTAAGGTTGCGATTACGGGGGATTTTACCGTTAGGGTTCGGAAATATAGTGCCAACAGTCGGTAAACCAAATCCTGAGCCAGAATCTCTAGTCTCGATATAGTCTGCATTTAAATTCAGGTTAGTTCTTTCACCAATCGCCACACTGATCGCAGGTGATATACTCAAGTTTTCACTACTGTAGGAATCGATAAAACTACCAGAATTTCTATAGGCTGTATTGAGGCGATACAATACGGTTTTCGAGTCATCTAACGGACCGGAGAGATCGAGCGCACCTCTGTAGAAACTATAGCTGCCAACTGTTGCATCAATAGCATAAAAAGGTTCACTTAAGGGACGTTTAGTGACGATGTTGATGCTTCCTCCCGGACTACCCAAGCCAAATAGTACGGATGCTGGTCCTTTGAGAACTTCGACTCGCTCAACATTGGCAAGTTCAACCAAATCTCCAACCCCAGGATCGGGTAAACCATCCCTGAGCGAATTATTATTCGCTAGGTCAAATCCGCGAATTCTATAGTAAACACCTGGACCACTGGTAAATTCTTGAGTTACACCAGCAACATTCCTGAGTGCATCATCTAAGCGAGTAACCTGTTGGTCGCGCAACACTTGTTGTGGTACTACCTGAATCGATTGGGGAATATCACGCAGAGGGGTATCGGTTCTTGTACCAGTTGATGAGTCGGGTACGCGATACCCATCTTGCTCCCCTGTCACCACCAATTCAATCGGCTCATCCGGTTGCGCTGCTGGTTCCTCTTGTGGTGTCTCAGTTGCTGGCTTCTGTGGTGTTACCGGTGGCTGCGTCGCCGTTGCAGCAGTTGTTGTCACTCCAAAAATCAGACCTTCATCACCATCAAACAACTCAGCTTGTGGTAGTCCCCCTTCACCTACCACCATCACCCGGACAGTATTTGCATCCTGATTGATGACTGTAATCTCAGTCACTCCCGTAAGTGGTTTTTCTGAACGAAATACGAAAGCTTCACCACTGGGCAAACGCAGTTGTGCGTTAGGAATATCAGCAATAAAGTTATTCCCCTGACTGCGATTTGTTATTTGCAGTTTTTCCCCAAGGGATGTCTCTAGAATTAGCTCTACACCTTTGTCTGTGGGATTTACTTTTACTCCCGTGATTGGTATGACTTGTTGATCCCCATTTCTTTGTTCTGAGTTAGGAGGGTTAGTTGGTGTTGGTGACTGTACCAGCATTTGGGCGCTAGTAGCGGGAAGTTCGATTTCGCTTAGTTGGCGAATATTTTTACTTGTTTTATCCGACTTTGTTTTAAGGAGTTGGGATTTTTTGCTACTGGGAGCTAGTACTGGAGATTTGCTGTTCGCAAATTTTTTATCTAATGCAGATTTTCTTACCCTCTGGGTAGGAGGTTGGCCTTGAATATCCTCTCGTACTTCCTCACCTTTAGCTGGAGTGTTAATCACAACAACAACCGCACCTGTTAACAGCAGGCTTTGAAAAAATTTATCTAACTTCATTGATCCGCTTACACTCAATCACACTACTTGGCCGGACTCGGAGACACAATGACAATCTTTGAAAAGAATTGTCATTTAGGTTTAAGCTAGTTGAATCATATTATGAAGTGATGCTAGACACAAGATAATTAATAATCTTTTTTATTTAATCTGGATAGCAAGCAGCAATTATTCTTATAGCTATTTGTTTGCTTGACGCGTCATCAGAGATTAAATTAGTACCTAAAACTACTTCCTTAATAAGTATTTCCAAAATGCCTAGATAACCTTATTGTTTATTTATTTGCCCAAATAGAACGAAATTCTGTGTTATTTAGCCCTATGCAAAACTTAGATATCTATTTTGAGATGCGGTTTGGAAAAGTATATTGCTCGTCATCTATAAACAAAATCACATAAGCAAAGCTGATAATAATATAAATATTTGATAGCTTTTATATATAAAAAATCTATTGCTAAAGCAACTCATTCTCGTTAATCTAATCAAGGATAAATAAAAATTACTTGCAATAAAGAAAAGATTTATCCAAAAAAATTCTATGGAATTTTTTTAGTACTTACGCAATATATTGCTCAAACTCTGATTTCTCCGTGTCCTCTCCGGTAGCCTGCGGCTTCGCCTTTGGCGTTCTCGTAGAGTAGCCGCTTCTTCTATCGAGAACATAGCGTGTTGTAGACAGAAGCTTTGCGAATGCGCCTACGTTATTCCGTAACTCGTGCGTAAGTCCTATCTTGAAAAAAATGTTTGATTGATGCTCTTGCAACAAAACAATTTGCACATCGCGCTGAGTATGTTGGAGTTTCTATGCAAATTCAAGCCAGTAAGTCCATTTTAAAAATTAAAAGCCCTAGTACAAAGCAATTTTCCGAGACATGTAAACAATTTAAGCCTTTTATAATTGAAGATGTTGCTCAACATTGGGGTGCTTGTCAGAATTGGTCTAATGATTATCTGATAAAACACTGTGGAGATAATATGGTCCCAGTAAGATTTTATCAAAAAGATTTTTGGTCAGATCATAAAAACTTTGCTAATGAAGATGGCTATGAACCTAAAAAAGAAATTAAACTCAAGGAGTATATAAATAACCATCTAGAAGATCGTAATTTAGAATGTTATTTATCTGAAGCATATTTTGAAGAGCGTTTTCCGGAAATTGTTGGAGATGTAACTTATCCAGAATACTTGAACAGAAAGGCATTTGTTATACTATGGTATGGTTTTTCAAGTACAAAATTTTCTTCAACTACTAACCTTCACTTCGATCCACTACATAATATTTTTGCTCAAATTCGAGGGAGAAAAAGAATACTTTTATATCCCCCTTCAAATTATTTGTCATTCTATCCACCTCTTGAGAGTCCTTCTGGCGTAGGATTTAATAGTAAGGTAAATCCGGATCTATTCAATTTAGAATTATTTCCGAAGTTTCCTTGGCAGGAAAAAATAGAAGTTATACTTCAACCCGGAGAAATACTCTACATACCTCCTTTCTGGTGGCATCATATTACCGCAGTAGATAAGAATATATCATTATCGTTTTGGTACGATCTGAAAATTCAAGACTTTTTATGGCAAAAGAATATGGCGTCAGTTTTTTTTAATATTGCACCTCATTATTTATCTCATACAATCTTTGCTGGAAAACTCAATTATTTTATGGAATTCTTTAAGAGTATGTTTGTTTAATTGATGTTCTTCTAAAAAAATAAGTTGCACATTGCGTTGAGTTGAAAATAGAAATGAATAAATTTTCTCATAGCTTCTTTGATATTGTTGGCAATTTTTCTACAGTTGTCGAACTACTACGCTTAAGAAGCTCTACGCAACCAGATAGAGATGCTTTTACCTTTTTGTTAGATGGGGAGACAGAACAAACCACGCTAACATATCAAGAATTAGATAGGCGATCGCGCCAAATAGCTGCTCAATTACAAGCATTGGGTTTGACTGGGGAACGCGCTTTACTACTTTATCCCGCAGGACTAGATTTTTTAGTTGCTTTTTTTGGTTGCTTATATGCAGGAGTTGTGGCTATAACTGCATATCCCCCTCGAAATGAGCGTAATACACCAAGAATAAAAGCTATCTCTATAGATGCACAAGCAGCGATCGCTCTCACTACAACAGAAATCCTGCCTAATGTGCGGTCTTTAATGACACAAAAGACTGACTTAGAATCCTTACAGTGGCTAACTACTGATAATCTTGCAGAGGGAATAGAAGATAATTGGCAAGAACCCTCTATCGATCGAGATACCTTAGCTTTTCTGCAATACACCTCTGGTTCTACAGGGACACCCAAGGGTGTAATGATTAGTCATGGAAACCTACTGCACAATGCTGACACAACTTACCAATTTATGGAGCATTCTCCAGAAAGTAAGTTCGTGACGTGGTTGCCGATGTACCACGATATGGGCTTGATTGGAGGAATATTGCAACCTTTATATGGAGGTTTTCCTTGCATCATCATGCCTCCAACTTCCTTTCTTCAACGTCCTTACCGTTGGTTGCAGGCTATATCTCACTACAAAGGCACAACCAGTGGAGGCCCTAATTTTGCCTATGAGTTATGTACTCAAAAAATTACTCCTGAACAAAAAGAAACTCTTGACTTGAGTAGTTGGAGTGTGGCATTTAACGGCGCGGAACCGATTCGGTATGATACTTTAGAGCGGTTTGCAGCAGCTTTTGCCGATTGTGGCTTCCGTAAAGAGGCATTCTACCCTTGTTACGGGATGGCTGAAACAACTCTGATGGTTTCTGGGGTGCAGAAGGCGACATCACCGATCATCAAAAAAGTCCAGAAGTCTGCATTAGAATCTAATCGGGTAGTTGAATCATCTGTTAATGATGAGGATGTCTATTATTTTGTCAGTTGTGGTCGAGTTATACCACAACTGGAAGTAGCGATCGCTAATCCAGAAACACTCAGTAGTTGTAAACCTGGTGAAATCGGGGAAATTTGGGTATCTGGGCCGAGTGTTGGTCAAGGTTATTGGAATCGTTATCAAGAGACAACAGAAACTTTTCATGCTTATCTATCTGACACCGGTGTGGGGCCTTTTCTGCGGACGGGAGATTTAGGTTTTTTAGAAAATAGCGAGCTTTTCATTACAGGTAGAGCCAAAGATTTAATTATTATTCGCGGTAGAAATCTTTACCCACAAGATATAGAATTAACCGCCCAACGCAGCCATTCATCTTTAAATTCCGGTGCTAGCGCAGCATTTACAGTCGAGGTTCACAACGAAGAACGGCTGGTAATCGTCCAAGAATTGAAGTTTCGCACCAAGCCAAATTTAGAAGAAGTTATATCTGCAATTCGCCAAGCTGTGACTGAAGAACATGAAGTCCAAGTTTATGCTGTGGTTTTGATTAAACCAGGTAGTATTCCCAAAACTTCCAGTGGTAAAATTCAACGTCGTGCAACTCGCGCCCAGTTTCAGAATGGTGAACTGAATGTACTTGTCAGCAACATTCTCAAAATTAGCAATATTCTTATAGAGGAAACTCGATTACAGCGTTCCGAACTTTTGGCGCTTTCCCCAAGGGAATGTCAAAAGCTTCTAGAAACATATTTGATTGAACAGGAAGCGAGAGTACTGGCGATCGCACCAGATGATATCAATCCTAAAGAACCATTAAGTGTTCTGGGGCTTGATTCTTTAAAAGTGTTTGAGTTGAAAAACCGGATTGAGGTTGATTTAGAGGTAGAAGTATCCGTAGCAGATTTCTTTGAAGGGATGAATACGCTCGCGCTAGCGACAAAGATCCTTGCTCAACTGACAACAGACGCAATACCCTTAATATCCCTTACCCAACAAGAGAAAAACACATCTATTTATCCTCTCTCTTTTGCCCAGCAGGGATTATGGTTTATCAATCAGCTAACTCCCGATAGTCCTACATATAATATTCCTATAGTTATTAACTTCAAAGGTTGTATTAACAAAGCCAGCTTAGAAGATAGTCTTAACGAGATTATTAGACGACACGAAATCTTACGTACAAGCTTTACAGTGTCAGATGGACAACCCATTCAAGTTATCAATCAAGCTGTACCTTTGACTTTAGCTGTTGAAGATTTGCGTGTACTATCAGAAAATGAGCGTACCCAAGAAGCCCAACGTTTGGCTATAGAATTCGCACAACAGCCATTTGACTTATCTGCTCAATCGCTTTTGCGTAGTAAAATTTTACATCTAAATGATAAAAATTATCAATTGCTAGTCACTCTGCATCATATAATTGCAGATGGTTGGTCTATAGGTATTCTGATTAAAGAACTAGCTGCACTATATGAAGCATTTTCTACAGACAAACTCTTCCCACTTCCTGAATTACCAATTCAGTATGGAGATTTTGTCAATTGGCAACGAAAATTGTTTGATGGCGAGAGCGCTACGCACACGCTACGCGATCGCATTCAAGCAAAACTTACCTATTGGAAACAAAAGTTAAGTGGCGAGCTACCTATACTAAATTTAGCAACTGACCGGCCACGTAGAAGCAAAGCTAGCGATCGTCAGACATCGCCAGTTCAAACATTCAAAGGCGCTCAAGCAAAATTAGTTCTTTCTCCTACTCTGACAAAAGAGCTAGAGAATTTGAGCCGTCATTCGGGAGTAACTCTGTTTATGACCTTGCTTACAGCCTTCAAAACCTTGCTGTATCGCTACACAGGTCAGACTGATATTTTAGTCGGTTCGCCAATCGCCAATCGTAACAGAGCAGAAGTTAATTCATTAATAGGATTTTTTGTCAATGTTTTAGTCTTGCGTACAGACCTTTCTGGCGACCTGAGTTTTCAGGAGTTACTAGCGCGGGTGAAGTCAACAGCTTTAGAGGCATACATTCATCAAGACTTACCTTTTGAGAAGTTAGTACAAGAATTACAGCCAAACAGAGACTTGAGTTACAATCCACTATTTCAAGTGATGTTCGTTCTCCAGAATCTGCCAATATCAAATCCCACACTGTCAGATGTCTCTGTTACTTATGAGGAAGTTTACAACGGTACATCTAAGTTTGATTTGACATTGTTTATGCAGGATTCTGAGCAAGGGTTGGTTGCAACTTGTGAGTACAACACAGATTTATTTAATGCAGATACTATTACCCGGATGCTGGGACACTTCCAGACTTTATTGTCAAGCATAGTTAGTAATCCCGAACAACGGATTTACGATTTGCAACTACTAACCCCATCGGAAGTAGAGCAATTATTAGTTGAATGGAATGATACCAAAACAGACTATCCTCAAGATCAGTGCATTCATCAATTATTTGAGGCACAGGTAGAAAAAACACCAAATGCGATTGCAGTCGTCTTTGAAAACCAGCAACTAACCTACCGCGAGTTAAACAACCGAGCCAATCAACTAGCGCACTACTTGCAACAGCTAGGAGTCAAGCCAGAGGTACTAGTGGGAATCTGCACAGAGCGCTCTCTAGAGATGGTCATTGGACTTTTGGCTATCCTGAAAGCCGGTGGTGCTTATGTACCGCTAGATCCAATGTACCCACCGGAACGCTTAACTTTCATGCTAGAGAATGCCGACATATTTATTTTGTTGACTCAAAAACAGCTAGCAGAGCGGTTATCAGAGTACAAAGGGGATGTAATTTGTTTAGACGCGGATTCGGAAGCCATTGCCAAACATTCCCCAGAAAATCAAGTCAGTGGTGTCACAGCAGACAATTTAATCTATGCGATCTACACTTCTGGGTCAACAGGTAAACCCAAGGGTGCGGGAGTCTATCAGCGCAGCTTTACCAACCTCCTGAATTGGTTTGTCAGGGAATTTGATTTTTCCTGCAACGACCGTGTTTTACTGATATCTTCTTTGAGTTTTGATTTGACGCAAAAGAATATTTACGCGCCTCTGCTCGTCGGAGGTGAGTTACACCTTTTGCCATCTGGATACTATGACGCTGCACAAATTGTTGAGTTGGTCTGTAATAAACAAGTGACATGGCTCAACTGCACTCCCAGTGCCTTTTATCCATTAATAGATCGGGGCGATAAAAGCTTGTGCATGAAGAAGACGTTGAAGTATGTATTTTTAGGTGGTGAACCGATTTCAATATCTCGGCTAAAAGTATGGCTCGATGCTCCTTATAATACACAAATTGTCAACACCTATGGCCCAACCGAGTGTACAGATATCTGTGCGGCTTATCGAGTAACTCAACCAGAACAATGGCTAGAAAAAGTAGTACCGATTGGGAAGCCAATTTATAATGCCAAGGTATACGTGTTAGATGAAAACCTATTGCCTTTGCCCGTGGGTATAGTAGGTGAACTATATGTTGGTGGTGAAGGAGTCGGACGAGGCTATATCAATAATCTCGAGCTGACTTTAGCTAAGTTTGTTTGCGATCCTTTCAGTGCTAAGGAAGGTGCATGGCTATACAAAAGCGGGGATCTAGCTCGTTATTCAAGCGATGGGAACATTGAGTTTCTCGGTCGGATTGATAATCAGGTGAAGATTCGCGGCTTCCGCATCGAACTCGAAGAAATTGAAGCACTCATCAGTCAACACCCAGCAGTACAGACAAGTGTGGTTGTAGTTCGTGAGGATGAGCCAGGTTTTAAACGTTTGGTAGCCTACCAAGTCCTTCACCCAGAGCAAGCACTGACAGCTACTGAGTTGCGCCGCTTTTTAGAGCTTAAGTTGCCAACCTACATGATACCAAATGCCTTTGTAATCCTAGAGGCACTGCCATTAACGCCCAACGGCAAAGTTGATCGGCGATGTCTGGCGACAAGCCACTTTGCATCTACGCTACCTGCATCAGAAACTCTTCACTCAGAGTTAGAAGTTACTTATGTGATGCCACAAACTGAGATGGAACAAACCATCGCTACGATTTGGCAAGAGATGTTACACCTAGAAAAGGTGGGTGTGAATGACAATTTCTTTGACATCGGTGGTCATTCGTTATTAATGGTTCAAGTTAATAGCAAATTACAAGAAGTTTTGCAGCGGGATTTATCAGTTGTAGAAATGTTTCAGAATCCAACTATCAATTCCTTGGCACAGTATTTAAGTCAAGAACAACAGCTTTCTTTTATAGGAACACGCGATCGCGCAAATAAGCAAATTGAGGCTATCAAGCGCCAAAAGCAACATTTGAGTAGGCAAGGTAAAAATATTTATGGTTAACGCTACACATAATGAATCGATGGAAGCCATAGCCATCATTGGGATGGCAGGGCGTTTTCCTGATGCAAAAAATATTGAAGAGTTTTGGCAAAATTTACAGTCTGGTGTAGAGTCAATTTCTCTCTTCACAAATGAAGAGGTAGTCTCTGATGGGATTGATCCTAATATATTAAGCGATCGCAATTATGTAAAAGCCAGTGCCATATTAAAAGATATAGATTTATTTGATGCGTCATTTTTTAGTTTTAATCCCAAAGAAGCAGAAATTACCGACCCCCAACACCGGATTTTTTTAGAGTGTGCTTTGGAAGCATTGGAAAATGCTGGCTACGATTCTAATAGATGTGACAGTCGTATTGGAGTTTACGCTGGTGCTAGCCTCAATAACTATTATTCATTAGATTTAAACCGCGATCGCCTGGGTTCAGCCCAATGCTATCAAACAGTAATTGGTAACGATAAAGATTTCCTTACAACTCGTGTTTCTTATAAATTAAATCTTACTGGCCCAAGTATTACAGTCCAAACAGCTTGCTCTACCTCATTAGTAGCAACCACACTTGCTTGTCAAAGTTTGTTGAATTATCAATGCGACATGGCTTTGGCTGGTGGGGTTTCTATCCACGTACCCCAAAAAACGGGTTATCTGTACGAACCCGGAGGCACATTATCGCCTGATGGTCACTGTCGCGCCTTTGATGCTAAAGCGCAGGGAACAACTATTGGTAATGGTGTAGGAATTGTTGTCCTGAAGCGATTGAGTGATGCTCTAGCAGATGGTGATTGCATCCATGCTGTAATTAAAGGTTCAGCTATTAATAATGATGGTTCTGGTAAAGTTGGCTACACAGCGCCTAGCGTGAATGGTCAAGCAGAGGTGATTGCCGAAGCGATGATGCTGGCGGGAGTGGAGCCTGAAACAATCAACTATATTGAAGCTCATGGTACTGGTACAGCTTTAGGCGATCCCATTGAAATTGCCGCACTCTCTCAAGTCTTTCGTAGCAGTACCAACAAAAAAGGCTTCTGTGCGATCGCTTCAGTTAAAACAAACATCGGTCATTTAGATGCAGCGGCTGGAATAGCCGGACTGATTAAAACTGTTCTAGCCCTGAAACATCAGCAGATACCACCCAGCTTAAATTTTGAGCAACCCAATCCCCAGATTGATTTTGCCAATAGCCCTTTTTATGTGAATACAAAGCTAGCAGAATGGAAAGCGGGAAGTACTCCTCGGCGTGCTGGTGTGAGTTCTTTGGGTATTGGTGGGACTAATGCTCATGTCATTCTAGAAGAAGCACCAGTACAAGTCAAAAGTCAAAAGTCAAAAGGCAAAAGTAAGTATCTTTTGTGTATATCGACTAAAACTAGTTCCGCTTTAGAGACAGCAACAGTCAATCTGGCTAATCACCTCCAGCAACATCCCGATGTGAACTTAGCGGATGTTGCTTATACTCTGCAAGTAGGACGTGGTGAATTTAATCATCGTCGCGTCCTCGTGTGCCAAGATATCGAGGATGCAGTCAGCGCCTTACGAGATCCGGAAAGGGTTTTGACTCGCTTAGTAGAAAGTGGCGATCGCCCCATCGTCTTCATGTTTCCTGGACAGGGCGCTCAGTATGTGGATATGGGCAAAGAACTATACCAAACTGAGCCGATTTTTCAAGAACAGGTGGATTTGTGTTGTGAATTGCTGCAACCTGATTTGGGGTTGGATTTGCGATCGCTAATTTATCCCAACGAGTCTGAATCAAAAGCCGCAGCCGAAAAACTGCAACAAACTGACATCACTCAACCAGCATTGTTTGTCATAGAATACGCTTTGGCTCAATTGTGGATGTCGTGGGGTATTGCTCCCCAAGCGATGATTGGTCATAGCATTGGGGAATATGTCGCTGCCTGTTTAGCTGGTGTAATATCTGTTGAAGATGCCTTAAGGCTGGTAGCTGCTCGTGGGCGACTGATGCAACAACTTCCATCTGGTGCGATGCTCTCTGTTCCCCTGCCAGAAGCGGAAGTTAGAGGTTTACTGAATGAAAATTTATCCTTAGCTGCTAGTAATTCACCAGCTTTGTGTGTAGTATCGGGAACTGATGATGCTATAGATGCACTTCAAAACCAGCTTCAAGGGATAGAATGTCGGCGTTTGCATACCTCCCACGCTTTTCATTCTTCGATGATGGAAACCATCTTGGAGCCATTCGAGAAGGAAGTCAGTAAAGTCAGACTACATCCTCCAAAAATTCCCTTTATTTCCAATGTTACGGGCACTTGGATTACAGCAGAGCAAGCCACAGATCCAAATTATTGGGCGAAACATTTACGCTCATGTGTTCGTTTCTCGGAAGGAATCTCTGCATTACTGCAAGAGCCAAATCGCATCCTGCTGGAGGTTGGGCCTGGACATACTTTATCTACCTTCGCCAAAAAGCATTCAGAACCGATCGCATTATCTTCATTACGACATCCTCAAGAAAAACACTCAGATGTAGCGTTCTTATTGAACACGTTAGGCAAACTCTGGCTATCTGGAGTAAATGTGGATTGGTCGGGATTTTATGCTCATGAGCGCCGTCATCGTCTTCCCTTACCAACATACCCCTTCGAGCGCCAGCGTTACTGGATTCACGATCAAAAACCAGCCGCAACTGTCAAGACAAGTGTACAGAAGCCTGTCACCTCTCTACCAGGTAAAAAGTTAGATATTGCCAACTGGTTTTACGTCCCATCATGGAAACGCTCTCCACTATCCGAAAAGCCCAAGAGTGAAAAATCGGTTTTGGCTTGCACTCTGGTGTTTACCGATGAGTGCGGATTGGGTGAAGAATTAGTGAAACGATTGGAATTGCAAGGTCGAGATGCGATCGCACTCAGCACAGGATCGGAGTTGAGAAAATTAAGCGATCGCCACTACACCTTAAATCCCCAACAACGGGATGACTATGATGCTTTGCTCAAAGAACTTCTAGCAGAAAACAAATTCCCAAATACAATTGTGCATTTATGGAATGTCACACCTGTTAACAATACAGAATCAGCAGTTGACAAAGCAGAAGATTTAGGATTTTACAGTCTACTATTTCTCGCTCAGGCACTTGGGAAACATCATTTTAGCGAGCAACTGCAAATAGCCGTCATCTCCAACAACATGCAGGAAGTGACTGGAGACGAAATTCTTTGTCCTGAGAAGGCAACTATTCTTGGGCCTGTGAAGGTCATACCAAAAGAGTATTTAAATATCAATTGTCGCAGCATTGATATTGTTAGTCCCTCAAATCAATCTTGGCACCAAGAGAAACTGATAGACCAGTTGCTGAGTGAACTACAAACGCAATCTTCTGACTCAGTTATCGCCTACCGAGGAAATCATCGCTGGGTTCAGCAATTTGAACCTGTTTCCTTAGAGCCAGCCTCTGCAAAAATACCAAAGCTACAAGAAAAAGGCGTGTATTTAATCACTGGTGGATTGGGAGGCATTGGATTGGTGCTGGCGGAGCATCTGGCGAAGACTGTAAAAGCAAAATTGCTGCTGACAGGACGTTCATCATTTCCACCAAAAGACGAATGGTCAGAGTGGCTGAAGGCTCATGGTGAGCAAGATAGTATTAGCCGCAAGATTCAAAAACTCCAACCACTCGAACAGTTGGGTGCAGAAATTTTGGTGGTGAGTGCTGATGTCACCGATCGCGAACAAATGCTTGGGGCGATCGCTCAGGCGCAGGAGTATTTTGGTAAGTTCAATGGTGTAATTCACGCCGCTGGAATTCCAGGAGGTGGAATCATTCAGCTAAAAACGGCGGAAATGACAGCAAATGTTCTGGCATCTAAAGTGAAGGGAACACTAGTTATTAATAGTATTTTTCAGGATACTCAGCTAGATTTCTTTGTTTTGTGTTCCTCAATGACAGCCATTCAAGGAGAATTAGGACAGGTAGATTATGCCAGTGCTAATGCTTTTCTTGACGCTTTTGCTCACTATAAGAGTAATCGAGATGGCATATTTACAACATCTATTAACTGGTCTGCTTGGCAGGAAGTTGGTATGGCAGCCGCAGCCGCAAATCTATCAACCCCATCCCAGATTGTCAAACCTCAATTTGAAGCAGTGAACCATCCATTATTTGAGCAATGCATAGTGGAGAGTTCAGAGCAAGAAATATATATCTCGAAGTTTAGCGTCATCAAACACTGGGTTTTGAATGAACACATAGTCATGGAAAAGGCGACACTTCCAGGAACAGCTTACCTGGAAATGGCTAGGGCTGCTTTTGAAAATCACAACAAAAATCGCCCAATAGAAATCAGTGAAGTGTATTTTCTCACGCCCTTAGTGGTAGAAGCTGATGAAGAAAAAGAAGTTCGGACACTGTTGAAAAAGCAGGGAGATAAATTTGAATTCTCTATCATCAGCCAATCAAACTCTGAGGGAGATAAATGGTTAGAACATGCTAGGGGTGAAATAGCCTTTATAGAAACAGAATTACCTAATAAATATGACATTGAAGCAATTATAGCTAGATGTAATGAGCAGGAAATTACCAATGCAGAAAGGGAGAGTAAACTTCAAGGAGGATATATAGAATTTGGCTCTAGATGGAACAACTTCAAACAGGCAAAATTCGGTACAAATGAAGGTTTAGCTATTCTAGAAATACCTAGTCAATTTGCCAATGATATTAATTTATATAAATTACATCCGGCTTTATTAGATAATGCCGTTGGTTTTCTGAGCATCAAGGAAGAAAGCGCTTACTTACCGTTTTCTTATAAAAAATTGAGGTTTAGAGAATCTTTACCTGAGAAAGTATACAGTCACATTAGATCCACTACAAATGACAAATCTCGGAATGATACTCTGAAATTTGATATCACTATTATGGATGACCAAGGGAGAGAATTGGTTGAGATAGAAGAGTATACTTTGAGAAAAGTAGATGTCATCCCAAAAAAATCTCCTATTTCCGAAAGCCAAAACTTCTGTTTGCAAATTTCTTCTCCTGGTACTTTAGATACTTTGACATTTCAATCAATATCGCGACAGCAACCAGGTCGAGGAGAGGTAGAAATTGAGGTGGCTGCAACTGGTCTTAACTTTAAAGAAGTACTTCTGGCTTTAGGAATGCTTCCTATCCCAATTGATGCTCATCTCAAGTTCGGTTTGGAGTGTGCTGGAAAAATAGTTGCATTAGGAGAAGGCGTTGAGGGGTTTGAAATTGGAGATGAAGTGATTGCCTTTGGCGATGGTTGCTTTAGCCGATTCCTCACGACTTCTGCTTTGTCAGTTGCACTCAAACCCAAACATTTGAGTTTAGAAGCAGCGGCAACAATTCCTGTAGCATTTACTACAGCTTACTATTCCCTGATGCAATTAGGTAGGTTAAGTAAAGGCGATTGCATTCTCATTCATGCGGCTGCTGGTGGAGTCGGCATGGCGGCAGTTCAAATTGCTCAGTGGGTAGGAGCAGAAATCTTCGCCACGGCGGGTAATCCAGAGAAGCGAGCGTTTCTGCATTCAATTGGGATTGAGCATGTCTTTGATTCTAGGTCTGTCGCTTTTGCTGAGGAAGTGATGCAACGCACGCATGGCAAGGGTGTAGACGTAGTTTTGAATTCCCTTGCTGGAGAATTCTTGACCAAAAGTCTAGACGTATTAGCACCTTACGGACGCTTTCTCGAAATTGGTAAGCGGGATATTCTCAATAACAGCCAACTAGGTCTAAAAGTCTTTGCAAAATGCTTATCGTTCTTTGCTATTAACGTAGACCGACAACTTCCCAACTTTAGCGATCTGTGGCGCGAAGTAGTACAACATTTCCACGAGAGAAATTTTCAACCCTTGCCTTATCAGGTCTTTGCTATTGATTCGGTGGCTCGTGCTTTTGAAGAGATGGCAAGAGCGAAGCATATTGGTAAGATTGTTGTATCTTTGGAAAATCAAAACTCCCTATCTATTGGGGAAAACAAAGACACTAAAGTATCCGTAGCTTTCAGTTCTAGAGAGCCAAAAAAATCTGTTACACCTGCCCAAACGTATCAAAAACAGCTGCTTGAGCAAGGGTTATCATCTGCTGAGGGGATAGAAGCGTTCAACCGGATTCTGGAAAATACGCTTTCCCAAGTTTTGGTCTCAACCCATGATTTTCGACTCCAAATCAAGCCGGATCTCGTGAGTAACTCACCCATTCTAGAAGCTACAAACAAAGATAACCTCTCAAAACCAACGTATTCAAGACCAGAACTGAGTACTACCTATATTGCTCCCAGAAACGAAATCGAGCAAAAAATCTCTTTTATCTGGCAAGAACTCCTGGGCAGCGAACAAGTAGGTATCCACGACAACTTCTTTGAGCTAGGTGGCGATTCACTCCTCATGGTACAGGTACGCAGTAAATTGCAGGCTGCTTTAAACTGTGATATCTCCACAGCTGACTTATTTGAATATCCCACCATCAATGTCTTGGCAGGATATCTCAGCCAGACACAAAATGAACAGCCAGCCTTTGAGCAAGCACAAGAGCGTGCCAAGAGGCAAGAAGCAGCAATTGAAGAAGAAATGGATCTGATGAAGCTCAGGAGGAGAGTGTATGAGTAATCGATTGAAAGGAATAGCCGTAATTGGCATGGCAGGTCGGTTTCCCGGAGCCAAAAATGTGGCTCAGTTTTGGCAGAATTTGTGCAACGGTGTAGAGTCTATTTCAACCTTCAGCGATGAAGAATTAGTGGCACAAGGCGTAGATCCAACTTGTTTGCAAGACCCTAACTATGTAAAAGCTGGGTTTGTGTTAGAAGACATCGAGATGTTTGACGCTTCATTCTTCGGCTACTCTCCTAGAGAAGCTGAAATTCTCGACCCACAACAGCGAGTTTTTTTAGAGTGTGCGTGGGAAGCTTTAGAAAATGCTGGTTATGACCCAAAATCAGACAATAACCTGATTGGTGTATATGCTGGGGGCAACCTGAGTACTTACCTGCTCAATAATCTCGCCTCACACCCTGACTTGCTCAAATCGCTGAATATGCAAATTGCCCTTGGCAATGATAAGGATTCTATATCTACACGAGTTTCCTACAAGTTAAATTTAAAAGGGCCAAGTATTAGTGTCGGTACAGCTTGTTCCACTTCTCTAGTTGGTGTTCATCTGGCGTGTCGAGGATTACTGAGTTACCAGTGCGATATGGCGCTGGCTGGTGGTATCGCTATCCAAACTCCCCAAGTAGAAGGTTATTTCTATCAAACTGGCGGGATGGCTTCTGCTGATGCTCACACTCGCGCCTTTGATGCTAAAGCCCAAGGCGGCCCTTTTGGCAGAGGCGTGGGTATTGCGGTCTTGAAGAGATTAGAAGATGCCGTAGCGGATGGCGACTATATTTATGGAGTAATTAAAGGTTCAGCTATTAATAATGATGGTGCAGTAAAAGTCAGCTATACAGCACCGAGCGTCGCAGGTCAAGCCGAAGTGATTGCCCAAGCCCAAGCGATCGCCTCCTTTGAACCTGATACCATTACCTATATTGAAACTCATGGCACTGGTACAGCCTTGGGCGATCCGATTGAAATTCGAGCGCTAGAAAAAGTATTTCGTGCCGGAACCAGTAAAAAGGGTTTTTGTGCGATCGGTTCGGTCAAACCTAATGTCAGCCATTTGAATACAGCTGCTGGGGTGACGGGCTTAATTAAAACTGTTTTAGCTCTAAAGCATCAACAAATACCACCCAGCTTGTATTTTGAAGAACCCAATCCTGAAATAGACTTTGCCAACAGCCCTTTTTACGTTAATACCGAACTATCTGCATGGCAAACAAACGGGACACCACGCCGCGCTGGGGTCAGTTCTTTTGGTCTTGGAGGGACTAATGCTCATGTTGTTTTAGAAGAAGCACCGGAAGTGGAGCAGAGGGGCAGGGGAGCAGGGGAGCAGGGGAGAAAGTATCAATTGCTGGTAGTTTCTGCTAAAACTAGCTCTGCTTTAGAGACGGCGACTACAAATTTGGTTAATCACCTGGAACAGCACCCAGAAATTAACCTTGCGGATGTAGCTTATACATTGCAAGTTGGGCGGCATGGTTTGAGTCATCGGCGGACAGTTGTTTGTCAAGATACTCAAGATGCGATCGCAGCCCTCCAAAATCCCAAACGAGTCCTCACTAGCACTCAGGACATGAATGAGCGCCCAGTAGCCTTTATGTTTACTGGTTTGGGAACTCATTATGTCAATATGGGTTCTGAATTATACCAATTTGAACCCACGTTCCGCAAACACCTCGATCGTTGTTGCTCGTTGTTTGAACCCCTTTTAGGTCTTAATCTCAAAGAAGTTATTTATCCTACTTCCCATTCAACAACCGAAACAACCAAAGAAAAATCAGGTATAGATTTACGCCAAATGCTTGGTCGCGATCGCCAATCACCAGATCCCGCCGCCCGAAAATTAAATCAAACCTATCTCACTCAACCAGCACTGTTTGCCATTGAGTATGCTTTAGCTCAATTATGGATATCCTGGGGCATTCGTCCAGTAGCGATGATTGGTTACAGCATTGGTGAATATACCGCAGCAACAATAGCCGGAGTGTTGTCTCTAGAAGATGCAATTACTCTTGTTGCCAAAAGAGCGCAAATGATTCAAGAGTTGCCAGGGGGAGCAATGCTGGCGGTTCCTTTGACAGAGGAAGAAGTGCAACCTTTCTTGAGTGAAAACCTTTCCTTATCAGCAGTCAATGGCTCATTTCAGTGTGTACTTGCGGGAACTACACAGGCTGTAGAGGAATTAGCACGTGAGTTGAGTGCTAAGGGGTTAGCCTGTCGGCAATTGCAGACTTCTCACGCCTTTCATTCTTACATGATGGAGGCGATCGCGGACTCTTTCAGCGAGCTGGTGCAAACGATCAGCCTCAAACCACCGCAAATTCCTTATATATCTAACGTTACCGGAACTTGGATTACAGCAGAGCAAGCCACAAATCCCAGCTACTGGACACAGCATCTGTGCCAACCCGTGCGCTTTGCTGATGGAGTAAATCAGTTGTGGACAAAACACAGTCCAATTTTATTAGAGGTGGGGCCAGGACAAACCTTAAGCAGTTTAGCAATGCAATGTTTAGATAATGTTCCTGATGATAACAAGGTAATATTATCCTCGCTGCGCTATGCTTATGAGCGACAATCTGACGTTGGTTTCATCCTCAACACATTAGGACAACTATGGCTTGAGGGAATCAAGATAGATTGGTCGGGATTTCATGCTCATGAGCGCCGACATCGCCTTCCCTTACCAACATATCCCTTTGAGCGACAAAGATATTGGATTGAACCACAAAAATTGTTACCTGTACAAAAAAATTTCCAGCCCAAGTTAACAGCATTAGAGCTTTGGAAATCTTTGGTAGAAGCTGGTCAACTTCAAGCTAGTACAGGAGCTTTGGAATTTGACAAGCAAATCTCTCAAGCGAAAAGAGAGTGTTTAGATCGTTTATGTATTGCTTATATTAATCTTACAACAGCACATTTAGGAGCTTTTAGCAATCCCACTAAAAAGTATTCTTTGGCAGAGTTATTTGACCAATGTCAGATTATTTCTTCCTATAAAGAATTGTTCAGTCGATGGCTAGAAATATTGGTAGAGCAAGGTCAGTTACATGAAGAACAAGGGCTGTTTACTAACTTTTTACCAATATCAACAGACTTTGTTAATGAGCTTTTGGTAGAAGTCAGAGCCAAATGGGCAGACACGCCGCAACAAATAGATTTGCTGCAACTGTATGGCGAAAATATGGTATCTCTGCTGACTGGTAAAAAAGAACCATTAGAGTTCCATGTTTCTACCTTATTAAAATCAGGAGAATTTTCAGTCCAACAATTGCCTGAAAATAAGTACTACAACTCAATCATGCGGGTATGCCTAGAACAGGTTTCAAAAGCACTACCTCCTGAAGTTAATCTCAGAATTCTGGAACTTGGCGCTGGAACTGGTACTGGCACGGCAGAGTTATTACCTATATTGCCATCAGAGAAAACAAATTATACCTTCACTGATGTGGGAGGTTTCTTCCTGAATGCAGCTAAGAAGAAATTTAGCGATTATCCATTTATTGAATATCAATTGCTAGACCTTGAGCGATCGCTACAAGAACAAGGATACTCAAGTCACAGCTTTGATGTAATTGTAGCTTTCCAAGTGTTGCACGTTGCTCGAAATATTGGAGAAACTCTCGATCGCATTCGCTCTTTACTCGCCCCTGGAGGTTTACTTCTCTTTTGGGAAACAACTCAACCCCGTTTGGAATTTGAGTTCATTGACGCGCTGCTGATGAATCCCATAAAAGATGCAGAAAGCGATCGCAACATGTGCAATCCCTTTTTATCCAAAGAGCAGTGGCAACAAGAACTCAAATCTCATGGTTTTGTGCAGGTGACAGCCTTCTCAGAATTCGCACCTTTCACAGACCACATAATTGTCGCTCAAGCTACTACGCCAGCAACGCCCAAAGCACCAGCAGCATTTACAGCATTACTTGAAGCAGACAAAACGCATGAAGTTTCATTTGGTAAAAAGTCCAATATTGCTGACTGGTTCTACATCCCTTCATGGAAACGTTCGCTACCACCACAATCAAACGGTCAGGTGAAACAAGCAGAACGCTGGTTAATATTTGTTGATGAGTATGGGTTAGGCGCTCAAATCGTGAAGCGACTCGAACTTGAAGGTCATGATGTAATTACCGTCAGAGTTGGAAAACAATTTGAGACTACGAGTGAATCTTCAAGAGAGCATCTGGGTAAGCGTGCATATACAATAGCACCGCAACAACAGGATGATTACAACACCTTACTTAAAGAACTCCGCACCCAAGACTTAATACCACAAAGAATTATTCATCTGTGGAGTGTAACACAGTCAGAGCTTGGAGATTTTAACACAACACAAGGATTCCAAAGTTTATTATTGTTGACACAAACGCTAGGAAAACAGAATTTTACAAATGAGTTACAGATTGCAATTATCTCCAACAATATGCAAGCTGTAACTGGAGTTGAAAATCTCTGCCCAGAAAAAGCAACACTCCTTGCACTTGTTAAGGTTATCTCACAAGAATATTCAAATATTAAATGTCGTAGCATTGATGTTGCTATTCCCTCACCAGGAAGTTGGCAAGAAGAAAAATTTGTAGAACAACTACTGACAGAACTCCAAGCCAATTCCTCTGACTCAGTTATTGCTTACCGTAGTTTGGAACGTTGGGTGCAAACCTTTGAGTCTGTCCAATTAGATGCAAACGTTCCCAATACACCCAGATTAAAGGAAAAAGGAGTTTACTTAATTACTGGTGGACTGGAAGACATAGGACTTGTAGTAGCCGAACATCTAGCAAAGACACTACAGGCAAAGCTGCTGATTTTAGAAGTTGAAGATTTTCCCAACCGACAGGAGTGGAAACAGTGGCTGAAAACTCACGACGATCGAGATAACATCAGCCGCAAGATTTTCAAAGTGCAAGAACTAGAAAATTTGGGCGCAGAAGTCTTAATCGAAAGCGCTGATGTGGTAAATTTAGTACAAAACAAATTTAGTCAAATAAATGGGGTATTCCACACAACTAAAATACCCGCAGATAAATTAATTAGCCCCATTGTAGAGATAGACCCAACAGAGTGCAAACAGCAACTTCAGCAAGAAATACAAAGACTATTAGTATTAGAAGAAGTTTTGCAGTCCCAAAAACTTGATTTTTGTCTCTTAATGTCTTCCTTAACCTCAGTTGTAGGAGGATTAGGCTCTATTACTTACTCAGCAGCCAGTCTATTCATGGATGCTTTTGCTTACCAGCATAATCAGATAAATCCTGTTCCTTGGATGAGCATTAACTGGGATACGTGGCGATTTGCAGTAGGCAATTCACAAATACCTACTAATAAAACTTTGGCTGAATTCGCCATCGAACCTTTAGAAGGTGTAAATGCCCTTGAACGGATTCTTGTGTGGAGTCAATATCATCAAATAGTTGTCTCAACTGGTAATTTACAATCTAGAATTGACCAATGGATTAAATTAAAGCCTTTACAACAGAAAATTACTGCCCAAAGATCCAATTTATCTTCTCGTCACTCTAGACCAAATTTAAAAAATGCATACATTGCTCCTAGTAATGATGTAGAGCAAAAACTAGTTGAAGTTTTTCAAGAGTTGCTGGGTATAGAGCCAGTAGGTATTCATGACAGTTTTTTTGCTTTGGGAGGAGACTCTCTGACGGGAACTGTACTTATTTCTCAGCTTCGCAAAACTTTTCAAATAGAACTACCTGTTCGTTCTCTTTTTGAAGCTCCCACTATTGATGAATTAGCTTTGGTAATTGAAGAAATTCTCATAGAAGAGTTAGAACAATTATCTGGGAATGAAACAAGTGTAACTAGGGAGATTAACAAAACTCTTGATGTCCAATTGTCAAACTAGATTACAAAAGTTAATCATTGCAGGATAAAATTATGAAAATTCAAACTGTCGGTGTTGTTGGAGCAGGTGTGATGGGAGTTGGGTTAGCTCAAAACCTCGCCCAAAGTGGTCATCACGTAATTTTAGTAGATATTTCCGAAGAAGTTCTGGAATCTGCTAACAGGAAAATCAGAAATAATATCCGTTTTCAAAGCTTTTTCAATAAAAATGAAAAAGTAGATAATCCTGACACCACTCTTCAAAGAATTAAATTTTCCACAAATTATAAATTTCTTGAAGATACAGAATTTGTGATTGAAAATGTCACCGAAAAGTGGGATATTAAAAAGGGAGTATACGCACAGCTTGATGCGATTTGTCCAGAAACAACTATATTCGCAGCTAATACATCTGCAATACCTATTACTCGCATTGCTTCATTAACTACGCGTACTGATAAAGTGATTGGTATGCATTTTATGAACCCGGTTCCAATGAAGCCGATGGTTGAAATGATTCGCGGATATCACACATCCGATGAAACAATCTCAACAGCGAAAGAATTACTAGCTCAGATGGGTAAGGAAAGCATCCTCGTCAATGATTCGCCAGGTTTTGTTTCTAACCGAGTTCTCATGTTAACAATTAATGAAGCAATTTTCTTGCTACAAGACCAAGTTGCTTCAGTGGAAGAAGTGGATCGAATTTTCAAAACCTGCTTCGGTCATAAAATGGGTCCCCTAGAAACTGCTGACTTAATTGGATTGGATACGATTCTTTTTTCTATCGAAGTTTTGTATGAAAGTTTTAATGACAGCAAATATAGACCCTGCCAATTGCTAAAAAAGATGGTAGATGCTGGGTTATTTGGTCGCAAGAGTGGGCAAGGTTTTTATACTTACAATGGAGCAATTTGAAATTGGATATTAAAACAAACTCCTTAGCCATTATGAAAATCAAGGCGAATTGAAAAAATGTCAGAAATACAAGCAAAAATTAGAGAATTTTTATCCCGATTTTTCCGAAATCATGATTTGCAGTTAGATGAAGATATCTTTGCACTTGGTTTTGTCAATTCCATGTTTGCTATGCAACTTGTCTTATTTATCGAACAAGCATTTCAAATTACTATTGATAATGAAGACCTGGAGCTTGATAACTTCAGAACTATAAATTCTATGATTCGTTTAGTTGAACGAAAAACAACTTTAGTCGCATAAAAATGAATAAATATAAAAATTACAATCCTTTTCACCAAATAAGTAATCATCATGAAAATTGAGTTGACATCTCAACAAAAAGATGATAAATCTAAGTTTAGAGGTTTCATAAATGAAGAAATTATACCTCATGCAAATTCCTTCGACCAAGAAGAGTGTACCTCGCCAAAAATTATAGAAAAGTTTGCTCATCAAGGATATTTGGGTGCAGTATTACCTGAAGAATTTGGTGGCAAAAGTATGGATATCATCACCTATGGTCTTCTTAATGAAGAAGTTGGACGAGGATGTTCTTCTTTACGGAGTTTGCTCACAGTTCACAGTATGGTTTCTTATGCTCTTTATCGATGGGGTAATAAGTCTCAAAAAGAGTATTGGCTGCCAAAATTAGCATCTGGTAAAGTTATAGCTGCTTTTGCCTTAAGTGAACCTAACGTAGGTAGTGATGCTAAAAGTATAGAAACCACGGCAACACTTTCTGGTGACTCTTATGTTTTAAATGGAGAGAAGAAATGGATTACCTACGGGCAAATTGCAGATGTATTTTTAGTATTTGCCCAATGTTCGGGTAAACCCTCTGCTTTTTTAGTTGAAAAAAATAGTCCAGGACTTTCAATACAACCTATTTCTGGAATATTGGGTGTTCGGGCTTCAATGCTCGCTCAATTAAACTTTCGGGATTGTCGAATTCCTCAAGAAAACCTGGTAGGCAGATTAGGTTTTGGTTTCTCTTATATAGCTTCTTCTGCATTAGATTATGGAAGATATAGTGTGGCATGGGGTTCTGTAGGTATTGCTCAAGCCTGCCTAGAAGACTGCATTCAGTACACGAGTGAACGAAAGCAGTTCGATGTTTATTTGAAAGAACACCAATTAATTCGGCAAATGATTACCGAGATGATAGTCAATGTGAAAGCAGCAAGATTACTATGCTATCAAGCTGGCTATCTCAAAGAAATTGGCGATCCCAATTCCATAATAGAGACTTCAATCGCCAAATATTTTGCATCTACAACAGCAACTAAAGTCGCAAATGATGCCGTACAAATTCACGGGGCTAATGGTTGTACTAATGAATATTCGGTTGCTAGATATTTCCGAGATGCCAAAATTATGGAAATCATTGAAGGTAGTACACAAATACAACAGATTACCATCGCTGATTACGGTTATCAAGAGTACATATCAAAACCTGCTTCCACTGTCAATTCTCAAAACTTACTGGCAATGATGTGAGAATATGATTAGCACAAACACTGAAATCTCAAACGATCAACAAGTCGATAAAAAAACTATCAAATGCGTAGTTTGGGATTTAGATAACACGCTTTGGGATGGGATATTATTAGAGGATGACTGTGTTTGCCTGCGAAATGAGGTAGTCGATGTTATCAAAACATTAGATAGTCGAGGTATTTTGCAGTCTATTGCCAGTAAAAATGACTATACTAGAGCAATGGAGAAAATCCAGGAGTTTGGGCTACACGAATATTTTCTCTATCCCCAAATCAATTGGAATTCAAAATCGAGTTCTATTCAAGAAATTGCTAAGTCGCTCAATATTGGTATCGATGTATTTGCCTTTATCGATGACCAGTTATTTGAACTTGAAGAAGTCAATTTTTCCCTTCCTGAAGTACATTGTGTTAATGTAACTGATTTAACGGATCTCTTAGATAAACCAGAAATGAATCCTCGTTTTATTACAGAGGATTCAAAACTGAGAAGATTAATGTATATTAGTGATATTGAACGAAATAATTATGAAAAAGAGTTTATTGGTACTCAAGACGAATTTTTAGCTACACTTAATATGACTTTTACTATCTCTGATGCTCAAGAAGATGATTTACAAAGAGCGGAAGAGTTAACATTAAGAACTAATCAATTAAATACAACTGGTTATACATACTCCTATGACGAATTGAATTATTTCCGAAAATCCGATCGGCATAAAATACTAATTGCTAGTTTAGAAGATAAATACGGCAGTTATGGAAAAATTGGGCTAGCTCTTGTGGAATGTGGAGAGCTTGTATGGACTCTAAAACTTTTGTTGATGTCTTGTCGGGTTATGTCCAGAGGTGTCGGCACAATTATGCTAAATCATATTATGATATTGGCTAAGAAGAATAATGTTCGTTTACGGGCTGAATTTGTTTCAAATAATCGTAATCGAATGATGTATATATCTTATAAGTTTGCAGGTTTTCAAGAAATTGAAAAGAATGGAGATTGGCAGATTTTAGAAAATGATTTAACCCAAATACAGTCTATCCCTGAGTATCTTAAGGTCAAAGTTATAGATTAAAAAGCATTGCTAGTTCTCGTAGTTTGACAGGGGGATTATGGATATAAAAAAAGATGAAATTTTAAAACGACGGTCAAAACTTTCACTCGCTCAACAGGAGCTTCTCAGAAAGCGATTGCGCGGTGAAGTTGACTCTCGCTCTCAATTAGAAGTTATTCCAAAACGTTCTCAAATAAGTCCTGCTCCCCTATCCTTTGCCCAACAACGGCTGTGGTTTCTTCAACAGTTAGATATCGACAATCCTTACTACAGCGAACTAGCGTGTGTACAGCTTGTAGGTGCGCTTAATGTAGATGCGTTAGAGCGAAGTCTCAATGAGATTGTGCAACGCCATGAAGCGTTACGTACTACTTTTGAGATGCTTGAGGAACAAGCAATTCAAATTATTCATCCTGCTGTAACTGTGACGCTGCCACTGGTGAACTTACTCTCGATCCCAGAAGCAAAACGGCAAGCACAAGTTGAACGGTTAACAACAGAGATAGCTCAAAAACCTTTTGATTTAGTGACTGGCCCGTTGCTGCGAGTCATGCTGCTACAAACAGGTGCCGAAGAATACTTGCTGCTATTTACGATTCACCACATTGCCGTTGATGGTTGGTCTATAGGAGTGCTGATTCGTGAATTAGCAGGACTCTATGAAGCCTTCTCCACCGGCAAAGCATCTACCCTGCCTGATATCTCTATTCAATACGCAGACTTTGCTATTTGGCAGCGTCAGTGGTTACAAGGGGAATTACAAAAGACGCAACTTGATTATTGGAAGCAACAATTGGCAGATGCTTCAACTTTAACTTTGCCCACAGATCGCCCACGACCACCAGTCCAAAGCTTTCGAGGCGCAATTGCTTCTTTTGAGTTATCAGCAAGCCTAACTGATATGCTCAGATCCCTGAGCAATCAGGAAGGAGTAACCTTGTTTATGACGCTACTGGGAGCATTTCAAGCTTTACTGTACCGTTATACAGGGCAAGAAGATATTTGCGTTGGCTCCCCAATTGCTAACCGCAACCAAGGTGAAATTCAAGGGTTGATTGGTTTTTTTGTAAATACCCTGGTGCTGCGGACTCATCTTTCTGGTAATCCAAGTTTTTTAGAATTGTTGAATAGAGTGCGCGAGGTATGCGTGGGTGCATACGCTCACGCAGATATACCTTTTGAGCAATTGGTGGAAAAACTTCAGCCAGATAGAAATCTCAGTCATATGCCCTTGTTTCAGGTAATGTTTGCCTGGCAGGAAGACACTCAAAAGGAACTGACACTACCTGGTTTGACTCTAAATTGGTTTCCGACGCACGGTCAGACTGCCAAATTTGATTTAACTCTGCACATAGTGAACGCAGAGCCAGAATTGAAGGGGTGCTTAGAATACAATACCGACTTGTTTGATGCTGAAACCATTACTCGGATAGTAGAGCATTTTTGTACTTTGCTAGAAGGGATTGTTGCAAATCCACAAGCAAGATTATCTGACTTACCACTATTAACGGCAGATGAGTTACATCAGCAGCTAGTGGAGTGGAATAACACTCAGGTTGAATATCCTCAACAACAATGTATTCATCAGTTGTTTGAAGCACAAGTAGAACGCACGCCTGATGCTGTAGCAGTAGTATCTGAGGATAAACAACTAACCTACTACGAACTGAACATCAGGGCTAACCAATTAGCGCATTATCTGCAACAACTGGGAGTAAAACCAGAGGTATTAGTCGGGATTTGTGTAGAGCGATCGCTCTACATGATAATCGGTCTATTAGCAATCCTGAAAGCTGGTGGTGCTTATGTACCTCTAGATCCTAGCTATCCCCAAGAAAGACTAGCTTTCATATTATCAGATTCTCAAGTTCCAATACTGCTGACTCAGCAGCAGTTTACAGAGCGACTTCCCGAACACAACGCACAGGTAATTTATCTAGACACAGACAAGAGCGTAATTAAACAACAAAGCCAAGACAATCCCATCAGTAATTCCGAAGCCGATAATTTAGCTTACGTTATCTATACTTCTGGTTCTACGGGTCAACCAAAGGGAGTTTTTGGTTTGCACAAAGGTGCTATCAATCGTTTCCAATGGATGTCGAATAATTATCCCTTTGCACAGGAAGAAATTTGTTGTCAAAAAACATCCTTAAACTTTGTAGATTCAGTAGGGGAAATCTTTGCTCCCTTAGTTGAAGGTGTAACGATAGTAATTATCCCCGATATAGTTGTCAAAGACCCGCAACAGTTTATAACTACTCTTGCCCACAATAATGTTACACGAATAGTTCTTGTTCCTTCATTACTACGTGTACTTTTAAATACATCCGAGGTTTTGCAGTTACAACTACCTAAATTAAAGTTGTGGATTAGCAGTGGCGAAGCTTTATCTAGTTACCTGCTTCTGCAATTCCGGCAGAGTTTGCCAGACAGTATCTTGTTAAATCTTTACGGTTCGTCGGAAGTATCTGCGGATGTAACTTGCTCTAGCATTAGTCCGCAAGCACCCTTATCAGCATCTGTTTTAATTGGGCGTCCAATTGCTAATACGCAGATATATATATTAGATGCAAGTAAGCGACCTGTTCCCGTGGGTGTAACTGGCGAGATATATATAGGTGGCGACCAACTAGCACGAGGCTATTTAAACCGTCCTGAACTGACTGCTGAAAAGTTTATTCCTAATCCCTTTAGTCAAGAAGCAACACGTCTTTTTAGAACGGGAGACCTAGCGCGCTATTTACCTAACGGAAAGATAGACTATATTAATCGGATTGATCGCCAGGTAAAAATCCGTGGTTTCCGTATTGAAACTGGAGAAATTGAAGCAAGATTATGTCAACATCCAGCAGTGCGAGAAACTGTAGTTCTTATACATGAAACTTCAGTAGATTATCAAGATTTAGTAGCCTATATAGTTCTTCAAAAAGAACAAACATTGACAATTTCTGAGTTACGCAATTTCTTGGGATTACAGTTGCCAAACTACATGATGCCAAGAAGTTTTATCATATTGGATGCATTACCGTTAACACCGAATGGTAAAGTCGATCGGAAAGCATTGCCTGCACCAAATATTGCAAGACCTGAATTAGATAAAGAGTTAGTAGAGCCTCGTAATTTAGTCGAAGCAAAGTTGACTGAAATTTGGGCAGGAGTGCTTGGTGTGGATCGAGTGGGTATTTACGATAACTTTTTTGAGTTAGGTGGAGATTCTATTCTTGCCATTATAGTTATCACTAGAGCCAACCAGGCTGGTCTAAAACTCACTACTAAGCAGTTATTTCAACATCAAACAGTTGCTGATTTGGCAAATGTAGCGGTTACGAAAAAGCTAAAGCAACCTGAACAAAAACTCATCATAGATGGAGTTTCTACCACATCAATCCAGTCTCCAGAAGGCAAAAAGTATAAACCTTCTGACTTTCCCAAAGCAAACTTGAGTCAACAAGACCTCGATCAGTTTTTAGCAAAAATCAAGCGAGAGAATAAAAATAAAACAATATGAGAGAAGATATCCAAGATATATACCCGCTATCTCCGATACAGCATGGGCTTCTTTTTCACGGTTTGTATACTCCTGAAATGGGACTATACCATATGCAGGAATTTTATAATTTTCATGGAAATTTGAATCTTGCCGCTTTTGAAAGCGCTTGGCAAGAAGTAGCAACTCGGCATACAATCTTGCGTACCAGCTTTTATTGGGAAGAGTTAGATAAGCCACTACAAGTTGTGCATCAGCAAGTAAAAGTACCTTTAGAGTACCAGGATTGGCGGAAAATCGATCCATTAGAACAGCAAGAGCGTTTCAAATCCTTTCTTAAAAGCGATCGTCTGCGGGGTTTCGATTTTTCCCAAGCACCCCTAATGCGTGTGACTATAATCCAAATTCAAGAAGATGCTTACTATCTTGTTTGGAGCAGCAATCTGATCATTATCGACGGTTGGTCAGCTCCATTTTTGATGAAGGATGTAGTCCAAATATATGAAGCCTATTGTCGAGGTCAAGAACCACCTTTAACAGTTGGTAGTTGTTTTAGAGACTACATCGATTGGTTACAACAACAGGATTTATCAAAAGCAGAACTTTTTTGGCGGCGAGAGCTAAGTCAAGTCAAAGAACCGACTTCCTTAACTAACCTATACTGTAATAACTTATCCAATTTAGAAGAACGCTACGAGGATTTACAAATTAGTTTATCGGAAGAAACTACAAAAAATTTAGAGTTATTAGCAAAACAGCATCATCTCACAGTAAATACATTTGTTCAAGGTGTCTGGGCTATGCTCCTTAGTCATTATAGTGGTAAAGATGATGTAATTTATGGCTGTACTGTTTCTGGCCGTCCAGTAGACTTAGAAGGATCGGAGTCAATAGTAGGGGATTTGGTAAACACCTTGCCAGTTCACGTCAAGATCAATTTAGAAGAATACTTATTAACTTGGCTTCAGGGATTACAAACTCAATTAGTAGAAATTCGGCAGTATGAGTACTGCTCATTAGTAGATATTCAAAAGTGGAGTCAGATGCTGCGGAGTGTACCCTTGTTTGAAAGCTTCGTGGTGTTTGAAAACCAAAAAATAGGCAAGTTTTTAGAAGAATGGGGTAGCTTATACGTTTTAGAGCATAATCTTTTTTATAAGACTAACTACCCTCTAAATATAGTTGGGTATCCTGGTTCTGAATTGATGATTGGAATTAATTACGATTTCCAACGTTTTGATACTACAACTATTCTTAATATCTTGGGGCATATCAAGATATTACTTGAAGGCATAGTGGCAAATCCGAAAGCACGTCTTCAGGAATTATTGCTGCTTACAGAGCAAAAACCACATTTTAAGTTATTAATGTTAAAAAAAGATGTTTCATTTGATTTTGTTTCAGCTATTTAAATAGCTAGTGTCACAAGTAATCTGTCCAATTCAATAAAACTTTAAATTTTTAAAATAAATTAAAATTAATTTATTTTGTGTTGAAAAGATTCTCATTAATATGTGAAAATTGGATGTTAATCATTTTATTGTTTACGAATAATTTATTACAAGGAAGAAAGCATGAGTACATATTTACATTCCAATGACTTATTATCTCAAAAAATATATTGGATAAATAAATTATCGGGAGAATTACCTGAAACAAATCTGATGCTGGACTATGTAAGACCTATTTTTTCTAGTCGTAAAAACAAATCTCTGAACTTTGATTTACCAAAGGATTTATCTAAAGCAATTATTAAGCTAGCTAAAGGTTCTCATTTTGCAACGTATTTAATACTTGTATCTGCCTTGAACATCCTGTTGCAAAAATATACTCGAAACAATGAGGTTATTGTTGGAATACCAATATATGAGGAAATTGTTGTAGATGACATAAATAACAAAGTTATTCCTTTGCATACTCAGATAAAATCTCAGCTTTCATTCAAAGATTTACTTTTTCAAATCAAAGATGAAATTATCAGTGCTTACAACAATCAAAGCTATAATTTTGATGAATTAATTCAGTTATTGAATATATCAACAATTCCTAATCGCCATCCGATTTTTGACATAGTAGTTTGTTTAGAAAATATTCATAATAAAAATAATTTAAGCCAACTCAATAATGACATCACAATTTTTTTTACAGTTAACGGTGAAAGTATTAGTGCTAACATCGAGTACAAGGAAGATTTGTTTCAAGATGAAAGTATAAAATTAATCAGTAAATATTATACTAATCTTCTGGAAAATATTGCAAATAACGCTGATACTAAAATCTCAGATATTATTTTCTTAAAATCAGCCGAGCGCTATAAGTTATTAACAGAATTTAATCAGCAAGTTAAAGATTATCCCATTGAGCAAACAATCAATCAATTATTTGAAAAACAAGTAGCTGAAACTCCAAACAAGATAGCTGTTATTCATCAACAAACTCAACTAACGTATCAAGAACTAAATCACCAAGCTAATCAGCTAGCTGAATTATTACGAAAATTAGGAGTTCGTCAAGGAGAGTTTGTAGGAATTTTCAAAGACCGCGACATCAACTTCCTGATTGCTATTCTTGCTATATACAAGGCAGGCGGAGCATACGTACCCATTGATAGCACTTACCCAGAAAATCGAATTAAGTATATGCTATCCAATAGCGAAGTGAGATTTTTGTTAACCGATTATTCGCTATTGAATGTTCTGTCAGACTTGGCAGAAGGCTGTTCTCAATTATCATCTATTATTTGCTTAGATAGCATTGCTAATGAAAAGCCGCTACTGACTAAATTACTAGATTTAAAAATTTATAATAAATTGGATTTTGAGCAACTATCTCATGATAATCTAGAAAGTATCAATGATGCTGTTGACCCAGCTTATATGCTTTATACTTCCGGGTCTACAGGATTACCAAAGGGGGCAATTGTCAGGCATGATGGTGCTGTTAATCATATTTATGCCCAATTTGATGAGTTAAAGTTAACGCCAGAATTTTGTTTTCTCCAAAGCGCTCCTTCTTCTACAGATATTTCTGTCTGGCAATTTTTGGCACCACTTTTAATTGGTGGGAAAACAGTAATAGTAGATATTGAAACCGTTGCGATTCCTGAGCAGCTATTTATTGCACTCAAATCACAAAAAATCACAGTTGTTGAATTAGTACCAGCATTATTTGTCGGCTTGCTTGAATATACTTCCCAGCTACCGATTCACCAAAGAGAATTACCTGATTTGAAATGGATGATGGTTGTCGGGGAACCAGTATCGGTAAGTTGGGTTAATAAGTGGCTTGAGATATATCCTGAAATTAAAATTGTTAACGCCTATGGTCCGACTGAGGCTGCTGATGATATTACCCAGTTTATCGTTCACAAGCCTTTGCCAGAAAATCAGCGAGCAGTTCCAATTGGGAAACCATTAGCAAACTTAAATCTCTACATTCTAGATGGGGAAATGAAACTATTACCCATTGGCGCTCCTGGAGAGATTTGTGTATCGGGTATTGGTGTTGGTGATGGCTACTGGAAAAATCAAGAAAAAACTAATTTCAGTTTTGTTCCCAATCCGTTTACAAATGTTACCCAGAAGTTACCAGAAAATCGCAAAGATTTAATTTATAAAACTGGAGATTTAGGAAGGTGGCTCCCTGATGGAAATATAGAATTTCTGGGGCGTATTGACCATCAGGTCAAGATTCGTGGTTTCCGGGTTGAACTTGGAGAAATTGAAACATTTTTGCTTCAGCACCAAGCTGTTCGAGAAGCTGTAGTTGTAGTTATGGAGGAAAACTCTAATGATAAACGCTTAGTGGCTTATGTTGTTCCTAGCGCTGAGTGCGATCGCAATGACCTAAGTAGTAGCGAACTAATTCAACAACTACGCGATTTACTTAAAGAAAGGCTACCTGGGTATATGATACCTTCTGCGATCGTACAGATCGAAGCATTGCCTTTAAGTCCCAGTGGTAAAGTAGATCGCCGCGCATTACCTGTACCAAATTTCCAGAATGAATCGGAACTAGGCTTCGTTGCACCCCGTACTCCCACAGAGGAGATAGTTGCTGACATCTGGATTCAGATATTAAAGCGAGAGCATATAGGCATTTACGATAACTTTTTTGACTTGGGCGGACATTCTTTATTGGCAACTCAAGCGATTTCCAGGTTACGGAAAGCTTTTAAGGTGGAATTGCCTTTACGCAGTTTATTTGAAGCACCTACACTAGCTCAGTTGGTAGAACGGATCGAGAAGATGCTTGCAGTCCAACAGCTAGAGCTTGTTTCTATGGACGAGGTAGACCGCGATCGCGAGGAGATAGAACTATGAAAACTATTGAAGAGTTCTTATTATACCTTGACAGCCTCAACATCAAATTTAGAGTTGATGGCGATCGCTTATACTGTAACGCTCCTCAAGGGGTACTCTCACCAGAGTTAAGCACTCAGTTGCGAGAGCGGAAACAAGAAATCCTCATACATTTAACATCAAGCCTTGCTCTTTTGCCTATAGTACCTGTTCCTAGAAATGCCAATTTACCCCTGTCCTTTGCCCAACAAAGGCTGTGGTTTCTGAATCAGTTGCAGCCAAATAGCGCCACTTACAACCTTCCCTTTGCAGTGCGTCTTACTGGTACGCTGAATGTGCTTGCATTGGAACGGAGTCTCAACGAAATTGTGCAGCGTCATGAAGTTTTGCGAACCACCTTTGCGATCGCCAATGGACAACCAATTCAGGTGATTACTCCAACCCTAACCTTGAAGCTATCTGTGGTGGACTTGCAAGAGTACTCAATAACAAAGCAGGAAACTGAAGTTTTGTGGTTAGCAGTTCAAGAAAGTCAGTCGCTTTTTAACTTAGCGCAGGGGCCTTTGCTGAGGACGACTTTGTTGCACTTAAGCGAACAACAATATGTCTTGCTGTTAACCATGCATCATATTGTCTCTGATGGCTGGTCAATAGGGTTACTCATCAAAGAAGTAACAGCACTTTACGAAGCTTTCTGCAAAGGACAGCCTTCCCCACTCTCGGAACTACCAATACAGTACGCTGACTTCGCAGCTTGGCAACAAAACTGGTTACAGGGCGAGGTACTTAACACCTTACTTACATACTGGAAAAAGCAATTAGGAGATAATTTACCAGTTTTACAATTGCCTATAATTCGCCAGCCTTCAGAAATAAAAACCTCTCAGGAGGAGCAACAAAGTTTAATACTTTCTAAAACATTATCTCAAGCAATTAAAAACTTAGGTGATAGTGTTGGAACGACATTATTTATGACCATACTCGGAGCATTTAAAGTTTTATTATATTGGTATACAGGCGACAGAGATATTGTTGTCGGTACTGATATTGCCAACCGAAATAGAATCGAAATAGAGAATTTAATCGGTTTTTTTGTTAATCAATTAGTATTGCGTACTAACCTATCTGACAATCCCACTTTTAGCGATGTTTTGCAACGAGTTCGGAAGGTTTGTCTCGAAGCTTATGCTCACCAAGATTTACCATTTGAAAAACTAGTTAGCGCTCTGAATCCAAAAAGAGACTTCAACCAAACTCCTCTGTTTCAAGTCAAGTTTATCCTCCAAAATGCTCCCATACATTCTTTAGAGCTTTCAGACTTAACTTTGACTAGTCTAGATGTAGAAAATCCGGTAGCAAGTGTTGATTTACTTCTAGAAGTAACGGATACAAAGCAAGGAATTGTTGGGTTATTTAAATACAATAAAGACCTATTCGATCCTAGTAGCATAGCCCGATTAATAAATAATTTTAAAATAATTTTATCTCAAATTATTATAGAGCCTACTATTAACTTAAATAAGTTAGAAGAAATAATTATAAAATCCGATCAAGAATATCAGTTGAGTGAAGAACGGAAACGGAAAGAAAAATCTCAACAAAAATTAAGCACAATTAAGCGAAAAGTGATTGCAATTGAAGTAGAGAATTAAAATGAAACAAGTAAAAGTAAGTACTTCTAATTTCAAACCTGAATTCAATAGAGCTACTAGAAAATCCATAAATTTACAAACAGAACTAATTAAGCTAGATAATTTAGGAGGCGAACAAACTCTACCATTAATCATAAAACCTTCTATATCAGATGTCGATCTTACAGATTGGGCGGAAGCAAATCGAGAATTTGTAGATACACATTTAATTAAACATGGTGCTATCCTTTTCCAAGGATTTCATGTTACTACAGCAGCCGGATTTGAAAGATTTGGTCTAGCGGTTTGCTCAGAACTATTCAATGAAAACGGCGAACATACCCGTGAAACAGTAACCGACAAAGTTTATACTCCAGTTTTTTACCCTGCGGATAGAAAGTTATTATGGCACAACGAAAATTCTTTTAATTATCGATGGCCTGCAAAAATTCTGTTTGGTTGTCGTCAACCTGCACAGCAAGGAGGAGAAACCCCAATAGTTGATAGTCGTAAAGTATTTCAACTTATAGAACCCAAAATTAGGGAAAAATTTGTTGAAAAGCAGGTTATGTATGTTCGTAATTATGGAAACGGATTAGGACTTGACTGGCAAACAGTTTTTCAAACTCAAAGTAAAGCAGATGTAGAAAAGTTTTGTCAAAGCAACTTAATTGAATTTGAATGGAAAAGTAATGGTGGTTTGAAAACTATTTCTATTCGTCCAGCGGTAATCAAGCATCCTCAAACAGGTGAATTGTCTTGGTTTAATCAAGCACAACATTGGCATTTAGCTTGTTTAGAAACGCAAACCCGTGAATCACTTCTATCAACTTTTAAAAAAGAAGATTTGCCACGAGATTGCTTTTACGGAGATGGTACTATTATTGAAGACTCAGTAATGACACACATTTGTGATATTTATCAAAATTTGGAAGTATCTTTTCCTTGGCAACAAGGAGATATATTATTACTGGACAATGTGTTAACCGCTCATGGACGCAATCCCTATGTGGGAGAACGTAAGCTTTTTGTTGCGATGAGTGAACTGATAAGTTTTAGCCAAACTTGAGATAGTTAAAATATTTTTCTTAAACTCACTACGTCAATGTTTAATTAAATCACCGCTATTTATTATCATTTCTGAAAATTTTGGTCAAATTTGAAATGGAATTTTATCAATTAAAATGCAACAAATAATTCAAGGTTTTCCATTATCTCCTCAACAAAAGCACCTTTGGTTATTACAGCAAAGTAGTAATTTATATTGTAGTCAATGTGCTATCCTTGTTGAAGGAAATGTAGAGCTAGAGATATTAAAACAAGCGTTAGAGAAAGTTATCGCTAAAAATGAAATTATTCGCACAAGTTTTCATCGTCCACGTGGTTTAAAAATACCTATTCAGGTCATAGAGACTAACAATAGTGTATCTTTTGACGAGCATAATTTAGAGAATATATCTTCTCGAGAGGAAGAAATAGAAGCATTTCTTGAGAAAGTTAAACAAGAATCTATACAATTAGAACAAGGTCAATTATTAAAATTATATTTATTAAAATGCTCATCAAAAAAATACATTCTATTTTTAAAATTGCCATCTCTTTGTGCAGATTATAAAACATTAACAAACATAGTTAATGAAATTAGTCAGTATTATACTGCCTGCTTGCAGAATGCAGAACTCAGCGAAGAACCACTACAATATGCTGATGTCGCTACATGGCAAAATGAATTACTTGCAGCAGAGGAGACTACATCAAGGAAAAATTATTGGCAGCAAGTAGATTTTTCTACTCTGGATAGCTTAAAACTTCCTTTTGAGAATAATCTTTCTGACAAATCGGAATTTGAACCTAAATTGATTAAGTTAGCTATTCCTAGTGATTTACTAACTAAAATCGATCGGATTGTCCAAAAATATCAAATTTCGATAGATATATTCTTCCTGACTTGCTGGCAAACTCTAATTTGGCGTTTGACTGGGCAAGCAAACTTAATTATAGGTTTAGGCTGTGATGGTCGCAATTATGAAGAATTAAAAGTAGCACTAGGTTTATTCGCCAAATATTTACCCCTTGCTTATCATCTGCAAGAAAATGAATCATTCAGTAATACCTTAATAAAGGTTAAAAACTTAACAGATGAAATACTAGAATGGCAAGACAGTTTTAGTTGGGACGCATTTGCTAAAACAAATGCAGATGAGAGTGAAGAATCATTTTTACCATTTTGTTTTGACTTTGAAGAAACGGTAAGTAATTATTCTGCTCCTCAAGTAGCATTTTCCATTTATCAGCATTACGTCTGCTTTGACCGATTTAAAGTAAAACTTTCTTGTGTTCGTACACAAGATGATTTAGTCAAAGTAGAATTTCACTATGATGCAAAGCTTTTCCGTCAAGAAGATATTCAACGTTTGGCGAATCAGTGGCAAACTTTGTTAACTAGCGTTATTGACAATCCCTCTACAGCAATATCACGCCTGGATATCCTCAGTGAAGAAGAGCGTGAAGAACTCTTAGTTGCATTCAATAACACTAAAACAGGAGAGCTAGAATACACGTGTATCCATAATTGGTTTGAACAGCAGTGCGATCGCACGCCAGACAATATTGCTATTCTTTATAAAGATCGGCAGCTTACCTACCGGGAATTAAACAGTCGTGCTAACCAGCTAGCTCATTACCTACAACAATTAGGCGTGAAGCCGGATGTAATGGTAGGACTTTGTGTCGAGCGATCGCTTTTTATGGTCATCGGACTTTTAGCTATCCTCAAAGCAGGTGGTGCTTATGTACCAATTGACCCTAGCTATCCCTTAGAAAGAAAAACTTTTATACTAAACGATTCTCAAATGCCAGTGCTGTTGAGTCAGCAGCATTTAATTGCAGATTTAGCTACAGATGGCATTAAAGTAATTTGTATAGATAGCGATTGGCAAACTATAAAGCAACAAAAAATTGAAAATCCAATTACTAAAACAACCGAATTAAATTTAGCCTATGTTATTTACACCTCCGGTTCCACTGGTAAACCTAAAGGAACTCTAATTCCTCATCAAGGATTAGTTAACTACTTAAGCTGGTGTACCAAAACCTATGCAGTAGAACAAGGAGGAGGAGCTTTAGTTCACTCACCTTTGGGTTTTGACTTAACAATCACCAGTCTTTTTTCACCTTTATTAGTTGGTCGTACCGTCGAATTACTATCAGAAGAACAAGGTATTGAAACCCTTTCTCAAGCCTTAAAGAAAAGCTCAAATTTAAGTTTAGTGAAAATCACCCCTGCCCACTTAGATTTGTTGAAACAACAGTTATCCAAAGAAGAAATTGCAAATAAAACTAGAGCTTTTATTATTGGTGGGGAAAATTTATTAGCTGAAAGCATCACCTTCTGGCAAGATGTAGCGCCAGATACAATATTAGTAAACGAATACGGACCCACAGAGACAGTAGTAGGCTGCTGTGTTTATCAGGTTCCAGTCGGTAAGCACTCTACAGGCTCCATACCTATTGGTAAAGCGATCGCTAATACCCAACTGTATATTTTAGACCAATATTTGCAACCAGTAGCAATGGGAGTACCCGGTGAATTGCACATTGGCGGACTTGGGTTAGCCAGAGGTTATCTCAATCAACCTGAATTAACAGCCCTTAAATTTATCCCCAATCCCTTTAGTAAACAAGAAGGCGATCGCCTTTACAAAACAGGTGATTTAGTTCTTTTTCTACCGAGTGGAGATATCGAGTATATCGACCGCATTGATAACCAAGTTAAAATCCGTGGTTTCCGTGTTGAACTGGGAGAAATTGAAGCAGTTATCAATCAACATCCATCAGTATCAACAAGTGTAGTTATCCTTCGGGAGGATAAATCTGGAAATCAAAGTTTAATAGCTTATACAACTCTCCAGCCAGACAAGACATTAACTACTCCTGAACTGCGCCGCTTCTTGGATAATAAATTGCTCGATCATATGCTACCAACAGCATTTATGATATTAGAAGCATTACCATTAACATCTAATGGGAAAGTAGACCGTCAAGCACTGCCTATGCCCGATGCTCTACGCCCAGAGTTAGAAGTTGCTTATGTAGTACCGCAAACTGAGGTCGAGAAGACAATAGCCTCTGTTTGGCAAAAAGCTTTGAATCTTGAAAAGATAGGCATTCACGATAATTTCTTTGAAATTGGCGGTCATTCATTACTCTTAGTGACAGTTCACAGCCAATTGCAGGAAATATTAAAAGTAGAACTGTCAACCCTTGATTTGTTCAAATATCCCAGCATCAATTCTTTAGCAGAATATTTAAATACATCTCCAAACTCCACAGCCTTTTTCCAAGAGAATGATACTCAAGCAGAAAAAATTTCATCTGGTAAGGCGCAACAGAAAAAACGTCTACATAAAATGAAATCAGTTGAAAATAATTAAGGAATTAACAAATAATGAATATTCCAACTGGTGCAGATCATAGTAATGGTTCAGAAATCGCAATTATTGGATTATCGGGAAGATTTCCCGGAGCTAAAAATATTGATGAATTTTGGCATAACCTCCAAAATGGGATAGAATCAATTTCTGTTTTCAGCGATGAAGAACTGTTAGAAGCAGGAGTAGATGCAGCGCTAATCGGCAATCCAAATTATGTTAAAAGAAATGCTGTAATAGAAGATGCAGAACTTTTTGATGCTGACTTTTTTGGCTTTAATCCCAGAGATGCAGAAATTACTGACCCGCAACACCGGATTTTTTTAGAGTGTGCTTGGGAAGCGCTGGAAAAAGCAGGCTATAATTCCGAAACATACAATGGTTCCATAGGGGTTTTCGCTGGTTCTAACTTAAGCGGTTATTTACTAAACATTTATTTTAATCAAAATATTAGAAACTCAGTAGACGAACAACAAATAGCGATCGCTGGCGACAAAGATTACCTGGCGACACGTACTTCTTACAAACTTAATTTAACGGGGCCTAGCTATACAGTTCAAACGGCTTGCTCAACCTCATTAGTAGCAGTACATTTAGCCTGCCAAAGTTTACTCAACGGTGAATGTGATATGGCTTTGGTTGGCGGTGTTTCCATCAGCGCCGCAAGAAAAGCTGGCTATCTTTATCACGAGGGGGGTATTAATTCTCCTGATGGACACTGCCGCGCCTTTGATGCTAAAGCACGGGGAACAGTGGGCGGAGAAGGTGTAGGAATCGTTGTTTTGAAAAGATTAGAAGACGCTCTAACTGATAGAGATTCTATTGATGCTGTGATTAAAGGTTCGGCGATAAATAACGATGGCTCAAACAAAGTTAGCTACACAGCACCTCGGATAGAAGGTCAAGCTAAAGTTATCAAAACTGCTCAAGTTGTTGCAGAGTTAGATCCAGAAACAATAACTTATATTGAAGCTCACGGTACAGGAACATCTTTAGGAGATCCAATTGAAATCGCAGCACTGACGCAAACATTTCAAAGCAGCACAAACAAGAAAAACTTTTGTGCAATTGGTTCCCTAAAAACAAATATTGGGCACTTGGATGCTGCTGCTGGTGTTGCAGGTTTAATTAAAACTGTCTTAGCTCTTAAACACAAACAAATTCCTCCTAGTTTGCACTTTGAGCAGCCAAATCCTCAAATTGATTTTGCTAACAGTCCCTTTTATGTCAATAACAAACTTTCCCAATGGGAAGTAGATAAACATCCTAGACGAGCAGGAGTCAGTTCTTTTGGGATTGGCGGTACTAATGCTCATGTAATTTTAGAAGAAGCTCCAGTTTTTACCAGCAAGGAGAGTATTTCTCGCCCTTGGCAGTTGTTAGTTCTCTCTGCAAAAACTCAAACAGCTTTAGAATCTACTACAACTAACCTTATTGACTATTTAGCACACCATCCTGATACCAATCTTGCTGATGTAGCTCATACTTTACAAGTTGGCCGCCGAAATTTTAATCATCGTCGCGTATTGCTGTGTCAGGATACTCAAGATGCTATAAAAATATTAACAGCGTCAAATCAACAAGGAGTTTTGAGTAATTTATCAGAAACCCGTAACCATTCAATTGTATTTATGTTTCCCGGACAGGGAGCGCAGTATGTAAATATGGGACGGGAATTATATGAAACAGAAGTAATTTTTCGGCAACAAGTTGATGATTGCTCTGAATTGCTAAAACCCCATTTAAAATTAGACCTGAAAGATATACTTTATCCCTCGACAGTAGAAACTACACAAGAACAACTTAAACAAACTTCCTTAACGCAAGTTGCGCTATTTGTAATCGAATATGCACTTGCTAAACTTTGGATGGCGTGGGGTGTACATCCGCAAGTAATGATTGGTCACAGCATTGGTGAGTATGTGGCTGCTTGTATTTCTGGTGTTTTTTCTTTAGAAGATGCATTGACTTTAGTCGTAATTCGCGGACGACTGATGCAACAAGTTGAACCAGGATCGATGCTTTCCGTTTCTCTCTCTGCCAAAGAAATACAACCTATGTTAGGTTCAGAACTTTCTTTAGCAGCTAGCAATGCGCCATCTCTTTGTGTGGTTTCTGGCGCTACTAATGCGATCGCAACATTACAAAATAGTTTGATTGAGCGAGGTGTTGATTGTCGTCCCCTGCATACATCTCACGCTTTTCATTCTCAGATGATGGAGCCGATTTTAGAGCCATTTGTACGGCAAGTTAAAGAAGTCAACCTACAACCACCTCAAATTCCTTTTGTTTCTAATGTTACCGGAACTTGGATTACAGCAGAGCAGGCGACCGATCCTGACTATTGGGCTAGACATCTACGGCAAACCGTATTATTTAACGAGGGAATCGCCGAATTGCTGCAACAGCCAGAGCGAATCCTATTGGAAGTTGGCCCGGGACGAACATTAACTACCTTAGCCAAACGACAGTTGATTTCACCGCCTGTAGTTCTAACTTCGTTGCGACATCCCCAAGAGCAAATTTCTGATGTAGCATTTTTGCTCAATACTCTCTCTCGGCTTTGGCTATCAGGATTGCAAATAAACTGGGCAGGCTTTTATACAAAAGAGCAACGCAGACATATTCCTTTGCCTACCTATCCTTTTGAGCGTCAGCGTTACTGGATTGAAGCTAATCCCGAAAGTGTATTATCAAAGGCATGGCAAAAATCATTAGTTAAAAAGCCAGATATTGCCGATTGGTTTTATATTCCAATTTGGAAACAATCTACACCACTTGAGTTTTTCCAAGGTAAGGAACTAGTAACTGAGCAAAACAGCCACTGGTTAGTTTTTATCGATGATTATGGAATTGGAGGCGAAGTTGCTAAACGACTCGAACAGCAAAGTCAAAATGTAGTTACAGTTAGGGTCGCAGACAAATTTACTAAACTGAACAAATATACATATACCATTGATCCACAGCAAAGCGATGATTACGATGCCTTGTTTCAAGAACTCCGAAAAGAGAGTTTGATTCCAAATGGATTAGCTCACTTTTGGAGCATTACGCCAGATGATACTTTATCTGGCAATAAGTTCAGAAAACAAACGTTGGAAGATTACCAAAATCTTGGTTTTTGGAGCTTATTGTATTTAACCCAGGCATTAGGAAGGCAAAATATCAGCAATTCTCTGAAGTTAAGAGTTGTAACTAATAATCTATATAATGTCATTGGTGATGAAATTTTATGCCCAGAGAAAGCAACAATTTTGGGGCCGTGTAAGATAATTCCCAAGGAATATTTAAACATTAATTGCTGTGCGATCGATGTAGTAATTCCTGCTTATAATGTCCCACCAACACAAAAATTTATCGACTATCTGATTACTGAACTGACAACACAGCAAACCGATAATATAGTTGCTTACCGTGGATATCATCGCTGGATTCAAACCTTTGAAGCTGTCCGTCTGGATGGAAGCACCCCAGCTAAAACTAAGTTAAAGCCAAGAGGAGTTTATTTAATTACTGGTGGACTTGGTGGTATAGGTTTGGTGTTGGCGGAATATTTAGCCAAGACAGTACAAGCTAAGTTGGTTTTAATTGGAAGAAAGGGATTACCGGAGCGATCGCAGTGGGAACAGTGGTTAGAAACTCATGATAGCCAAGATAGTATTAGCTGTAAGATCCAAAAAATGCTTGTACTGGAAGAGTTAGGGTCAGAGATTGAGGTTAAAAGTGCCGATGTTGCCAACTACGAACAAATGCAAGTAGCTGTTACTGAAGCCTTAGAAAAATTTGGTCAAATCAATGGTGTTATCCATGCAGCAGGTATTGCTGGTGGTGGCATTGTTCAATTAAAAACACAGGATTTAGCAAACAGCGTATTAGCACCAAAAGTTAAGGGCACATTAGTATTAGAGGAGATTTTTAACTTAAAAAATATTAATTTAGATTTTTTAGTACTTTGTTCATCTCAAAGTTCAATCTTGAGTGAATTTGGACAGGTAGATTATTGTGCAGCTAATGCATTTCTGGATATTTATGCAGATTATCGTACTGCTAAATCCGATCAATTTACAGTGGCAATCAACTGGGGTACTTGGCAAGAAGTAGGGATGGCAGTAGAGACAGCACTACCAGAACAATTAAAGCATCAACGTGAAGAGGATCTCAAAAAAGGAATATTATCTCAAGAAGGTGCCGAAGCTTTTAATCGGATTTTGCTAAGTAGCTTGCATCATGTCGTTGTCTCTCCACAAGACTTCCAAACGGTAATTGAGCAAGACAATTCTTTCAATTATCTAGAACAAGAATTAGCGTTTTTATCAGATGTATCAAAAACAAATCTTTCTCAACTAAGCCATCCACGTCCAAGCTTGGTAAATGCTTATGTTGCTCCTCGTAACGAAATAGAGCAGAACCTTGCTGACATTTGGCAGCAATTTTTGGGCATCGATCGAGTTGGAATTTATGACAACTTTTTTGAGTTGGCAGGAGATTCGATTATTGCAATTCAAATTGTTGCCAAAGCTAATCAATTAGGTTTAAAGCTAACTTCTCAACAAATGTTCCTACACCAAACTATTGCTGAATTAGCAACAGCCACAGGTGCAGATCCAAGCAAGGAAAATCAAAATAATTCCAGAACTGGAAAAATACATCTCACCCCCTTTCAGTATCGTTTATTCGATAAAAATCAGTCAAACGAACATTTATTAAGCCAGTCTTTATTACTAGAAATTCCACAAATATGCAATCCCCAAATATTAGAGCAGGCTGTACGATATGTGATTGAATATCATGATGTATTTCGTCTGCGTTTTATTCAAAAAGAATCTGGATTGCAGCAAATTGAAGCTGGCACTAACGATCTAATGGTGTACAAGCATATAAATTTGTCTCAAATTTCAAAAAATGAGCAAAAATATGCTTTTGAATCTGCTATCATAGAATCACAAAGCAACTTCAATTTAAGTGAAGGTCCACTAGCAAAAATTGCTTTTATAGAATTGCGATCGCAGCAAAATAGCTACCTAATAATTAGCATTCATCATCTTTTAGTAGATACTGTTTCTTGGCATATTTTGCTAGAAGATTTACAAACAGCCTATCAGCTACTCACTCAAGGTAAAGCAATCCATTTGCCTAATAAAAGCACTTCATTCAAGCGGTGGATGCAGTGTGTGCAAGAATATCACCAAGCTTCAGAAATGCTCCAGGAGCAAGACTACTGGTTGGCAAAAGCCGAAAAACCTTTCCACAGTCTACCTGTTGACTATTCTGCAAATGAAACTACAATAGCCAATGTTGACCGAGTATCAATTTCTCTAAATAAAAAGGAAACGCAAGCATTATTGAAAAATGTCAATAAGGCTTATAATACCCAGATAACCGATGTTCTATTAACAGCGTTGGTACAATCTTTTGCAAAGTGGACGGGCGAACAGCAACTATGGGTAGATATTAAAGATAATGGTCGAGATATAATCTTCAAAGATGTAAATGATATATCTCTATCTCGTACAGTTGGTTTATTTACAACTTGCTTCCCAGTCATTTTAGATATAACAGAGGTTTCTAATCAAGGCAATGCATTAATAGCAGTTAAAGAGTATTTACGCAGCATTCCAAATAAAGGTATTGGTTACGATATATTGCGCTATATAACCAACAATTCAGAAATAAATTCAAAGCTACAATATTTTCCGCAACCTCAGGTAAGTTTTAATTACTTAGGTAATTTTGACCCTACTATATCGCAGTCATCTTTATTTGATTTAACCGAACAGTCTATTAGACTTAGCGAAAGTTCAAGTGCGGAAAGATTTTACTTACTGGAAATAAATGGAATTATTGTTCAAGAACAACTGCACTTGAATTGGACTTATAGTTCAGCCGTTCATCGTCGAGAAACAATTGAAACTTTAGCACAAAGCTTTATTGAAGCTACACAAAGCCTTATTGCCCACTGTGAGTCTCTTGAAGCAGAAAAATATACACCTTCTGATTTTCCCAGAGCAAACTTGAACCAACAAAACCTAGATAAATTTCTGGCAAAAATTAACCGAGCGAGTGAAAAAAACGCACAATGAAAACAGAAAATGTCGAGGACATTTATGAACTAACACCCGTACAAAAGGGTATGCTCTTTCACTGTTTGTATGCAAGCGAGTCAGCATTATACTTTTTTCACCATACCTTAACTTTGTATGGTAATCCAAATGTAGAGGCTTTTGAGCAAGCATGGCAACAAGTAGTTGATAGACATACAGTTTTGCGTACAGGATTTTATTGGGAAGACATTGATAATCCATTACAAGTTGTCTATAAACAAGTAAAAATTACCTTAAATCAATACGATTGGCGTGGTGTTGAGGAAGCAGAACAACAAAAGCGATTAAAATCATTTCTAGAGAGCGATCGCCAATTAGGTTTTGACTTTTCGCAACCATGTCTAATGCGGATAACTTTAATTCGCTTTGCTGATGAACGCTATGAATTTATTTGGAGCAATCACCATATCACTACAGACGGATGGTCTGGGCCAATAATATTAGAAGAATGCTTACAAATTTACGAGGCGCTTTGTGAATGCAAAAAAGTGACTTTAGCACCAGCTCGTCCTTTTCGGAATTATATCGACTGGTTGCAGCAACAGAACATAGCTAAAACTGAAAGTTTTTGGCGCGAAGCATTACAAGGAATCAAAGCACCAACTCCTCTAACTTATATAGAAAATAATCAATTATCTAACCAAGAAGAAAGGTACGATGAGGAGATAATTAAACTATCGGAAGCAACTACAAAATCACTCTTATCTTTTGCTACCAAAAACCGCCTTACCCTTGCCACATTAGTTAATGGAATCTGGTCTATCCTCCTTAGTCGTTACACCTGTCGTAACAATGTAACTTATGGGTTCACTGTTACAGGAAGACCAGTAGATTTAGTTGAAGTAGAATCAATGGTTGGTATGTTCATAAATACCTTACCAATAAATGTCAAGTTAAATACCGATCAGCAGGTTTTGTCATGGCTACAAGATTTTCAGATCCAATTAGTAAAAGCACGTCATCATGAATACACTCCGCTTACTCAAATCCAGGGTTGGAGTGAAGTACCACGAAATTTACCTATGTTTGAAACAATTGTTGTGGTTGAAAACTTTCCAGTCAGCCAATTTTTAAAAAAATGGAAAGGGAATATAGAATTTGAACTAACTGGAACTTATTACAGAAATAACTACCCTTTGAATTTAGTTATATATCCAGAAACCGAAATTGTAGTAGCAATTTCATACGATTCTCGCAGATTTGACATTGCTACAATTACCGGGATAATTAAAGATTTTCAAATACTGCTACAACAAATCATGGTTAATCATCATGTTCAAATTAAGGACTTATCATTTTCAACACTACAGCAACAGCAAATATCAAAGCTTTTAGAAAAAGAAGCATTTTTTGATTGGCAATTAGTTCCAATATCTTGAAATAATGATAATAAGTTAGCTTTTTTTAGAACGCTTTAAAAATGCTTTTTCTACTAAAAAGCCAAAATATGGCTCGCATTTATGATAATTAACAAGATTTTAAAGGATAAAGCTATGATTGTTTCATCGGCAATAGAAAGAAGATATAAACTTTCAAGTGATGAATTCCATAAAAATTATGTTGAATTAGGAAAGCCAGTCATAATTTCTGGAGTAATTAGTAATTGGAATGGTTTTGATAAATGGTCTTTAAAATATCTTAAAAATTTATCTCCTTCTTTAAATATTTACGCAAAGAAATTTAGCGATAAGGAAATCGAGATATGTAGTCTGACAATGGAAAGATATATAGAATTAATAGAAAATTATGAACAAGATCCTCAAAATAATGCTCGGCCGCCATATTGTCATGACCTACCTTTATTTAGCTTAATACCTTCTTTAGTGAAAGATGCTCAACCATTTCCTTATGATTATTTGCCAGAATGGTATTGGCATAAGTGGTGGCGTTACTGCCAGTTTTTCTTAGGTTCTTCTAATAGTGTTACACCATTACATTTTGATTGCCTTTTGACTAACAATATTTTTTTTCAGATTGTTGGACGCAAACAATTCACTATATTACTACCTGAAGATGCCAAATATTGTTATCGCAAAGGCTGGCGATGGTTTCTCGTTAATCCAGAAAATCCAGATTTAAATAAATATCCTGAATACAAAAATGCAAGACCGATTAAATTTATTGTGAATCCTGGAGATATTTTATATATGCCCCCCGGAACACTGCATCATGTTCGGAGTTTAGATATGTCGATTTCTTTTAATATAGATTGGCATACTCCAAAAAGTTCGCTCAATGGTCTAGCAGCTATTACAAAAGGTATGCCAATTCAAAACTTATACTATAACTTTTTGTTAGTTATGGGTTTAGTTTTAAAACTACCTCCTCAGATTATTTTTAAATTTTATAAGTATTATCTAAATTATGTTTCTTAAAAAGCAATACGTTTCCTCAAAGATATGCAATATACATAATCGCTTGACTGATTAATCCCTTTCGTAATTCAAACAAAACACTCTTATGAATATATTTGAAAAGTGTGAATCGAACGTCAGAAGCTATTGCCGGAATTTCCCTGATATATTTCATAGAGCTAAAGGTTCTATAATTTATTCAGACTCAGGAAAGGAATATATTGATTTTTTTGCAGGAGCAGGTGCTTTGAATTATGGGCATAACCATGACTATATAAAACAAAAGGTTATGTCATATTTAGATGCCGATGGAATTGCACATGGTTTGGATATGTATACTTCAGCTAAAGAGAAATTTTTAGCTAAGTTTGATGAGGTAGTATTAAGTTCAAAACAATTAGATTATCGCATTCAGTTTTGTGGACCAACAGGAACAAATGCAGTTGAAGCAGCTTTAAAGTTAGCCAGAAAAGTAAAACAAAGATCGGGTATATTCTCCTTCATGGGAGCATATCATGGAATGACTTTAGGAAGCTTATCTATTAGTGGTAATGTCGGAATTAGAGCAGGGGCAATTGGGACATCAAATAATGTAACCTTTATGCCTTATCCTTATGGATTTATGGAAAGTTTTGACACAATAGAATATATAGAAACAGTTTTAAATGATGTCAATTCTGGAATTGAAAAACCAGCAGCAATAATTTTTGAAACAGTGCAAGCTGAAGGTGGAGTTGTTATAGCTCCTATTGACTGGATGCAAAGACTGAGGAAGTTGTGTGACGAGAATGATATTTTATTAATTTGTGATGATATTCAAGTCGGCTGTGGTCGAACAGGGCCTTTCTTTTCTTTTGAAAGAGCAGATATAGTTCCCGATATGGTAGTACTCTCTAAATCTATTAGTGGGTATGGGTTTCCAATGTCGCTATTATTGATTAAGCCGGAGTTGGATATATGGGAACCGGGTGAACATAATGGTACTTTTAGGGGTAATCAATTGGCATTTGTAGGAGCTACAGCTGCTCTAGAGTATAGAGAAAGTTGTAATTTTGAACAAGATGTTAAGGCTAAAGAGATTTTCTTGAAAAATTTTCTAACTCAACAAATATTACCAATTAATGAATGCATATCAATCCGTGGAATTGGGATGATTTGGGGTATTGATGTTAAAAACTTTGGCGGTAGTAGCTTAGCTAAAAGTATCACATCGCGTTGTTTTGAACTAGGATTAATAGTTGAAAGAGCAGGCAGAAATGATACTGTTATTAAAATTTTACCTCCTTTAATAATTGATATGCTCACTTTAGAAAAAGGATGTTTCATTATCAAAGACGCTTTTGATTATTGCATACAAAACTAGATATACATACTAGTATTTACAACTCGGAAAAGAATTGGTTACAAGCCAGGGGAAAACTATGGGTATACATTTACAGTCAAATGACTTCTTCTCTCAAAAAATCTATTGGATAAATCAACTATCGGGAGAACTACCAGAAACAAATCTGATGCTGGACTATGTAAGACCTTTGTTTTCTAGTGGTAAAAAGAAATCTCTGAGTTTTGATTTACCAATTGATTCATCTCAATCAATCATTAAGCTAGCTAAAGGCTCTTACTTTTCAATCTATTTGATGCTTGTAGCTTGTTTTAACATATTGCTACAAAAATATACTAGAAATAATGATGTTATTATCGGAATACCAGTATATGAGGAAATTGGTATCGATTGTGTAAATGCTAAAGTTCTTCCTTTGCGTACTCAAGTCACACCTCAAGTTTCATTTAAAGATTTTCTTTTTCAAATTAAAGATGCTACGATCGCAGCTTACAGTCACCAAAACTATAATTTTGATGAACTAATTGATTTATTAGAGCTACCAACAATTCCTAATCGCCATCCGATTTTTGACATAGTAGTTTGCTTAGAAAATATTCATAATAAAAATAACTTAAGCCAACTAAATAATGACATCACAATTTCTTTTACAGTTAGCGGTGAAAGTATTAGTGCTAACATCGAGTACAAGGAAGATTTGTTTCAAGATGAAAGTATAAAATTAATCAGTAAATATTATACTAATCTTCTGGAAAATATTACAAATAACGCTGATACTAAAATCTCAGATATGATTTTCTTAAAATCAGCCGAGCGCTATAAGTTATTAACAGAATTTAATCAGCAAGTTAAAGATTATCCCATTCAGCAAACAATCAATCAATTATTTGAAAAACAGGTATCTGAAACTCCAAACAAGATAGCTGTTATTCATCAACAAACTCAACTAACGTATCAAGAACTAAATCACCAAGCTAATCAGCTAGCTGAATTATTACGAAAATTAGGAGTTCGTCAAGGAGAGTTTGTAGGAATTTTCAAAGACCGCGACATCAACTTCCTGATTGCTATTCTTGCTATATACAAGGCAGGCGGAGCATACGTACCCATTGATAGCACTTACCCAGAAAATCGAATTAAGTATATGCTATCCAATAGCGAAGTGAGATTTTTGTTAACCGATTATTCGCTATTGAATGTTCTGTCAGACTTGGCAGAAGGCTGTTCTCAATTATCATCTATTATTTGCTTAGATAGCATTGCTAATGAAAAGCCGCTACTGACTAAATCACGAGATTTAAAAATTTATAATAAATTGGATTTTGAGCAACTATCTCATGATAATCTAGAAAGTATCAATGATGCTGTTGACCCAGCTTATATGCTTTATACTTCTGGGTCTACAGGATTACCAAAGGGGGCAATTGTCAGGCATGATGGTGCTGTTAATCATATTTATGCCCAATTTGATGAGTTAAAGTTAACGCCAGAATTTTGTTTTCTCCAAAGCGCTCCTTCTTCTACAGATATTTCTGTCTGGCAATTTTTGGCACCACTTTTAATTGGTGGGAAAACAGTAATAGTAGATATCGAAACCGTTGCGATTCCTGAGCAGCTATTTATTGCACTCAAATCACAAAAAATCACAGTTGTTGAATTAGTACCAGCATTATTTGTCGGCTTGCTTGAATATACTTCCCAGCTACCGATTCACCAAAGAGAATTACCTGATTTGAAATGGATGATGGTTGTCGGGGAACCAGTATCGGTCAGTTGGGTTAATAAGTGGCTTGAGATATATCCTGAAATTAAAATTGTTAACGCCTATGGTCCGACTGAGGCTGCTGATGATATTACCCAGTTTATCGTTCACAAGCCTTTGCCAGAAAATCAGCGAGCAGTTCCAATTGGGAAACCATTAGCAAACTTAAATCTCTACATTGTAGATGGGGAAATGAAACTATTACCCATTGGCGCTCCTGGAGAGATTTGTGTATCGGGTATTGGTGTTGGTGATGGCTACTGGAAAAATCAAGAAAAAACTAATTTCAGTTTTGTTCCCAATCCGTTTACAAATGTTACCCAGAAGTTACCAGAAAATCGCAAAGATTTAATTTATAAAACTGGAGATTTAGGAAGGTGGCTCCCTGATGGGAATATAGAATTTCTGGGGCGTATTGACCATCAGGTCAAGATTCGTGGTTTCCGGGTTGAACTTGGAGAAATTGAAACATTTTTGCTTCAGCACCCAAATGTACGTGAAAATGTAGTCGTGGTTCAACAAGACGAACCAGGTAACTTGCAATTAGTTGCCTATGTGGTTGCTAAGACACAAGCAGTTCCTAATATTAGTGAATTGCGTAGCTTCTTAAAAGAAAAGTTACCTGACCACATGTTACCCTCTGCCTTTGTGATGCTGGAAAATCTACCCCTAGCACCTAGCGGTAAGCTAGACCGGAAAGCTCTGCCAAAACCAGATAATCTTCGCCCGAAATTAGAAACAGCTTACGTATTGCCGCGAAATGAGATGGAACACGCAATTGCTGACATTTGGCAAAAAATACTTAAGTTGGAGAAAGTCGGTATTCAAGATAACTTTTTTGACCTTGGTGGTCATTCGCTAAATGTACTTCAGGTTTATAGCAAACTGCGGGAACTTTATAAAGCAGACTTAGTAATAACCGATCTATTTAAATATCCAACAATTAGTTCTATATCGCGGTATTTAAGCCAAGAAGATGATAATAGCTTTGCAAATCAAAGCAATGAGTTAAATGAACAGTTAGAAGCTGGTAAAGCAAGATTAAAGCAACGTTTTTTACAAAAAAAGCAACAGATCGTTTAATATTTACTATTGAAGAATTAACATTAATTATGGAAAATTCAGAATATTTAAGTAGCAAAACTGGTCTGGAAATAGCCATTATTGGGATGAGTGGCTGTTTCCCAGAGGCTGAAAATATTGAGCAATTTTGGTACAATCTCCGAGATGGAGTAGAGTCAATACATAGATTCAACGATCGAGAATTAAAAGATTTAGGTGTAGATGAGGCTTTATTAAGCGACATAAATTATGTTAAAGCAGAGGGTGTAGTTGAAGATATAGACTTATTTGATGCTTCATTCTTCGACATTAATCCTAGAGAAGCTGAAGTCATGGACCCTTCACTCCGTTTTTTCTTGGAGCATTCATGGAAAGCACTTGAAGATGCTGGGTATAGTTCGGATGTCTATAAAAAACCTATTGGGGTCTACGCTGGGACAAGTTTTGGCAGTTATTTACTTAACATTTATTCTAATTATGAGCTTCTAGCCTCTGTAGGTGATAAGCAAATAGAAAAGGGAACTTCTCCAGATTATGTTACTACACTTGCTTCTTATAAATTAAATTTGCAGGGGCCAAGTTATGCAGTTCAAACTACTTGCTCTAGCTCGTTGGTTGCTGTACATTTAGCTTGCCAAAGTTTGCTTAGTGGTGAGTGTGATATTGCTTTAGCAGGAGGAGTTTCAATATCGACAGCAGTTGGTTATTTATATAAAGATGGAGGAATTGAATCTCCTGATGGACATTGCCGTGCTTTTGATGCTAAGGCTGCGGGAACAGTAAAAGGAAGGGGTTTAGGTCTTGTAGTTTTAAAACGGTTAGAAGAAGCGATCGCAGATGGCGATTGCATCCATGCTATTATCAAAGGCTCTGCTATTAATAACGATGGGTCAAATAAAGTTAGCTATACAGCACCCAGCGTAGATGGGCAAGCCAAAGTAATAAGAGCTGCTCAGGTTATGGCTGAGGTGGAACCCGATACCATTAGCTACATTGAAGCACATGGAACCGGCACTTCTCTAGGAGATCCCGTTGAAATCGCTGCCTTAACACAAGCTTTTCGTACTAAAACTCAGAACAAAGGATTTTGTGGTATTGGTTCTGTGAAAACCAATATTGGGCATTTAGACTCAACTGCTGGAGTAGCAGGTTTGATTAAAACTGTACTAGCCTTAAAACACAAACAAATTCCACCTAGTTTAAACTTTGAAGAACCATCGCCCCAAATTGATTTTGCCAATAGTCCTTTTTATGTAAACAATAAATTATCTGAGTGGAAAACTAGCAATACTCCTCGGCGGGCGGGTGTTAGTTCCTTTGGTTTTGGCGGAACAAATGTCCATTTAGTTGTAGAAGAAGCTCCGATAACTCAATCCTCTAGTAATTCTAGACATTGGCAATTATTATTACTTTCAACTAAGACGAATACAGCACTAGAAACTGCTACAGAAAATTTAACTAATTACCTGCAAAAAAATCCAGATTTAAACCTTGCGGATGTTGCTCATACTTTACAATTAGGACGGTGGACTTTGAACCATCGCCGAATAGTAGTTTGCCAAAACCAACAAGATGCAATTAATGCATTGCAAGATCCTCAAAGAGCTTTCACCCATTACCAAGAACCTTGTAATCGTCCGGTCGTGTTTATGTTTTCTGGACAAGGTTCGCAATATGTAAATATGGGTCGAGAATTATACGAAAGTGAAGCCGTATTTAAACAGCAAGTTGATTATTGCTGTGAATTACTTAAACCTTACTTAGAATTAGACCTGCGTTCAGTTCTCTATCCCAGGGTAGAAAAAGCTCAAGAAGCAACACAAAAGTTGCAGCAAACAGCAATTACTCAACCTGCGTTGTTTGTGATTGAATATGCTCTAGCCAAGTTGTGGATGGCATGGGGTGTGCGCCCTGAGATGATGATTGGTCACAGTATAGGGGAGTATGTAGCTGCAACGATCGCTGGAGTTTTCTCTTTAGAAGATGCCTTAGCTATAGTTGCAATGCGAGGAAAACTAATGCAGCAGTTACCTGGTGGTGCTATGCTCTCGGTTCAGCTTCCAGAACAAGAGTTACAACAACTGCTAGAAAAGGAAATTTCTCTGGCTGCGAGCAATGCACCTTCTTCTTGTGTGGTGTCCGGTGCAACAGAAGCAATAGAGAAATTACAACAAAAGCTACAACAAATAGGTGTAAACTTTAGGCGTTTGCATACTTCTCACGCCTTTCATTCTCAAATGATGGAACCCATCATTGAGACTTTCATCCAGTTATTACAAAATATAAAACTTAATACTCCAAAAATTCAGTTTGTTTCTAATGTTAGCGGTACTTGGATTACCGCAGCTGAAGCAACAGATCCTAACTATTGGGCTAGACATTTAAGGCAACCAGTACGCTTCAGTTTAGGAATCTGTGAGTTGCTCAAACAGCCAGAGGCAATACTGTTGGAAGTTGGGCCAGGACGGACGCTAAGTAGTTTTGCGAAACAACATCAAACAGATAAACTCATAGCACTAACTTCTATACGACATCCTCAAGAGCAACAATCAGATATAGAATTTTTACTTAACACTTTGGGTAGGCTTTGGTTAGTAGGAATTCAAATTGATTGGTCAGGTTTTTATGTAAATGAAAAGCGTCATCGCATACCCTTACCTACTTATCCTTTTGAGCGGCAGCGTTACTGGATTGAGGTAAATCGAAATGCAACTCTGGCAATGATGTCGCCAAAAAGTTCTGATAAAAAACCAGATATTGCTGATTGGTTCTACGTTCCTCGATGGAAAGAATCTACACCAATGGAATTTTTTCAACCGGATAAATTGGTAGAACAAAATTCATATTGGTTAGTGTTTGTCGATCCCTATGGAGTGGGAGCAGAAATCGCTGAACGACTGAAACAACAAAAACATGAGGTGATTTTTGTTAGGGTCGCAGATAAATTTTCACAGCTTGATGAGTGTACATATACAATCAATCCTAGACAAAAGGATGACTATAATGTTTTGTTGGAAACACTACAAAAACAGAATTGGAACTCACAAGCGATCGCATGGCATTTTGCGCATTTTTGGAGCGTTACTCCTAACGATACTTTACCCAGTCAAGAGCTAGAGCCACAAACACAATATCAGTTTTTTGAAGATTGCCAAAGTCTTGGTTTTGATAGTTTGCTGTTTCTGACCCAAGCCTTGGCAAAACAAAATATAATTGAGCCAATCAAGCTGATGGTTGTCACCAGTAATCTACATGATATAACTGGCAGCGAAAAATTATGCCCTGAGAAGGCAACTATATTAGGGCCATGCAATGTAATTCCACAAGAGTATCTCAACATTACTTGCTGTTGCTTTGATATTGTACTTCCGGACTCTATAACTAAGCCATCACAAACACTTATAGACTCACTGCTTACAGAATTTACAGCACCAATAACTGAGAACTTAATTGCTTATCGTGGCAATCATCGCTGGATTAAAACATACGAAGCTGTACATTTAGATAAAGGCATTATCAGCAAAACCAAGTTGAGAAAAGGAGGTGTTTACTTAATCACTGGTGGGCTTGGTCGCATTGGTTTAGCAATGTCAGAATACTTAGCAAAAACAATGCAAGCTAAGTTAGTTTTAATCGGCAGAAAAGGCATACCGGAAAGACACCAGTGGTCAGAATGGCTGCTAAACCACGATGAATCTAATGAAGTTAGCCAGAAACTCAAAAAGGTGATGAGGCTAGAAGAATTAGGTGCACAAGTTCAAGCGATCGCGGCTGATGTAGCTAATGAAGAACAAATGCAACAAGCTATAGCATTAGTTAATGAACGGTTTGGTGAAATTCATGGCGCGATCCACGCAGCCGGAATTAATGACGATGCATATTATACTATCGAAGAAAGTTCTAAAATTCAAAGTCAATCACAATTTAATCCTAAAGTGTATGGACTATTTGTTTTAGAAAAAGTTTTGCAAGACCAAAAGTTAGATTTTTGCTTATTTACGTCTTCCTCATCATCTGTTTTAGGAGGTTTAGGGTTAACTTCTTATTCTGCTGCTAACATTTTTATGGATGCCTATGCCCACAAGCACAACCAAATAAATATGTTTCCTTGTATTAGCGTCAACTGGGATACTTGGCAATCTCAAGAAGATGATATGCAGGATTTAACTGTGGGAGTAGCTTTAGAAAAATTACGCATGACATGGCAGGAAGGAATCGATGTCTTTAGCCGTGTATTATCTTTAAATAAAACTCCACAAATTGTTGTTTCTGCGGGAGAACTACAACCCAGAATTGAACAATGGATAAAACGAAAATTTTTACAAAATAAGGAATCATCAAATAATCAAGGTAGTTTATCACTTCATTCCAGAGCAAACTTACAAAACGAGTATGTTCCATCTAGCAATAATGTAGAGCAAATAGTTGCTACGACTTGGCAAAAAGTTCTGGGAATTGAAAAAATTGGTATTTATGATAACTTTTTTGATTTGGGAGGTAGTTCTCTCATAGGTGTTGAGATTATCTCTCATTTACAAAAAGAATTAAATGCCCATATTCCGATAATCAGCATTTATGAAAGACCAACTATTAGTTCACTTGCCGAGTTTTTAAGTAGCGACGAAGAAGCTTCTTTACAAAAAGATTCTTACCGAACTCAAACGAGGTCTGCTTCAATTAAACGTCGCAAACAAGCTAGACAAAATCATCGAAGGACATCACTGATAGAAGATAATTAGTATTTTAAACCTAGTTCAGGGTTTACTTAGAATAAGGACTAAAGTCCTGACTAAAAAGTTATAGCTAGGCAATTAAGAACCAAGATATATTCTGGAGTATAAAATGGCATTAAGTCAGCAGAGACAAGAAAAAACTCAGCAAAATTTCTTTCTTGAAAATGAGGTAACACCACAGTATGAAGTTGCCAAGGGAGTGATGCAATTATTTGCACCATCTAACAAGTTAAAATCATCTATAGAAGCTAAAATGGGTGTTCAAACTGACACTTTAGTTGATGATTTTTTAAACGCAATTAATACTAATTCAAATATTGATTTCAATGCATTAGTAGAAACGTTTTCTGATAGTCAAGTTCCTATTAATCCTGGTAATTTTGATAGCTACCTTGATTATTTAGCAAATAACGTTATTAATCATTCAATACATACATCTTCACCACGGTTTATAGGTCATATGACCTCTGCTCTTCCCTGTTTTGTGCGGCCGATCGCAAAACTGATGACAGCCATGAACCAAAATGTTGTCAAAATAGAAACAGCCAAAGCTTTTAGCCCTTATGAACGACAGGCTTTGGCAATGATGCATAGATTGATTTATAATTTTTCTGATGAATTTTATAACGAACATGTCCAAAATAGCCAAAGCACTTTAGGCATATTGGTTTCTGGAGGTACGGCAGCAAATATCATCGCACTTTGGTGCGCTCGCAATAAATCTTTAGGTGCAAAAAATGGTTTTGCAGGTGTAGAAAAAGAAGGTTTAACAGCAGCTTTAGATTACTACGGTTATCAAGGAGCGGTAATCATTGGCTCTGAACTGATGCATTATTCTTTTGACAAAGCCGCAGATTTATTAGGCATAGGTACGCATGGTTTAATAAAAATTCCTACTAATGTTGATAATCAAGTAGACTTAGCAGCTTTACGTCAGGCTGTTGCAGATTGTCAGACTAAAAACTTGCATATTATTGCGATCGTGGGCGTTGCTGGTACTACGGATTCTGGAAACATAGATTCGCTTTTAGACATAGCAGATATTGCCCAAGCTGCAAATGTTCATTTTCATGTAGATGCAGCTTGGGGTGGGCCACTCATTTTTTCTGAACAACATCGACAAAAGCTTATTGGTATTGAACGCGCTGATTCGGTAACAATTGATGGACATAAACAACTGTATTTACCTATGGGTATTGGTATGGTATTTATGCGCGAACCATACTTAGCTTTATCGATTGAAAAAAATGCTAGCTACACCATGCGTAAGGGTTCATTCGATTTGGGTAAACGCGCTTTAGAAGGTTCTCGAGCGGGTATGGCATTATTTTTACATGCTGGGTTACATCTGATCGGACTTAAAGGTTATGAATTTTTAATTGATGCAGGTATTGAGAAGACACAATATATGGCGGATCGGATTACTGCCATACCCGAATTTGAGTTACTATCTCAACCGGATATAAATCTCCTTCTTTACCGTTACATCCCGGAACCTTTCAGAGAACTTGCAGTTAAAAAACAATTAACAGACACTGATAATCAACAAATCAATATATTCAATGAGCTGCTGCAAAAAACTCAACGTCAAGCTGGTCGTACTTTTATCTCGCGGACAACAAAAAGAATTAACTGTTTAGAAAAAGAAATTTCTGTTACTGCGCTTCGTGCGGTAATTGCTAATCCGCTGACGACTAAAGAGGATATAGATGCAGTATTAAATGATCAAATTCAGATTGCTTTAGATTTATCGATATCAGATTCCTTAGAAGCCACTCAGAGCCTAGTGTAGTTGCTGTTAATAAGTTTAATTAGGTATTTTCCATGAACAATTCTCATGAATTTAATAACTTTGATGATAACGATGAAATAGCCATCATTGGTATTAATGGTCGTTTTCCAGGTGCAAAAAATGTTGATATTTTTTGGAAGAATTTGCGAGATGGAGTAGAGTCAATTTCTCATTTTACAAATGAAGAACTGCTAGCTGCGGGTATAGAGCCGACTTTGCTCAACGATCCCAATTATGTAAAAGCAAGCAGCATAGTGGAAGATATTGAGTTATTTGATGCTGCATTTTTTGGATTTACTCCTAGAGAAGCTGAAATCACAGACCCACAACATCGGATCTTTTTAGAATCTGCCTGGGAAGCTTTAGAATCTGCGGGCTATGATTCTGAATCATACAACGGGAAAATTGGGGTTTACGCTGGTGTAACTAATAGTAATTATTTATTTACAAATTTATATTCCAATCAAGATTTAATGCAGTCGGTAGATGCTTTAAATATTTTTATTGGTAATGAAAAAGATAATTTAAGTACGCAAACTTCTTACAAGTTAAATTTGACTGGGCCAAGTATTAATGTTCAGAATAACTGCTCTACATCATTAATCGCGGTACATTTAGCCTGTCAAAGTTTGCTAAATGGTGAAAGTGATATAGCTTTGGCTGGTGGTGTTTCTATAGCAAAGCTACCCCAAAAATCTGGTTATCAGTATCAAGAAGGGGTTCTTTGTTCCCCTGATGGACACTGCCGAACTTTTGATACTAACGCCAAAGGAACAGTATTTGGCGATGGTTTGGGAATTGTTGTGTTGAAACGGTTGGCTGATGCTGTTGCTGATGGAGACTTTATTCATGCTGTAATTAAAGGTTCAGCTATCAATAATGACGGTTCTTTAAAGGTTGGTTATACAGCACCTAGTGTTAATGGTCAAAGAGAAGTAATTTTAGAAGCGCTTGCCTTAGCTGGTGTTGAACCCGATACTATTTCTTATATTGAAGCTCATGGAACTGCAACTCCTTTAGGAGATCCGATTGAAATCAAGGCTCTCACACAAGCTTTTCGTGCTAGTACAAATAAAAAATGTTTTTGTGCTATTGGTTCAGTAAAAAGCAATATTGGGCATCTGGATACAGCAGCCGGGGTAACAGGTTTAATTAAAACGGTACTTGCATTAAAACATAAACAAATACCCCCTAGTTTACATTTTGAAAAACCCAACCCAGAGATAGACTTTGCCAATAGTCCCTTCTACGTCAATACCAAATTATCAGAATGGAAAACTAATAGTTTACCTCGCAGAGCAGGTGTCAGTTCTTTTGGAGTTGGCGGGACTAATGCCCATGTAATTTTGGAAGAAGCTCCAGTAATTGAAACATCCAGTGCTTCTCGACCTTGGCAATTGCTATTACTCTCAGCCAAAACTAGTACAGCTTTAGAAAGTGCGACTGCAAATTTAGCGGCTTACCTCCAGCAACATCCTAATATCAACCTGCCAGATGTAGCTTACACCCTACAAGTAGGCCGTCGAGCTTTCGATCGTCGGCGGCTGGTAGTTTGCCAAAATTTAAATGATGCAGTTAGATTACTTAAAAATGAAGAAGCAGAACGTGTTTTTAGTCACCACTGGAAACCAAGTCGTTGCCCTGTCATTTTCATGTTTTCAGGACAAGGGTCAGAATATGCAAACATGGGTCGGGAATTATACAAAGTTGAAGCAACATTTCGCAGACATATAGATACTTGCGCCGAAATTTTGCAACCCCACCTCGGTTTTGATATCCGTCACCTACTCTTTCCCGAACCAGAAAAAATTGAAGCGGCTAACCAACAACTACAACAAACAGCGCTTACCCAAGCAGCGTTATTTGTAATTGAGTACGCCTTGGCTGAGTTATTGATTTCATGGGGAGTGCGCCCAGAAGCGATGATTGGTGCCGATATTGGGGAATATGTTGCAGCTGCGATCGCAGGTGTATTTTCTCTTGAAGATGCCGTATTGATTGTAGCAAACAGGGGACAACTGCGATCGCTCACAAAAGTTCAACTCAATCCACCAAGTATTCGCTTTATTTCCAATGAGACTGGTAGCTGGATTACAGATGCACAAGCCACAAATCCTAACTATTGGAGCCAACATTTACAAAAAACTGTAAAATTTTCCGATAGTATTTCTCAACTATTAAAGCAGTTTGAAGGCGTTTTTCTAGAGGTGGGGCCAGGACAAAATTTAAGCACATTAACCAAACAACATTTAGATATCAATGCTAAACAATATGTGCTAACTTCTTTACCCCATGTCAAAGAGCAACAATCGGATGTAAGCTTTTTGTTGCAGACATTAGGGCAGTTATGGCTTTTTGGTGTCGATATAGATTGGTCGGAATTTTATAGCGAAGAACAGCGTCATCGTCTACCTTTACCTACCTATCCCTTTGAACGGCAAAGATACTGGATTGAAGCGAAAAAGCAAGGCAAAGATGATGCTCATATAGTATCACTAACTAAAAAAGCTGATATAGCCGACTGGTTTTATCTTCCTTTTTGGAAACCTTCTTTACCTCCAGTCGAACTTGATATCCAAAAATTAGTAACTAAAAAATCTTGCACTTTGGTATTTATCGATGAGTGTGGCTTGGGTATCAAGTTGGTAAAACAATTAGAAAAACAAAACCAAGATGTCATTACTGTAAAAATCGGTGATAAATTTATCATACTAGGCGATGGATATACTATCAACCCAAAAAATCATCAGGATTACGATGTTTTATTCCAAGAATTGCTCAGAAAAAACAAGTTGCCACAAACGATAGTTCATTTATGGAATGTTACAAGTATCAGTGAACATGAATTAGAAATTGCAGAACTAGAATCAGCCCAAATCAAAGGATTTTATAGTTTATTATTTATTGCCCAAGCTTTGGGAAGACGCGAAACTAGTGATAATTTTCAAATCACAGTTATTTCTAACAACCTACAGTCAGTGACGGGAACTGAAGCGCTTTGTCCAGAAAAAGCCACTTTAATCGGCCCAATTAAAGTTATTTCTCAAGAATATGCAAATATAAATTGTCGTAGTATTGATGTTATTCTTCCTCCTAACGACAGTTGGCAAGAAGAAAAACTTATAGAAAAATTACTGGCAGAACTGACGGTTGATAATTCTGAAAATTTAATAGCTTATCGAGGTTTGAATCGATGGGTACAGAGTTTTGAGCCAGTGCGTTTTGATCGAGCTAAAATTGAAACCCCTCGACTACGAGAAAGAGGAGTCTATTTAATTACAGGTGGACTCGGAGGTATCGGACTTGTTTTGGCAGAATACTTAGCTAGGACTGTCCAAGCAAAACTACTGTTAGTAGGACGTTCTGCTTTACCCAAAAAAGAGCAGTGGTCTCAATGGCTATCCACTCACGATGAGAGTGATAATACTAGCTGTAAAATTCGCAAAGTTCAAGAACTTGAAGACTTGGGTGCAGAAGTTTTAGCCATCGCTGCTGATGTCAGCAACATAGAACAAATGCAAAGTGCGATCGCTCAAGCTCAACAACAATTTGGTCAACTAAGTGGTGTTATTCACTCTGCTGGAGTTCCTGGAGGCGGTGTAATTCAGCGAAAAACTCTAGAAGAAGCAGAAAGTGTTCTGGCTCCAAAGGTAAAGGGGACAATAGTTATTGATGCAATTGTCAAAGATACGGAGTTAGATTTCTTTATTCTAGTATCATCAAATAGCTCAATTGTAGCGGAATTTGGACAGGTAGACTATTGTGCAGCTAATGCCTTTCTTAATGCCTTTGCTCACTGTAATTCTGCAAAGCAGGGTCGATTTACTACTAGCATTAACTGGGATAGTTGGCAAGAAGTTGGGATGGCAGTGAACACAGAATTGCCCCAGCGACTCCAAGAATTGCGAAAAGAAAATCTTAAACAAGGTATATTATCCAATGAAGGTGTAGATGTGTTTCTCCGCATTTTGGAAAATCCCATGCCTCAAGTTGTAATATCTACATCTGACTTCTTGGATGTACTCAAACAGTACAATTCTTACAATAAAATACAGACCATAGAACTTTTAGAAGCTGTCAACTCTTCCAAATTAAAATATCCTAGACCTGAACTAAGTAACGATTATGTTGCTCCTCGAAATAAAAATGAGCAAAAGCTAGTTGAAATTTGGCAAGAAGTTATTGGTATTGAACGGATAGGAATTTATGATAACTTCTTTGATCTTGGTGGTGATTCTCTCATAGGTATTCAACTTATGACAATCGTAAATAAGGCATTTAATTTAAATTTTTCTATTGCCAAACTTTATGAATGCCCAAATATAGGCTCGATGACGAAGATTTTTACTCCTGAAGACTCTCAGGAAAATGCTTTTGAACAAAGGCTAAGTCGAGGACAAAGAAGAAGACAGATGAAAATGCAAACAAACTAAAATATAAAGTTAATTTATTTGGTTAATCAGATCATGAGTATAGAAATAGGACAAGAAGAAATAACAAATCCAGATATAGCAATAGTGGGGATGTCTGGTCGTTTACCTGGTGCAAACAATATCGATGAGTTTTGGTATAATATCCAAAATAAAGTTGAGTCTATTTCTTTTTTCTCAAATGAAGATTTAGTAGATTCAAATCTGGAAGAGGAAATTTTACACGATCCAAATTATGTGAAAGCAGCACCTATATTAGAAGATATTGAGTATTTTGATGCGAGGTTCTTTGGTTACACCCCTAGAGAAGCCGAACTAATGGACCCCCAACATCGCCTCTTTATAGAATGTGCCTGGGAAGCTCTGGAAAACGCTGGATACGATCCAGAAACTTATGAAGGTTTGATTGGAGTTTATGCTGGTGTTAGCACAAACACTTACTTTTTTAACAATATATATAACAATGTTAATTCTAGAGATATTTCCAATAACTATACTTTTAATAAAGATTTTTTGACCACAAATGTCTCATATAAATTAAATTTAAAAGGTCCAAGCATAGGAATTCAAACTTACTGCTCTAGTTCATTAGTTGCTTTACACTTAGCCTGCAAAAGTCTACTTGATGAAGAGTGTGATATCGCTTTAGCAGGCGGAGTGACGATTATAGTTCCACAAAAGTCAGGTTATTTTTATGAAGAGGATGGAATTCTATCTCCTGATGGTCATTGTCGAGCCTTCGATGCTAAAGCACAGGGTACTGTTTTCGGCAGTGGACTGGGAATAGTCGTTTTAAAAAGATTAAAAGATGCGATCGCAGATAAAGATTATATTCATGCAGTTATCAAAGGTTCAGCAATCAACAATGACGGTTCTTTGAAAGTTAGCTATACAGCACCTAGTGTAAATGGTCAAGCTGAAGTTATTGTAGAAGCTCTGGCAAATGCTGGAATAGATGCTGAAGATATTTCCTATATAGAAACTCATGGAACTGGAACAGCTGCTGGAGATCCAGTGGAAATTGCTGCACTCACTAAGGCTTTTCGTGCTTTTACCCAAAGAAATGGCTTCTGTGCTATCGGTTCAGTAAAACCAAATATTGGACATTTAGATATAGCTGCTGGTATAGCAAGTCTAATCAAAACTGTACAAGCATTAAAATATAAAAAAATCCCTCCTAGCCTCAATTTTGAAGTTCCCAATCCTGAGATTGATTTTGTCAACAGTCCCTTCTACGTTAATACTAAACTTAGCGAATGGGAAACTAACAATACTCCCCGAAGAGCAGGAATTAGTTCCTTAGGTTTTGGTGGGACTAACGCCCATGTGATTCTGGAAGAAGCCCCTAAAATTGAATATTTTGATGACTCTAAACCTTGGCAATTGTTGTTAATCTCAGCCAAAACTAGCACAGCCTTAGAAACTGCAACTACTAATTTAGTTGCGTATTTAAAACAACACTCAAATATAAATTTAGCTAATGTTGCCTATACTTTAAAAGTAGGCCGTAGAGCTTTTAACCATCGCCGAATATTGGTGTGTCAGAGTGTTGAAGATGCTGTCAGCGTTTTAGAAACACAAGAGCAAGAACGAATTTTTACTGTATGTCAGGAGCATAGAGAACAGCCAGTAATTTTCATGTTTTCAGGACAAGGATCGCAATATGCAAACATGAGTCGGGAATTATACGAAGTCGAACCGACATATCGCAGACATATAGATACTTGCGCCGAAATTTTGCAACCCCATCTTAGTCTTGATATCCGCGATCTATTGTTTCCAGAGCCAGAAGAAATTGCAGCGGCTAGCCAAAAGTTACAACAAACAGCCTTCACCCAACCAGCGTTATTTGTAATTGAGTACGCCCTAGCTCAGTTATGGATGTCTTGGGGAGTGCGCCCAGAAGCGATGATTGGTCATAGTATTGGGGAATATGTTGCAGCCGCGATCGCAGGTGTATTTTCTCTTGAAGATGCCTTAGTAATTGTGGCAAAAAGGGGACAACTGATGCAACAGTTACCTCCAGGAAGTATGCTGGCAATTCCACTACCAGAAAAAAATGTGCGAGATGCCATCCGGCACGCTTCGCGATCGCTGTTGGATGCACAGCCTTTATATGAAAACTCTCTAGAAATAGCAGCGATTAATACCAAAACTTCATGCGTGGTTTCTGGAACAAAGGAAGCGATCGCAACTCTACAAAATCAATTATCACCTCAAGGGGTTGAATGTCGTTTATTGCATACATCTCATGCGTTCCATTCGGAAATGATGTCACCAATATTAGAAGAGTTTGTGCAGTTGCTGAAAACAGTTCAACTGAATCCACCACGCATCGGCTTTATTTCTAACGTAACTGGTACTTGGATTACAGATGCACAAGCCACAAATCCCGCTTATTGGAGCCAACATTTAAGACAAACTGTAAGATTTTCTGATGGCATATCTCAACTTTTAGAGCAGTTTGCAGGTGTTTTTCTAGAGGTGGGGCCGGGACGAACTTTAAGCACATTCAGCACACAGCATTTAGATAAAAATGCTAAACAATACATCCTAACTTCCTTACCCCATCTTAAAGAGCAACAATCGGATGTAGGGTTTTTGTTGCAAACATTAGGTCGGTTGTGGCTTTTTGGTGTAAATATAGATTGGTCTGGATTTTATACCCACGAACAGCCTCATCGTTTACCTCTTCCTACCTATCCTTTTGAGCGACAAAGGTATTGGATTGATACCAAATCTGCATCACCTTCTGTAAAGAGTAACTCGGCAACATTAGAGCAGAAACAAGATATTGCAAATTGGTTTTATACTCCTTCATGGAAACGCTCTTTACTCACTCATTCATCTTTTGCTCATACAGAAGCTTCCCAAGAGCAATGGTTGTTTTTCATTGATAATTTTGGAGTAGGTGAAAATTTAATTAATGTATTAAAGAGTCAAAATAAAAATATAATTATAGTTAAACAGGGAGAAATTTTTAGTAAAGAGACTGAAGGTGTTTATACAATTAATCCGTGTGTAAGCGAAGACTATAATATCTTATTTAAAGAATTAAGTTCATTCGGCAAATATCCGCATAATATAGTTTACTTATGGAGCATCAGTAAACTTGAAAAATGTCAAATAAAAAATTATTTAGAATTCAATAGTCTACTGTTTTTATCGCAGAGCTTAAGAAAAATCAAAAGTGACGAAATATTACAAGTTTGGGTTGTATCTAATCATATTCAAGAAGTCAATGGAAATGAAATTATAGCTCCAGAAAAATCAACGGTATTAGGTTTATGTAAGGTAATTTCTCAAGAGTATCCTAATATAACCTGCCGCAGTATTGATATTGCTATAACTAATCACCTAGATGCACACAAAGAACAAGAGGATTGTGAAAGTAATATTATTGACAAACTTTTAAGCGAGTTAACATCTGCATCCTCAGACTTAATTGTTGCTTATCGTGGTTGCTACCGTTGGGTACAAACATTTGAGCCAATTCGCTTAGAGTCAGTAGGTGAAGAAAAAATACCATTGAGAAAACACGGTGTTTATCTGTTTCCTGGTGGCTTAGAAACTATTGAAATTGTACTTGCTGAATATTTAGCCAAAACTCTACAAGCAAAAATCATATTTATCGAAAATTTAGATTTTCCAGAAAAGGATGATTTCTCACAATGGCTTGTAACTCAGCCTCAAGAAGATGAAGTAAGTTATAAAATTCAACAATTATTATTATTAGAAAAATTAGGTGCAGAAGTTTTGGTAATGCGTGCGGATACTACTAATTATGAGCAAATGCATCAAAGCTTCTCATCTTATAATATTGGACAGATTAATGGAGTTATTTATTCAACTGGAATAAATCGGGAAAAAATATTTGGTTCATTGCCAGAAATTGGTAAAATAGAATTAGAAAAATTATTTGAACTTCAATGTTGTAAAATTGCTGTATTAGAACAAATTTTACAAAATATAAAATTAGACTTTTGTATCATTTCTTCCTCTTTAGCTTCCATTTTAGGGGGATTTGGCTTAGGGTTATATTCAGCCGCAAATCATTTCATAGATAGCTTTGCTAATCAACACAACCGCAATAATTCTTTATCCTGGTACATTATAAATTGGGATAAGTTACAGCTAAATGTCGCCCAAGAGCAAAAAAAACCAGAGCAAGGACTGGGTTTGAAATTAGGCATTACTCCAGCAGAAACTATAGAAGTATTTAAACGAATATTTTCTCTAGATAGAGGAACTCAAATTATTGTTTCTACCGTAGATTTAAACGCCAGACATAATTATACATTGAACCATCGTACAAATTCAAAATCTTCTAATCAATTAGATTCATCACCATGCTATTCCAGACCTCAACTTAGTAATTCCTATGCTGCTCCGACAAACCAGTTAGAAACACAAATTACGGAAATATGGCAAGAGGTACTTGGAATTGCAGAAGTTGGTATTTACGACAACTTTTATGAGTTAGGAGGAGACTCTCTCATTGCAACTCAATTAATTTCTCGATTGAGAGCGAAATTTCCTATAGATTTACCACTGCGTGACCTTTTATTGCAAGCCATGATACCAACCAAACAGGCAGAAATGATTGAGGAACTTCTGTTGGAAAAAATAGAAGAATTATCCGAAGAAGAAGTAGAAACTTTTTTGGCTAACACATAAAACTCCGATCTATTCAACAAATAGCGTCTCATTAGTTGCTGAAAACCTTCATTTAAAACAGGAAAAACAGTCTATGTCTCTACTAAATACTCTTCCTAACTATGAACCCATCGCTCGTTTGCAGAATGAATTCAAGAATACGCCTGAAGATTTAGTAGCAGGTATTATACCTGCTTTAGATCAAATATTCTTATCACAACTTCCTGTGGGAGCGCATATTCTTGAACTGGGTTGTGGTTCTGGCTATTTAGCACAGCAGCTTAACATTAAAGGATATAAAGTTACTGGAATCGATGCTTCTGAAGGGCTACTAAACTACGCTAGAAAAAACGCGCCTGAAAGTGAATTTATCCTTGGCGATATACGTAATTTTGAGTTACCAGCCATCTTCGATACGGTTTTGGCAAATGATGTTCTTCATTTTATCCAAAACAATGAGGAGTTAAAAATGGTATTTAAAAACGTATATGCTGCACTTAAAGATGGTAGCATTTTTGTGTTCAATATACCAATAACAGATTGGCTACACGAAGCTGCTCAAAAAAATAATTTTAATATTGTATCTGTTAACGATCAATGCTCATTAATAGAGTTATTCTATTACAAACCTGAAGAAAGGATATGGGAAATCAAAGTTACAGGGTTTGAATTAATAGAAGAAAGCTGGAAACGTTCAGACACCGTTTGGCTAAGGAAAGATCACTTTCTAGAAGAAGTTCAATCAGCTTTAAAAGATGCAGGATTTACAGAATTTAATTATTACAATACCAAAGATTTTGGGGAAAGCGAAGACATAGCTTGCTTTGTTTGTCAGAAGACATCTTTAACTTAATAATCAAATTGCAAATTTGCAAATTTGCACATTATTAGAGTTATCGCTTAATAATTGCCACTTCTCCATAGAGTTTATAGTTAATCTAAATAGAAACTTTTCGGATGAAAATTTATATTAAGCGATATTTCTACTTTATATAAGTTAAAAAACACGTATAACAATTAGTAACTTTTGATGGCATATTAGCAATGGATAAACATCACTCTAATTTATCACCTGCCAAAAAAGCCCTTCTAGAAAAATGGAAGGGAGGTAAATTTCAAGCTGATACTATTCCCAAACGTCAAATATCTAAAAATATTCCTTTATCTTTCTCTCAACAAAGACTATGGTTTATTGACCAACTTTACCACGGTAGCTCTTTCTATAATATTCCCATTGCTTTCCACATAAAAGGACAACTAAATATTACAGCGCTTCAACAAAGTCTGAATGAAATTCTCAAGCGTCACGAAATTTGGCGCACAAATTTTACACTTGTCAATGGAGAGCCAGTACAGGAAATTGCACCAAAGTTAACTTGGGATTTACCTATTATTAATCTTGAGCATTTATTTGGTCAAGATTGGGAAGGGGAAGTAAATAAACTTATAGCCGAGGAAGTAACAAAACCTTTTAATTTAGCGAAAGGACTTTTAGTCAGAGCAACTTTACTAAGCTTGAGTAAAGAAGAATACGTTTTGCTTGTAACCATGCACCACATCATCACAGATGGATGGTCTTGTGGCGTGTTCCTGCGGGAATTGTCAACGCTATATGCAGCTTTGTCTACAAATCAGCTTTCTGCTTTACCTGAACTCCCGATTCAGTATGCGGACTTTGCAATTTGGCAACGCGATCGCACCCAAGGTGAATTCCTCACGACCAAATTAAATTATTGGAAGCAGCAACTAAGCGGCGATCTGACTGTACTACAATTACCCACAGACCGTCCGCGACCTAGCGTCACAACTTTTGCTGGTGCCAAGCAATACTTTACAATCTCAGCAGAGGTGACTGATGCACTCAAACAATTAAGCCAGCGAGAAGATGCCACTTTATTTATGAGTTTGCTGGCAGCATTTAATATATTATTATACCGCTACACAGACCAAGAAGATATTGTGATTGGTTCTCCAATTGCCAACCGCAACCGAGCCGAATTAGAAGGGATGTTGGGTCTATTTGTTAATACTTTAGTATTGCGTAACGACCTCAGTGGTAATCCTAGTTTCCGCGAACTTCTCCGTCGAGTCCGTGAGGTAACTCTCGATGCTTATGCACATCAAGATTTGCCTTTTGAGATGCTTGTAGAAGAATTGCAACCCGAACGAGACTTAAGCCGAAATCCACTTTATGAAGTCATGTTTGTTTTGCAAAATACTCCAACATCTGTGCAGGAAGTATCTGGATTAACCTTGCGTGCTTTAGAGTTTGAGAGTGGTACTGCTCAACTAGATATTTTCTTATCGATATCTGAATCGCGAGAAGGCTTAACAGGGTGTTTAGAATACAATACAGATATTTTTGATTCAACAAGAATTACCCAATTTATTAATAACTTCCAGACTTTATTAGAAAATATACTCGCTAATCCAGAGGAACGCATTTTTGAATTATCACTACTAAGTACTTATGAACAAGAACAATTATTACTAAAATTTAATCAAACTCGTGCAGACTATCAAGATGTATCTCTCCATCAATTATTTGAGCAGCAAGTTGAACTAACACCTGATTCTGTGGCATTAATTAGCCAGTCAGAAAAAATTATCTATCGTCAACTTAACTATAAAGTTAATCAACTTGCATATTATTTACAAAAACAGGGTGTAACAAAAGAAACATTTGTTGCTCTATGCCTAGAACGCTCTATAGACATGGTGACGGGAATTTTAGCAATCCTTAAAGCTGGCGGTGCATATATTCCCCTCGATCCAAGTTATCCAGTTGAGCGTCTAAATTTTATGCTCTCTGATTCTCAAGCATCAATATTAATTACCAATCAGAAAATTTTCGGCAAACTATCATTATCTTCGCCTAAAATCGTTTATCTAGATATTCAAAAAGACGAAATTGCTCGAGAAAGTCAAGAAAATCCCATTAACATCTCCTCATCTGATAATCTTGCCTATATTATCTATACTTCTGGCTCAACTGGAACCCCTAAAGGCGTTCTTGGCAATCATCGTGGTACAGTAAATGGCTTACACTGGCTATGGAAAACTTATCCTTTCAATCCAGAAGAAGTTTGTTGTCAGAAAACAGCTATTAGTTTTGTAGATTCTGTTTGGGAAATTTTTGCTCCTTTACTTCAGGGAATTCCCATAGTAATTATCAGTAATGCAACTATACTAGATCCACAGTTATTTATAGAAGCTTTAGCGCATCACAAAGTTAGCCGTATTATACTTGTACCCTCACTCCTGCGTTTACTTATAGAGAATTACCGTCATCTAACCAATAAATTATCACAATTAAAACTCTGGATAACTAGTGGAGAAGCATTATCTATTAACTTAGCTAAAACTTTCCGAGAATTAATACCATTTGCAAAACTAATCAACCTTTACGGTTCATCGGAAGTTTCTGCAAACGCCACTTACTACGACACCAGTTTATTATCAGACCAAGCAAACAGTGTCCCTATCGGTCGTCCTATTGATAATACTCAAGTCTATGTATTGAATCGCAATTTACAACCAACCCCTGTAGGAGTTGTTGGCGAACTTTATATTGGTGGCGATGGATTAGCGAGTGGATATTTACATCGCCTGGAATTAACTCAGGAAAGATTTATCGATAACCCCTTTGTTCTAGGAAATAAACTTTATAAAACTGGTGACTTAGCGCGTTATCTCAATGATGGCAATATTGAATATTGGGGTCGCCACGATGAACAAGTAAAAATTAGAGGTTTTCGAGTCGAATTGGGCGAAATTTCTACAGCTATTACAGAACATCCAGATGTGGAAGAATCGGTTGTCATTCTCAGCAATGATACTCAAGAAAGTCAACCTTTGATTGCTTATGTCGTCACCCAAAATCAGGATATAGCTGCACAACTCTTGCCTTACTTGCAACAAAAATTGCCTAATTATATGCTCCCATCTGGCTTTGTGGTATTAAATGCGTTTCCACTTACACCTAATGGCAAAGTAGACAAGCGTTCTCTTTCCACAAATGACTTTATCCGACCAAATATTACAAAGTCCTTGCTCCCTCCTCAGAATTTTACAGAGTTATCATTAGTAAAATTGTGGGAAAATCTATTAAAGACTAAGCTCATTGGAGTGACAGATAATTTCTTTGAATTGGGTGGCCATTCATTTTTAGCTGTACGCTTAATGGCTCAAATTCAAGACAAATTTGGGCATAATCTTACCCTATCTACTCTTTTTGAAAATCCCACAATTGAGAAACTAGCTCTTATTGTCAGTCAGCGATCGCACGAAATTTCTAATTCTCCTCTTGTAGTAATTAACTCTTCTGGTTCCAAGACACCTTTCTTTTGTATGCATGGCGCAGGTGGAGGTATTAATAACTACTTTAATTTGTCCAGAAGGCTTGGTGAAGACTATCCATTTTATGCCTTAGAACATATTCCCGATCGAGAAAAACCTGAAATTTTCTCACTAAAAGAAACAGCAAATAAATATCTCCAAGAAATTCGTAAAGTACAGCCAAATGGCCCTTATCTTTTAGGCGGTCATTGTTACGGTGGTGTACTTGCTTTTGAAATGGCGCAGCAATTGCAAAGACAGGGTGAAGCAGTAGATTTGCTAGTTGTTATCGATGCTATTCTCTTAGAAACACGCATTGAATCTACAAAAGATGACGATGCAAAATTTTTACTTCGGATGGCTGAATCCATAAAAACTGATAATAATATAGATTTTTCAATTCCTTTTGAGGAACTTAGAGTTTTGCCACTAAATGAGCAACTTAATTTGATTAATAAAAAAGCAAACTTCATCTTTAGTGATACAGAAATTAAAGATTTTATCAGCTATTACAAGCTTTTTAAAGCTGATGTTCAAGCTATGCGAGATTATGTTCCCCTACTTTATCCTCATCTCATAACTCTATTTCGAGCCAAGGAAGAGATTATTCATGACTTTGACAATCTAGAATGGAATACTGATGACCCATTATTAGGTTGGGGTAAATATTCTAGTCTACCTATTCAAGTCATTGAAGTTCCTGGCGATCATTTCTCAATTTTCGTTGAGCCTCATATTCAGGAATTAGCTAAACATCTGAGAAATTGTATCGATCGTGCTGTGTGCAATATCATAAATAATGGGAGTAAAAAAGACTGATGAAACTACCCCCAGGGCCAAAAATCCCCTTATGGTTGCTAGGTCTGCAATTCGAGATTAATCCCTTTGGTTATTTGGATGCTATTGCCCAACGTTATGGTGATATCGTTACTATAATGTCTGGCTCTACACCAATTGTTTACATCAGCAATCCTTCAGGGATAAAAGAGATTTTTACAAATACTAAGGAAATTACAGCTAGCGGTGCATTAAACCAAGATTTCGCCTTCATAACCGGAAACCAAGGAGTTCTGCAACTTGATGGTTTAGTTCATAAAAATCGGCGTAAGCTCCTAATGCAAGCTTTTCATGGAGCGCGGATGCAAGCCTGTGGCCGAGGTATCTGCGAACTCACAGAAAAAATGATGAGTAAACAAGTGGTTGGAAAAGCTTTTATTGCATACCCAGTCATTGAAGATATTACTTTTCAAGTTGGTATAGAGCGAGTAATCGGTTTGTATGAAGGAGAGCGCTACAACAAAATTAAGCATTTATTCGCGTCTTTGCTTAAACTCGATAGACAATCTCTTATAACTAAGATTATTAGCAATATTTTCCAAGAAAAAGATTTAGGTAAATGGAGTCCCCAGGGATATCTCCTTCACCTTCGGCAAGAACTTTTTCAATTGTTATCTATTGAGGTTAAAGAACGTCGCCAACAAGCAGATATTTCACGCACTGATATACTTGGCGATTTGATATTTGCTTGTGATGAAACAGGTGAAACTTTAAGCGATGAAGAGGTACGTGACCTTCTATTATCACCTATATTTGCAGCTGGTGATGCTTCGGGAACTGCAATTAGTTGGTCTTTATACTGGATTCACCGTTTAACAAATGTTCGGGAGCAACTACTAGAAGAACTTGATACTCTTGGTCAAAACCCAGACCCCATGAGCATTGTTGCACTCCCCTACCTAAGTGCTGTTTGTAATGAAGTTTTGCGAATTTACCCAACCCAATTGTTTACATTTCCCAGGTTGGTAGAATCTCCAATTGAGTTAATGGGCTACAAACTGCATCCCGGCACAATACTTCTTGGCAATATTTATTCGACTCATCAGCGTGATGATTTATATCCAAAGCCAAAAGAGTTTCAGCCAGAACGCTTTTTAGAAAAACAATTTTCTTCTTATGAATTTCTGCCATTTGGTGGCGGTTCTCGTGTGTGTATTGGTGGGACTTTTGCCCTATTTGAAATGAAACTTGTATTAGCAACTATTCTTTCACGCTATCAATTAGAGTTGATCAGTAAGCGCCCAGAACGCCCTAAATTTGCAGGTTTAATTTGTTCCCCTGCAAGTGGTGTGAAAATGGTCATGCGTGGTCAGCGCCAAGATCGAGGAAAGTCACAGTCATTAGCTGTTGGTTTAGTTTAGCCAGTGAATTTGATTTTTCATCCGTTGATATATACTTCTGAATTCGTTTTTTTCGGCTAAATATCTATAAATCATGGGAGTAAATAACATTTATGACACTACCACCAGTACTGAAAACACCCTTGTGGCTGCTACATCAGCAACTCGATAATAATCCGCTTGGCTGTTTGGATGCTATTTATAAACGCTATGGCGATATCGTAACTATAATGTCTGGTTCGACATCAATAGTTTATGTCAGCAATCCCTCAGCAATGAAGCAGTATTTAACTAATACTAAAGAAATTACAATCTCTACTATCCCGCCAGTAGATACCCCGATTTCAGTCGAAGAAATGGGACAGCAAGGAATCACTCATATTGACGGCTTAGTTCACAAACATCGTCGTTCTCTCTTGATGAAAGCTTATCATGGAGAACGGATGAATGCTACTGGTAAAAGTATTTGTGAAATCACAAAAAAAGTGATTAGTCAACAGGCATTTGGCAAATCTTTCATTGCCAATGAAATGCTATCAAAAATCACCTTGCAAGTAGCTATAGAGATTGTGATTGGATTACAAGAAGAAGAGCGTTATGAAAAAATAAAACGTCTATATACCTCTTCCATTAAATTTGAAAAATCTACCCTGTTTAAGATCGTAAGTAAATTGCCTTTTACACAATTGGATTTAGGTCGGTTCAGTCCGTGGGGATACCATAAGTATCTCCTGAAAGAAATTTCCCAATTTTTATACAATGAAGTTAAAGAACGCCGCAAGCAAGCAGATCCTTCACGTATTGATATGCTCTCCGATCTGATATTTGCTTGTGATGAAACAGGTAAACCATTAAGTGATGAGGAAGTGCGCGATCTCCTGTTTTTGCCTATACCAGCAAGTAAGAATGGTGCAACAGATTCGCTTACCTGGTTATTCTACTGGGTTCACCGTTTAACAGATGTTCGTGAGCAACTGCTTGAGGAACTCGATAGCCTTGGTGAAAACCCAGATCCGATGAAGATTGTAGCATTGCCCTACCTTAATGCTGTTTGTAACGAAACTTTACGAATTTATCCAAGTTCAATGTTCTCGCTGCCAAGGGTGGTAGTGTCCCCAGTGGAGATCATGGGGTATGAGTTAATTCCGGGTACGATACTCTTGACTAATATTTATTCAACACATCAACGTGAAGATATATACCCAGAGCCGAAACAATTTAAGCCAGAGCGCTTTTTAGAAAAAAAATTCTCTCCCTATGAATTTATCCCCTTCGGTAACGGCGCTCGTAGTTGTATTGCAGGGGCTTTTTCTATATTTCAAATGAAGCTTGTGTTAGCAACAATTCTTTCAAACTATAAATTAACGCTGGTTAACAAGCGACCAGAACAAGCAAAGCATTCCAACGACCAATGTTATGCCAAGAGTGGCGTGAAGATGATTATGCAGGGTCGGCGTCAGCATCAAGGAAAGTCAAAACCACTTGTTTCTGACTTTGTTTAGATATTGGATTTAGTTTTTTATTCAGTTGATATACGTCATATTTCTAAATTTACCCTTTTCAGGTCTAAAAATACATTTCATCTTGGAGGAAATAGGTATGAATCAGAGTAATAAAGGCACAGTTGTCATCACAGGAACATCCACAGGTTTAGGCCGAGTAACTGCGCTTTCATTGGCCAAGCAAGGGTATCGCATTTTTGCCGGAGTCCGCACAGAGAAAGATGCACATTCACTAAAGCAGGCTGCATCTGGCGATTTAATACCTATTATTATGGACATAAGCAAAGCGGAAGAAATTAAATCTGCTGCGGAATTTGTCTCACTGGCGGTTGGCGATGATGGTTTATTTGCATTAATTAATAACGCCGTTGTAGCCGTAGATGGGCCACTAGAATGTATTCCTATAGATGACATTAGATGGAATTTTGAAGTAAATGTTGTCGGACAAATTGCAGTTACCCAAGCATTCTTGCCAATGATCCGACAAGCCAAAGGTCGAATTATCTATATTAGTGGAATTTGCGGCAGATTAGCTCTACCTTATAGAAGCCTCTTATCTGCTTCAAAATTTGCCATTGAGGCAATTACAGATTCTTTAAGAATGGAATTATCTTCTAGTGGAATTGAGGTTATTTCCATCTTACCAGGGGGAATAGTAACTCCAGAACAGGCTGACAAAGTAGAAGCTAGTTACCAAGAAACATTAGCTAATATGTCACCCGAAGCTAAAGCTATATATGGTAATAATTACAAAATATATATGCAAGGAGCAGTAGAGGACAATCGCAGCACAGGTTTACCACCTGAAAAAGTGACAAATACGATTTTGGAGGCTCTGGAAGCTAGGAAACCTAAAAGACAATATTTTGTCACACAATCATCATGGGAACTTAGGCTGTATGCCTTATATAAAAGATTGGTGCCGCATCAATATTTTTATGACAATTTTTATAAGGATATGCAAAAAGGAATGGGATTGGATTAGCAATTTATCACTATTTTATTCTTTTTGAATAATAACTAGAGCAGAGATAGGAAATATGCCAACTCAACATACTCACCAACTTCTCACAAGTGACTGTCGTTTTTGCTCCTTGGTTTCTCAAGCTAATGGAGAAGATCCAATTGGGACAGCAGGTACTTGTGAGCATTGGTTGATTATGGAAGTTCCACAACCTTGGCCGCAAGAAATATTTCAAGAAAATCCAACTATTAAGTCATTGGTGGGTTTATTTGAAGAGTTAATTTTTAAGCATGGAGTCAAGTTGAAACCAATGCTAATTGCTCCTGATAGCGAGTATTCTCATCCTGGCTTTACCCGCGTGTTCTACTACTACCGTCCTGCAAAGCTTTTTTCTCAGTTTGAGAAACAAGAATTTGTTGTTCCAGAAAGCAAAGCGGCTGCTTTGGTGACAGCAATATTCAAGCAGTTAATGCAACAACCCAATAATTTATCAGAATTTCAACAATATATACAACAAACAAGTCACATTCGTGAACTCATGGTTTGCACCCATGCTCAAGTTGACCTTGCTTGTGGCAGATTTGGGACTCCTATCTATCGACGATTACGTAAAGAATATGCTCCTGCTTCTAATGGAAAGTTAAGAGTTTGGCAAACAACTCACTTTGGTGGTCATCAGTTTGCTCCTACCTTAGTTGATTTACCCCAAGGCTGCTTATGGGGGCACTTACAGCCAGATGTATTGGATTTATTGGTACAACGAAAGGGTTCAGTTTCTGGTTTGCGTCAATACTACCGAGGATGGACTGGTTTGAGCGAATTTGAGCAAAGTGTTGAACGCGAAATTTGGATGGAGTCTGGTTGGAACTGGTTAAATTACTTGAAAGCAGGTAAAGTTCTGGCGATAGAAGAAGTAGCTGAAGGACAGAATGCTGACTGGGCAGAAGTTCGTATTGATTTTGTAGTTCCAGATGGTAGTACATCAGGTGCCTATGAAGCCAGAGTAGAAGTCTGTGGTGAGGTCATGAGTGCATTTAACTCAGCAAAAGAGATGGAGTTAGAAGCAGTGAGGCAGTATCGCGTTAGCCGTTTGGTTAAGGTTGAGTAAACAGAAATCATCCAAAAACTAAAAAATGACTTCACAAAAACAATCCCAAATTACAAATGAAATTCTTCAAGGTAATCTTGTTAAGCTGATGTTTAAGTTATCAATTCCCAGTACTTTGGGGATATTGATGCTTAGTTTAAACACTTTTATTGATGCTTTATTTGCAGGGCGATTCATTGGTGAAACTGCTTTGGCGGGTATTTCACTTGCACTACCATTTACAAGTATTATCAATGGATTTGCTCTGTTAGTTGGGGTAGGTTCTGCTTCTGTTCTTAGTCGAGCTATAGGTGCTGGAGATATCAAAACTCAGTCAAAAATATTTAGTAACCTAATTGTGATGAGTGTTGCAATTTCATTTTTCATCACAATTTTTGGTTACAGCTTTGGTAAAGAATTAATTGTATTAATAGGAGGAAGCGGTGAAGTTGCTTCAGAAGGCACAAAATATTTTAAAATATATATACTAGGTTCTCTATTTTTGATAGTAGGAGAAGCTTGTAGCCGGGTGATAAAGTCAGAGGGAAAAATTAGGTTAACCACAATATTTGACTGGCTGTTTGTTATCGTTAATATTTTCTTAAATTATATATTTACTAGCGTATTTAATTGGGGAACTCAAGGTATTGCTTTGGCGACATTTATGGCAATGATTGTTTATAGCGTTGTCAACTTAGCCTATTTTATATCTGGTAAAAGTTCTATCCCAGTTAATTTAAAAAAATTTGCGATCGCTAGAGATTTGCTACGTGCAATATTCTCAGTAGGGATATCAGAATTATTTTATCCAGTGACATTGTTGATTCAAGATTTGGTGATTTTTAATTTGATTTCTTACTACGGAACAAATAGCGATATTGCTTTTTTTGGAGCAACAGCAAATGTATCTTTGTTGGTATTTATTCCTATCATTGGTTTTGCCCAAGCATTACAACCTATAATTGGTATGAATTATGGCGCACAAAATTATGGAAGGATAAAAAAAGCATATTTAACTTTTGCAATCATTGGAACTATTTTGTCAATGTTAATTTGGTTGCCTTTACAATTAATCCCAGGTAGATTTTTGGCTATAATTCTACCGGGAATTAATTTTACAAAAGATGACCTGCTAAATTTTATAATTCTCAGCATATCAATACCTATATGGCCTTTAGCACATTTTAGCAATACTCTTTTTCTATCTATAGGCAAAGGTAAAACTGTGTTAGCAGTAATTTTGTTAAAAAGTATAATTTTAACAATACCCATGATACTATTATTTTCAAAAATATCAGGTGTAAGAGGCATATATTATGGAATACTTTTTACAGATGTTTTATTTATGTTAATTGTATTATTATTAACAATTCTGGAATTTAAATCTTTAAGTTCACTTCAACTTGAAGCAAGTAAATCGTGAAATACAGGAATAGTCCACAAAAAAATATGTTTAATCAGTTGTTTATAAAGTCAATAATACTTAAATATATTACTAGTATAATCATGGAACTTCCCCGTAAAGCTTAATAAGATTAAGACCCTAAATTAGTACCAGATTACAAAGCATTTTTCATTAAATATCACGAGGTTAATTATGTATCAAGACGATAAAGAAGACACGACAATTTATAAAGTTGTAGTGAATCACGAAGAACAGTATTCTATTTGGCCATCCGATCGCGAAAACCCTGTTGGTTGGAAAGATGTTGGAAAAAAAGGTTTGAAGCAAGAATGTTTGGATTACATCAAAGAAGTCTGGACTGACATGAGACCGCTTAGTCTCCGCAAGAAGATGCAGGAAACATCTGGCAACATCCAGTAAGCAAATGTGCGTTTCAATTGTGTATCTGGGTGGGTTTTGTATGCCCACTCTACAAGAGATATGCATTTTTATGCTGCAATTCAATTTCTTTTAGCTTAGTGACGCTTGTTATAAATGGAGAATTTCTATGGTATTATCCTCAGTTCAAGAGACAAGAGTATGGTTTATTACTGGTAGCTCAAAAGGCTTAGGTCGAGCATTAGCAGAAACAGTGCTTGAGCGGGGTGAGATTGTGGTGTTAACGGCACGAAATCCACAACAAATAGAAGATTTAGTAGTAAGCTTTCCGAATCGGACATTAGCTGTGCAACTTGATGTAACTAAACCCGAAGAAGTACGGGAAGCAGTTAAACAGGCAATTGCCAAGTTTGGACGTATTGATGTACTTGTTAATAATGCTGGATATGGAGTTTTAGGGGCAATAGAAGAAGTCAGCGATGAAGGAGTTCGCCGTCAGTTTGAAACAAACTTTTTTGGTGCCTTAGAAGTAATACGGACAGTATTACCTCATATGCGACAAGAACGCAGTGGACACATCCTTAATATTTCATCCGTGGGTGGGTTTGTGTCCTATGCTGGTACGGGAATTTATAATGGTACTAAATTTGCGCTAGAAGGAATTTCCGAAGCATTAGCTCAAGAAGTTACACCTCTCGGTATCAAAATCACAATAGTTGAACCTGGTGGATTTCGTACAAATTTTGTGACACGTTCTCTTGTCATAACTGATATCCAAATCAATGACTATGAAACAGTGATTGGTGAGATGCGTAAAGGTGCGCGAGATATCCTCGATATGAAATTGGAATTTAAGGAATCAGGCGATCCAAAGAAAGCAGCTCTAGCAATGATTCAAGCAGTTGATAGTGATAAACCGCCACTGAGATTGGTGCTAGGAGAAGATGCAATTTATGCGATTAATGCCAAGCTGGAGTCGGTCAAAGCAGAACTAGATGCTTGGAAGGAAGTATCTGTAAACACTGCGTTTGATGAGATTCTAGTAGCTAAATAGTGCTATTTTTTGCTGTTTGCTAAATACTACAGCAGAGTCACGTCGTTTTTCTAACAAGACGCTATGCGTAGCGTCTTGTTAAACGGCGTATCGGATCTCTCCCCAAGTTCCGAACTATGTTTAGTAATGATCGCTTAGGTAAATTATAGACTACGAGAAAATCTGAATTGGGTTTTTTGTACAAACCCTCGAAAAAGGAGATTAGGGATTTTATAACCCACATTCTGCATTTAAATAAGTAGTATAACGAAACTACATGAGCAGGAGATTCAAGCAGGAGAATTTGAACAATCAAGGAACCATAAAATAAATTATCAATTCCAAAATTCCAGTTTTTTTACACAATAAAAAAAGCCTGTTATCTAACAATATTTAATTTAAATTTCTCAATCAGTTATAGAAACACCAGACTAAGCAAGAGTGAATCAGACGGTCATGTCAGAATTGGTATTAAGTCGATGACCCAAGTCTTCTAACTGATGCTTTTTAACTTACAACCAGCTCGTATCAGAGGTAATTGGCGATCGCTTTGGGGCATCTTTGGCATTAATAGCGATCGCTTCCTTAAATCGATTTTATCCCAGTTCCTGGTAGCTAACCCAGTCCAGAAGCTTTGCCTGTTGGTTGTCTATTTGGCGATCGCTGTTCCTTCGTTGAAAATCCAAACGGCATAAGTCATTAAATTTTTAATTTTAGATTTTTCCTTCAATTCAAAGTCCAAAATTCAAAATGATTTTACCGTAAACGTCCCGATCGCAATGTACTAATAATTAACCACAAACCCAATAAACTAGCGACTGCAAACAGGGTGGTGCTTAAAAAAGATAGCTGAGTTGTCTGCGCTCTGGTAGAAATAATTGCCGCACCCATAATCAGCGAACCCACTAAAATACTAAAAGATAGTCGGTTAGCGGCATCGTCCATAGTGCGCCGCACGCCATCTAACCCCCGCAGCGATAGATTCCACTGTAAGGTTTCTGAGGTAACTCGGTCTAATAATAGTTCGATTTGGCGGGGAGATTGGAGAGACAGACTTTTAATATCTAAGGCTGTCCGTAATAGCGATCGCACTGGATTATCGCCCAGTAATTGCCGACGAAACAAGTCTGTAATTAATGGTTTAACTTCATCAAAAAAATTAAGCTCTGGATTGAATGTCCGCGCTACCCCTTCTAAATTTGCTAGGGTTTTGGCATACAAACCCATATTACTGGGCAACCTAATTTTATTGTTGCGGGCAACTTGTAAAACTTCATAAATTATCTGACTGAAGTTTATTTGCGTGAGGCTGACATTGTGATACTTTCGCAACATGCGATCGTAATCATTTTCTAACCGCGACAAAATCACTGGTTGAGCAGAATCTGATAGCTGTAAAGTTAACTGAGCGCACCTTTGAGCATCTAAATCAACGATCGCTAACAACATCTCTGTTAATATCTGCTGTGTCCGGGGATCGAGTCTTCCCACCATGCCACAATCTAAAAGAGCGACACGCCCATCTTTGAGATAAAACAAGTTTCCTGGATGGGGATCGGCGTGGAAAAAGCCATCAATATATAGTTGCTGGAAAAATACCCGAAATAACAAAGTAGTTATTTCTTTACGCTTTTCGGCAGAGTCTTTAACGTTGGGGTCATTATCCAAATCCGCCGCCAGGAACGGCACTCCATCAAGCCATTCCATTACCAGTAATTTTGCTGTGGTCAATTCCCAGTTAATTTCCGCAACCACTATTTGTGTGGGATCGTACCAGCGACTTTTAGATAAATTGCGCCGCAGTTGGTCTGTAAAACCCGCTTCGCGTGTAAAATCCAATTCAGCTTCTAAGGCTTTGGTAAATTCTTCGGCGATGGATTTGATTTCGTAGGTTTGCCCAAAATCAGTTCGCGCCACTAAATCGGCAATACCTTGAATTAAAGCAATATCTTGAGCAATAGTCAGATCGATTCCCGGACGTTGCACTTTGAGAGCGACTTCTCGACCGTCTGCTAGTGTAGCTCGATGTGTCTGGGCAATCGATCCTGCTGCTACGGGGATCGGGTTAACTGTGCTGAAGGTTTCTGCTAATGGACGTTTTAATTCTTTGCGGAGGATTATTTCTATCTCTGACCAAGGAACTGGCGGTACTTCATCTTGTAGAGTTGACAATTCCTCAATATAGGAGGCACTCAGTAAGTCGGGGCGGGTAGACATTAACTGGCCGAGTTTGACGTAAACTGGCCCCAAGTCTACCAGAATATTTTTTAAAACCGCAGGTGTCGGCAGCTGGGGTTCATCAGCTTTGCCACCAGTAAGTAACCTTCGCATATAGTCCCAGCCATTGCGAAGGAAGACTTCCAGGATTTCTCGTTGACGGGGAACAGTTTGGGTGAGGAACATTTTTGTAAAAAACTGCAAGGATGCAGAGGAGTTAAAGAGGTAGACAGCAGGGGATGACAATACAACCGAAATCAGCTCTAGTTTTGGTGCTTGTTAAAGTTTTGCTAGCTGCCGCACAGTCTTGAAATCTTTTTATGGATGATTGTACGGCTTGGTGGAGCTTCTGTTCGTTCAGTATTCGTTTGACATAACTAGAGCAGGAATCCCCGCCGTGTAATAAGCGATGGGAACAAGAAAATCCTTTAGACGGAGAAATGTATTTTTGATAGGCAGTAATAGAATCGATTGCCATTGTCTTGGCCAGAGGCTCAAAGCTAATAATGTCCATAACTGTCAGATAAAATAACAGACTGTCAAGTTATAATGGGAAAATAGACTTTTTCGCCTCTGCCAAGGGTTCTAACTTTTATAGCAGGTCAGTAAATCGGGAATCGCTTTGGAGAATTTTAAGGATCTGCTTGATTTCCTGGGTACGTTCTTTTTTGACAACGAGGGTGACATTGCGATCGCGCACAATCACCACATCCTCTAAACCAATAGTAACAACTACATCTTCTGGATTTGAGGCGTAAATAATCGCCCCTTGCGTATCTAAACCTACGTGCGTAGCGAGTTCCACATTGGGAGTCTCTTCCGTTTTCAGTAAGCGTTCGATCGCATTCCAATCTCCTAAATCATCCCAACCAAAATCAACTGGCAAAACGTATGCTAGAGTTGTCTTTTCCATTAACGCATAGTCTATACTCTTCTTAGGCAACTGGGGATAGATATCAGGACCATGTTGTTCTAAAGGTTCGATAATTTCTGGAGCATGGGTATGTAGTTCCTTGAGAACAACCCCTGCCCGAAAAACGAACATTCCACTATTCCAGCTAAAACGTCCCGTAGATAAAAAAGTCTCTGCCGTTTCTCGGTCGGGCTTTTCAGTAAAGCGGTTCACGTGATAAGCTGGCAACTCATTAAAGCTACCTATTTTTTCACCTTGTTCAATGTAGCCGTAACCAGTTGATGGAAAAGTAGGCTTGATCCCCAGTGTAACGATCGCTGCTGTGCTTGTTGCCAGTTGCGTAGCTGCATTTAATGTGTGTGCAAACGCCTCTTGGTCAGCAATCCAGTGGTCAGCAGGGAAAAAGCCAATCACAGCGTCTTCACCATAGCGCTGTTTGATTTCTAAACTTGTCCAAGCAACGGCAGCGGCAGTGTCTCTGCCTTCCGACTCAATCAGCAAGTTTTCAACTGGTAGATCGGGTAGTTGTTGTCTTACGCCTTCAGCTATCTGACTAGAAGTGATGACCCATAGGGAATCCCACCCGCGACCGAGTTCAATCAATCGATCGGCGGTTGCTTGTAATAGACTTCTAGAGCTACCATCAAGACTTAAAAATTGCTTGGGTCGGTCTTTGCGGCTTAGGGGCCAAAAACGTTCACCTTTACCACCAGCTAGGATTACGGGGAACAATAAAGTATTCATGTTGTCATACACGCCTACCGAAGAACATTACAAGTTTACAGTGAGCTTTTCCACTGGCAATATTTGTAGCTTGGATTAACATACTTTTAGGGAGTGGTTGAGTGGGGAGATAATTGTGATAAAACAAGTCGAATGGTCGGAAAATCCGGTTACGTCTCAGCAAGTAGTAGAGTTTGAAAGTGACGTGCGATCGTCGCAAATTCAACGGACAGAAAATCAAGTAACGCCAGTACCAGTAGCCGACTCAGAGGAAGAGCAGGTCGAACTAAACCAGCCAGCGAATCCGAGCCGTAGCGTCATCGAATCTGTGGGCGCGTTTCCCAATCAGCTTTCTGAGAGACTGGGCTTAACCATGCCTCGATGGCTGTTATGGTTTATGACGGTTGTCATTGGCATCATCTTATCTGGGCTGCTGGTGTCAACGTTAGCGCTGTGGACTCCTTTATGGAGCAATCTAGATCGAACAGATGACGATTTAGGAACTGCTGCTAAAGACGAAGTAAAAATCCCATTACCAGGGGAGTTATGGGGCAAACTCTCCCAGTACAAGCTTTCACGTCCGATGAATATTTTAATCATGGGGATTGAACCAGTCAGCGGTACCGTTGATGGTTCACCAGAAAGCTTTGCAGGGAAAAGCGACTCCATGCTGCTGGTACGACTTAACCCTAGTGAAAAATCTGTAAGGGTGCTTTCCATTCCCAGAGATACAATGATCGCCATCCCCGAAAAGGGAGAAAAGGGATTAACTAAGGTATCTGATGCCAATGCCAAAGGCGGCCCAGTCTTGGCTGCACGGGTAGTTAGCCGTACCTTAAATAATGCCCCAATCGATCGTTACATCCGCATTTCTACCAGCGGCTTACGGCAGTTAGTCGATCAATTAGGCGGTGTAGAAGTCTTTGTTCCCCAATCAATGGAATATAAGGACTCTAGCAGTCGGCTGTCGATTAATCTAGTCAGTGGCTGGCAAACCCTTAATGGCGAACAAGCAGAACAGTTTGTTCGATTCCGCGAACCAGGTTTGGGAGATTTGCCCAGAGTGCAGCGTCAGCAAGCACTAACAGCAGCCCTGCTGCAACGCTTAAATAGTCCCACCATCTTACCCAGGTTGCCTCAATTAACTCGCCTAATGCGAAAATATTTTGATACCAACCTGAAGATGGAAGAAATGATGGCGTTGGTTAATTTCGGACTTAACCTAGACCGGGATAATTTCCAAATGACTGTGTTGCCTGGTACCTTTAGCCGCTTTAGCAAAGACCCTGATAGCTATTGGCTAAATATGACTGGACAACAGAGCCTGTTGAATGATTATGTTGGGGTAAATGTACCTGGTTTAAAACCAGATATGCGTCAGGTTCCTAACCTCAAAATTGCTATTCAAAATGCTTCAAATCAACCTCAGCTAACTGAAAAAGTTATTGCTTATCTCAAACAGAAAGGCTTTAATAATATTTACAAAGTACCTGATTGGCCGGATACCCAACGTCAAACTCAGATTATTGTCCAAAAAGGCAACCGACGAGTTGGGGTTGATTTGCAAAAAGTCTTAGGCTTGGGTCAAATCGAGGTGTCTGCCATTGGTGATTTAGAATCCGATCTGACAATCCGCATTGGGAAAGATTGGAAATAGCTAAGAGTCATTAGTCATTAGTCATTGGTCATTGGTTAAATGACAAAGCGCAAAATCTGAGCGGGGGTTTCCTCCGCTCAGAACTTTGTAAGATAGAACTAATGACAAAGGACTACTGAGAAATAATAAAGTTATGAAAAAGATTTTACTGCGCTTTTTGGGTTTGATTGTAATTTTGCTACTAGCCTTTGGGTGGATAATACTTAATCCCAAACCGGCTTTTGCTCAGATAAACACAATCAATTACAACAACATAAATTTAGAAAATCGTGACTTTTCTCATGCTGATTTGGCAGGGGTAACTTTTGTTGCAGCAGAAATGCGGGGGACAAATTTTCAAGGAGCGAATTTAACCAACGCAATTCTGACTAAAGGAGTTTTATTAAAGGCAAATTTGGAAGATGCGAACTTGAGCGGCGCTTTAGTCGATCGCGCCACTATGGATGGTGCTAACCTGAAAAATGCCATCTTTACTGAAGCAACTTTAACCCGCAGCCGTTTTTATGATGCTGATGTCACTGGTGCTGATTTTACCGATGCTTTAATTGACCGCTATCAAGTGTCGCTGCTGTGTGAAAGAGCCGATGGCGTAAATCCAGTTACGGGTATGTCAACGCGAGATAGTTTGGGTTGTAGGTAAAAAATCCCCGCGTTGAGCATAAAAACAGAGACATTTTTGCGAAAAAATGGAAAATACAAATTATTTATTAAACTATGTATTATTCGCTATCGATTTGATTTTAATTTCTGGGTTTGAAGAAAAACAAGAAATAGTTAAGACGATCAAAAATTTCCTCGTTTTAAATTAGTAGCTGTTTATACTAATTCTGCCATTTTCTCAACATCAACTCTGCGATCGCATCCCAAAAAATGATCCTAAACTCTAAAGAAAATAAATTATTATATTGATTCAGGTGTTGATGTATTAGTCTGTTATGATGCCTTCGGGGAACGGAGGAAACCTCTACTTATCCTGGCTCCCCTATTTAAAATTGACTGAAATTGTCAAAAATCAATAGCCTCTAATTATCAATGGGAATTTCAATTAAAAATTCTGTTCCTTCTCCTGATTTAGAAGAACATTTCATCTGACCATGATGTTTCTCAACTACTATTTGATGGCTAATAGACAATCCTAACCCCGTACCTTTACCTGGTGCTTTGGTAGTGAAGAAGGGATCGAATATATGCGATCGCACCTCTTCTGGAATCCCAAGACCATTATCAGCTATTCTTATTACAACCTGGTTATTAATAACTTGCGTATTAATCCAGATAGTCAAAGGTATTCTCGGACACGTTTGTAATAATTTTAAATACCTTTGCTGTATAGTGTTAAACTTTTCCTCTAATGCATCAATACTGTTACTCAAAAGATTCATAAACACTTGGTTTAATTGTGCGGGATAGCATTCGAGCAAAGGTAAACTATCATATTGTTTAATAATCTCAATTGCTGGGCGATCGTTATTATTTTTGAGGCGATGCCCTAAAATTAACAAAGTACTATCCAACCCTTCATGAATATCTACTGGCTTCAATTCAGCCTCATCTGTACGAGAGAAGTTTCGCAGCGATAGCACAATATCACAAATCCGCTCTGTTCCTACTTTCATAGACTCAAGGGTTTTCGGTAAATCTTCGATGATAAAGTCCAAATCACTCTTGTCGATTTGCTCTTGGATAGTTGGCAATATTGAAGAGTGTTGACGGTAAAGGTTCACTACCTTGAGCAGTTCTTGAGTATATTCACTTAAATGGATAAGATTGCCAAAAATAAAACTGATAGGATTGTTGATTTCATGGGCAACTCCAGCAAGTAGTTGTCCTAATCCCGCCATTTTTTCGCCCTGAATTAACCTGGTCTGAGTTTGTTTTAATTCTTGCAGAGTCTGAGTAAGTTCTAAAGTTTGACGTTTAGTTTGTTCGAGTAATTCTGCTTGCTGAATCGCAATTCCTAATTGCACCCCAACTTGAGCCAGTAAATTAATTTCCTCTTCTTTCCAATAACGTGATTGCGAATTTTGATAAGCAATTAATAATCCCCATAATTTTTCACCTTCCCGAATCGGCACAAAGGTTTCGTTACGCGGAAGTTCGTTATCGTCGTCTGTATCCTCAAAAGTTTGTATAATCGTTGGTTGGGTTTGTGCAACTGGTTTCCAACCATCTTTAAAGGAATCTGCTACAAATTTACCGCTCCAATCCGGGTTGAAACGGTAGATTGCAATTCGCTCGACTTCGAGTAACTCTCGCACAGCGTGAGTAGTAGTTCTAAAAATAGTTTTAATATCGAGTGACTGGCGGATTTTATCAATAGTTGCAGCCAGTAGTTCTTGGCGTTCCATTGCTTTTTCGCGTTCAGTGGCTTCTGCTAACTGGACAACCTGCATTTGAACTTGCTTTAAATAAGAATCCTGTTTTAATGCAACTCCCAATTGCTCGGCTATTTGACTGGCAAATTCAATTTCAGAAGGTTGCCAGTAGCGAGGAGCAGTACATTGGTGAATACACAGCAATCCCCAAAGTTCACCTTTTTTTAATAGAGGTGCGACCATATTTGCTCGCACTTGAAATTTTTCTAGGATTTGGACGTAGCAACCGGGGAATTTTCCTTGATAAATATCAGCGATCGCATTTACTCGACCTTGGGCGTAAAGGGGTGCAAAGTTTTCCCCAAAGCAATAGTCATAAACTTTTTCTGCTATTACCGAGTTACACTCAGCTACAACATCCTCAGAAATAAATTCCCCTTCCCAATCTTTTTGCGGGTCAAAACGAAAGACTGCCACTCTGTCTGCTTGCAGCATTTGCCGGGCCTCGGTGACAGTAGTCTGGAAGATTGTATCTAAATCTAGAGACTCTCGAATTCGAGTAATTACACTAGTTAATGTCTTTTGTTGCTCTGCTTGGTACTGAGCGTATGCCAGCAACTTATGGTGTCGCACTGCTACACCAATTTGTGTGCCAATTTTGATCAGTGATTCGACTTCATAAGATTGCCACTCTCTGGGTGAGGCATTTTGATAGGCAGCGATGATTCCCCAAAGTTGATCTCCTTGGAGAATAGGGGCAGTAGCAAAGGCTTTTGCCTGAAATTGTTCCAACAGAGTTACATGACAGTTTGTTAATTCGGCTTGGTAAATATCATTAACTATAAAAGTCTGGTTGTTAACGTAACGCCCGCCTTGCGTTTGTTGTAAATAAGTATCAGCGATCGCAGGCAGAAGACCAACTAAAGGAGTCCAACCTTCCGCAAATGATTCAGCAACAAAGTTACCACTCCAATCGGGATTGAAGCTAAAGATGGCAACTCGGTCAGCTTGTAACAGCTTACGTATTTCTTGAGTTGTGGTTTTAAAGATAGTTTCAATGTCAAGGGGCGAGCGAATTTCATCGACAATTTTAGCTATTACTTGGTCGCGCTGAACTGCTTGAGCCAATTTTGCAGCTTGCAGTTTGACTTCATGAAGATGCTTTGCTTGTTGAATCGCAACAACAAGATGGTCAGCAATTTGACGAATAAACTCAATTTCCGATTCTTTCCATTCACGAGTCTCACTGCACTGATGAATGCAAAGCAATCCCCACAGTTCTTGCTTCCGCGATAGAGGGACAACGAGGTTGGCCTGTACCTGAAATTTACTCAAAATTTTCAGATGACAATCACTCAGTCCAGCTTTGTAAATATCTCCTACCGCTTGCACTTGACCTTGTTGATAACTAGAAGTAAATTGTTCTTCAAAACAGCGATCGTAAACTTTTACAGCCATTGCTGAGTCCCAACCAATTGCAACATCTTCGGAAACAAATTCTCCCTCACAGTTTTGTTCGCGGTCGAACTGGAAGACTGCTACTCGGTCGGCATTTAGCAACTGACGCACTTGTGTAACAGTCGTTTGAAAAATTTTTTCTAAGTCAAGAGATTCCCGAATACGGACAATTACACTCGCCAGAGCTTTTTGTTGCTCTAGTTGCTCTTGAAGTTGAGCGCTTGATAAAAGAAGTTGATTTTCTGTGAAATTTGAATTGGGTTCCATTGCTTTGGATTATCTAGTTTTTTATACAAGGGTTCCTCACACCAAAGTTCATGGGTTAAGAAGTGTCAACAATATGACAAACTGCAAAGTTTTACAGTCTTCAATTGGCCGCGTCCAGGATTCACCAATTTCAGATGGATAGCAACTTGTTGGGATAGGGACGAATGGGCGCTTTGGGACTGAGTACTGGGTACTAGGGAATAAAATATGAGTAAGATTTGTTTGGGATTCAAATCTCGCCCGATATCCAGTCTCTAGTCTCCAATCCCCAGTCCCTAGTTCAACTATTTCCCAGAAGATGGTTATTGTTATAGTTCCCCTTTCTCGATCTATCCTTGTAATTGGTTAAAAAATAATTTTGGCTGGTACACAACAGAGGAAATGACTAAGTACACAATTTGGTCAATTCGCCGTCAATTGAGGGTTTAATTTGAAACACACAGGAACGCAAAGTTTATTTGAGTATATTCACTACAAACTTAAGCAAGGCTGTCACTAAGTTATTGTTGTGCAGGCAAATCAGAAAATCGGTCTGATCCCTTTGAAATCGCGATTTAACTGACTTGTAATTCGCTGTATTATCGCAATCTCAGGAATTTAATTTTGAGCGTAGGCGTAGTCCGTCTTAGGCATCGCTTTGCCTTAGTTCTTAGCGTAGGCATTTAAAATTACTAATTTGTCAAAATTTACCTGACAGACTGTGGAATTTCAGGTTAAATGTTTAAAAGTATGCACTCTGCAAGAGTTGTCGGGTATTATTCGTGACACAACAAGATCAAAAACCCTCTCGTTCTTTCGCTGGAATTGCTGGCATTGTTGCCGCAGCCACATTAATTAGTAAAGTCTTCGGTTTAGTGCGGCAGCAAGCGATCGCTGCCGCATTTGGTGTTGGCGCTGCTGCTACCGCCTATAGTTATGCCTATATTATCCCTGGCTTTCTATTGATCTTACTTGGTGGTGTAAATGGGCCATTACACAGTGCGCTCGTCAGCGTTTTAGCCAAGCGTCGGCGAGAAGAAGCGGCTCCCTTAGTGGAAACCGTGACAACGCTGGTAGCTGGAGTGCTGTTGCTGGTGACAGTGGCTCAAGTTCTATTTGCGGATGCGATCGTTGATTTAGTCGGTCATGGTTTGGAAGAAACAACCAGAGCGATCGCTATTCAACAACTCCGCATTATGGCACCAATGGCTTTATTTGCCGGTTTAATTGGCATTGGCTTTGGTACTCTCAATACAGCCAATCAATATTGGTTACTCTCTATTAGCCCTTTATTATCAAGTATTACCGTTGTTGGCGGTCTTGCTATCTTAGCGATGCAACTGGGCAAGGACATTATTAAACCAGAATACGCTTTAATCGGGGGAATGGTTTTAGCTTGGGGAACCTTGGCAGGAGCGATTCTCCAATGGGTAGTGCAGTTAATTGTCCAGTGGCGATTAGGACTCGGCACATTACGCCTGCGGTTTGATTTTAAATCTCCAGGCGTTCAAGAAGTAATTAAAATCATGACTCCGGCAACAGTTTCCTCTGGAATGATGCCAATTAATGTTGCCACTGATCTTTATTTTGCTAGTCCTATTCCTGGTGCTGCGGCAGGATTTAACTATGCTAATCTATTAGTCCAAACTCCCTTGGGGATTATTTCTAATATCATTTTACTGCCTCTATTACCGATATTTGCCAAACTTGCTGGCCCCGAAAATTGGCAGGACTTAAAATTACGGATTCGCCAAGGACTCCTACTCACTGCTTTTACCATGCTACCGTTAGGAGCGTTGATGGTGTCGCTATCTGTACCCATTGTGCAGGTGGTATATGAGCGCGGTGCTTTCAAGCCAGAAGCCACACAGCTAGTTTCATCCTTACTAGTAGCTTATGGAATTGGGATGTTTGTCTATTTGGGACGTGATGTTTTGGTGCGGGTATTCTATGCTTTAGGCGATGGACAGACACCTTTTCGCATCAGTATTTTTAACATCTTGCTCAACATCTTATTAGATTGGTTTTTCGTTAAACCTTTTGGCGCTCCCGGTTTGGTATTAGCAACGGTGGGTGTAAATTGTAGCTCAATGTTAATGCTGTTATGGTTGCTCGATCGCAAACTCAATGGTTTACCTTGGCGCGAGTGGAGTTTGCCGATTCTGGGTTTGGCTGGTGGTAGCGTAGTTGCAGGGGTAGCAAGCTATGGGACTTTGGTTGGTTCTCAGCAATTGTTAGGTAAAACGGGTTTACTGATTCTGGTGTTGCAATTGTGTATATCTGGTTTCGTAGGGATTGTAGTGTTTGCAGCGATCGCTTCATGGTTGAAAATACCAGAGGTGAATATTTTTATCTCTCGTCTACGTCAGCGCTTTTTGAAGAAATAACTGTTATTTAAATAGAATTCAGGAGTCAGGAGTCAGAATTCAGCATGAACTTGGAGCCAGAGAAAGCAGATAGCGCAGCGTAAAAACAAGAGGGTGGTGGATCTGAATCTTCCACTTTCTTGTTCTAAATCCTGAATTCTTCAATTATTTCAGTTGTTACACCCAGGTGGGTGAGAAATAATTCAGCCACTTGGGTGAACCAGGTGTGTGAGGTTACATTTTGTAAAAAAAGAGATTCTAGTACTAGAGAACATTGATTTTACCTAACTCTAGTGAGAATAACTTTATGAAACTTACAAAATTAGCTGCCTCTGCACTTGCTGTTGCTTCCATTGTCCTCTCAGCCGGCATTGCATCTGCTCAAACAGCAGGTACTAACGGTAACTACATCGGTGCTGGTGTTGCTGTTGGTGCAACCAGTGGCGGACAAGGAAACGATGAAGCACAAATTGGTGGTAATATTCAAGGACGATACGCCGTACCCAATGCGCCTGTTTCACTGCGGGGTTCTGTACTGTATGGTGGTGATGCTGCTGCAATTATGCCCATAGTGACTTATGATGCGCCCATCGCCAAAAATACTAACGTTTACTTCGGTGGTGGTTATTCCTTTGTAACTGATGAAGGTCAAAAAACTCCATTGGGCAATCGGAATTCACCTGTAGTCACCCTTGGGATTGAATCAGAAGTTAGCAAAAATGTCATTGCCTACGGCGATACTAAATGGGGTATTGACGCCTACAGAAATAGTGATGCTGATGCTGTCAGCTTCCAAGCTGGATTAGGCTATCGCTTCTAGTAATTACTAGCTAGAAAACGGCCTATTCACAAGCTAAAGCAATGCTGTTTACCAGCTGTAATAGTAATTCATTAGACCTCTTGCAAAAGTCCCAAATACGTGGGACAAGTAGGTTAGAGTTGGGTAGCATTGATGACATACGAACAAGTAAAAATCTTAAAGCCAGAAGACTTTAAACGCTTGTGTGGTGTACGAC